>DATEZD010000027.1:0-6506 GCA_035255865.1 Candidatus Udaeobacter sp.
CGCATTTCGAATCACGCGACCAGATGACAGCACGTTGATTGCCCAATGCCGTCAAATGCTCGCGCTGATCGAAATGCCCACGGGAAAATTGCTGCGTTTGCCTGAACATTGGCAAGAATACCAGAAAAAGCACTCGGCCGACCGCGCCTTAGACGAAGGCCGGATCAGAATTTCTGGAGAGGAATCTGCTCAATGACCGCAGGCGTCCGCAGCTTAAGCTTGGAAGAAACTCTGCTCGAGCCGCCGGCGCTGCCTCCGCCGCCGACGCGTCATGCGTTGTTTGCGATTCTAATTGCCTCAGCGGCGCTGTTGCACGTGGCAACGATCAGTACGGGCGACCTGTACAGCCAGACCGAGGGACAATATGCCGGAGCGGCCCGCGAGATGCTCGAGAACCATCAATGGCTCCTCCCAACGAACGACGGTATCCCGCGTCTGCAAAAACCGCCGTTGCTCTACTGGCTCATCATTGTCTCGTTCAAGTTCTTTGGGATAAACGCTGCCGCTGCGCGACTCCCGAGTGCGCTGGCGGTGGTCGCTTCGGTTGCCCTGATTTTTTTGATTGGAGAAAAGCTCACGGACTACTGGCGAGGCTTCATTGCCGGTCTGATTTATCTCAGCTGCTGCGGCACATTTTTGCTCGCGCGCATCGTCATGCCCGAACCGCTCGTCAGCGCGTTCATCGCGGGTGCGATCTTCTGCGGGTTGTGTGGTTATCAGCGCCGACATCACCGCCGGGCTTGGTTCGCTAGCTTTTGGATTTGCTCGGCCTTCGCTTGCCTCACCAAAGGTTTACTCGGCCTTGTTTATCCGGCGACGATCTTTCTTTTCCTGTCGATATTTTATCGCGAAGCACGGCTGCGATATCGCGCGCTTTTGCGATGGGAATATCTGGCAATCTTTCTTTTAATCGTTGCCCCCTGGCATATTTGGGCGGAATTGCATTTTCCGGGTTATTTTCCTCGTTTACTCAGCTCGGAGTGGCTAGGTCATCTACGCGGGCTTTCAGACGAAACGCATGATTACCTGGGCGTGCCTGCCTATCAATTTGTACTCATGCATTTGGCCTGGTGGTTTCCGTGGTCGATCGCGCTGCTCCCCGGAGTGATGTTCGCCTGGCGCCGCGTGATGCGGCCGCCTGAGATCAATTTCGCCGAGGCATTGCCGCTTTGCTGGATGGGCGTCGTTTTTGTCCCGCTGCTCTTTCTCGGGCAACGGCAGGATTATTACTCAATGAGCATGTGGAGCGCGTTTGCGCTCTGGGCAGCAGTCGCATGGGACCGGATGCCACAGAGGTGGCGCATTGCAGGCGCAATCGCAGTTGGTCTCACCGGCTTGATGAGCAGCGCGGCGACATTCTTCCTTGCCGGGGCCGCCCGCTCTTTGAATGGAAACTGGGGGACGATGGATACACGCTGGACCGCTTGGAAGGCATTACACGATATGCCGATGTCAGCCTGGCTGGCACTACGACCATTGGTGGCGATGACCGGTAGCTCGCTCGTGCTTTTCTCGCTGGTAGCACTTTACTTTATTTTCAAACGGCGTACGAAACTCGCTGCAATCGCCCTGGCTGCGTCGATGGTTCCAATTGGGCTCAGCATGATGGAAGGGGTCGCGCGGACCGCGCCCTATTTTTCACTCGCCGATGTAGCCCGATTTCTAAATACGCGCCTCGACGCAGCCGGCGATACGATTTTTGAAGGGCCGCTCGACGAAAGCAGTAGCCTTATCTTTTATCTGAACCGGAAGTTCTTTCTTGTTAATCAAAACCGCCAGAGAGCGGCCCCGCTCGGCACGCCCCCAGTCGATATTTTCCTGAATGAAGACGCGGTCTTAAAGAAATGGGGTCAACCCGATGCGGTTTATCTCATCGTGGAGCAAAGCCGGGCGGAATACTGGAAGCAGCTATTAACCAGCCGTTTTCACATTTATCACCAGCTCATCACGTCGGGGACGTACGTGGTGCTTGGTAACCAGCTATAAAGCGCGTTCGGGAGGCAAGGGACGAGCGATCTATATTTGAAAAGTCCGGAGGCGGGCTTAATGTGCCGGCTCATTTCGCGAGAGAAGAGATTTATGTCGCAACATCGCAGTTTAAAAGGGGCAAGCACGATCGCCGCCAGACGCAATGTGCTGAAACGCTTCGAGCGTGTCGAGCTTCTAAAGAAGCGCGGTCAGTGGAAGCAAGGCAGCAAAGTCATCGGCCTGCCGAAAACGAAGCCAGACGTTTAAACCGGTTAAGTGGTTGAGAAGTTGAGTGGTTGAGCAGGCAGGCAGTGATCCCTCCTCAACCTTTCAACCGCTCAACGCCTCAACCACGATGCGCCTCAACCGTTTTCTCGCAGCCGCTGGCGTCGGATCGCGCCGACATTGTGATGAGTTGATCGCAACGAGTCGCGTCACCATCAACGGTAAAGTCTGCACAAACTTCAGCGCACAGCCCAGCGCACATGACCACGTCAAGGTCGATCGCAAACTTGTTCGCGTCGCTCCGGCGCTTACGATCATGCTGTATAAACCAGCGGGATTTGTTTCGACCCGAAAAGATAAGCAGACGCGAGACACTGTGTTTGACCTGCTTCCAAAGAAATTTTCCCGACTCTTCAACATAGGGCGTCTGGACGCGCAAACTGAGGGTTTGCTTCTTCTCACAAATGATGGCGAACTCGCACAGCGCCTTACCCATCCGCGTTATAAGACCGATAAGGAATACGAGGTGACGCTGGATCGGGCGTGGGACCCAGCGCTCGCGCCGAAGCTGTTGCGTGGAATCTTTCTCGATGGCCAGCGAGCCAAAATCGCGCGTGTTCATTCAGTGTCGCCCACGCGTTTACGAGTTGTGTTGCAGCAGGGAATAAATCGGCAGATTCGTCGTACGTTTGAAGCCGTTGGCTACCGCGTCAAACATCTTCGCCGCGTCCGAATCGGAAATCTTCGGCTGGGCGATTTGCCACAGGGGCATTGGCGCGTACTGACAGGACGCGAGCTGACAGCACTAGCGAAGACAGACAATTCGCTCGCTCCTTCCCCACGATGAAACTCAATGATTGCAGTGCGCTGATCACGGGCGCTTCTTCTGGCATCGGCTGCGAATTTGCCCGACAACTTGCCAACCGTGCGCGCACAATTGTTCTCGTTGCACGCCGAAGCGAACGTTTAGCCGATTTACGCGACGAATTGTTGAACCGAAATCCAAACCTGAACGTCCATGTTCGCGTTGTCGATCTCGCCGACAAAACGCAAATCGAATTCCTGATCGATTCGCTGGCGCGTGATAAGATCGATGTCGATCTTTTAATTAACAATGCCGGGCTCGGCGATAGCGGTCCCTTTGCGACGAGCGATCCCATTCGCAACCAGCAGATGCTGCTCGTAAACGTAGCGGCGCTTACTTCACTCACTCGGCGTTTGCTTGCGCAAATGGTCGTGAAACGGCGCGGCGGTATCCTAAACGTCAGCTCGTCCGCCGGCTTTCTTCCGATCCCTGGCAACGCCGTTTACGCCGCCACCAAGGCTTACGTCACAAGCTTCTCTGAAGCGCTGCGGGCAGAGCTCCGGCGAGCAGGCGTCAGCGTATGTGCTGTGTGCCCCGGTCCCGTGCACACGGAATTTCAAGAAGTCGCCAGCCGTGCGAGCCGGGAGGTCAAGCCCGGCCCAGGCCCTGACTTTCTCCAAGTTCCGGTCGCACAAGTCGTACGCGAGGGGCTGGCAGCACTGGAAGGCGACCGGCCGCTCGTGATCCCCGGCTTTGCAATGAAGCTTGCAATGTTTCTAACTCGGCTGATGCCGATGCCAGTCGTGCGCCTGATATTACGCCTCTCCCCGAGCCGAGCCTGAACTGAATGCCGACGCGTAAACAAAAGCGGCGGCCGCTTTGACCGCCGCTTCGAAACTTTTTACAAACAACAAACCGGCTCTAGGACGACTTGTATTTCACCGAGCAGCCGTACGGCTTTGTTTGTGGCGTGGTAACGGGTTTGCCTGCCAGGGACTCATCTAACGCTGCTTTAACATAGTTCGTAGAGTTGGGAATATCCGCGGGATTTGGTGTCGCTTTGCTGTCGATCGCTCCTTCGTAGGCGATTTTTCCCTCCGGATTGATTATCACCATATTAGGCGTGTTCTTGGCGCCATAAGCGCGACCAGCTTTACCTTCCGGGTCGAGTAGCAACGCGGTCTGGTGCGTCTTCCACTCGGTCGTAACCCTTTCCGCCTCCTCCGGCGTCAGATTACCCTCGGTGCCGGGCGCATTCGAATCGATCGTGAGCCAGACAACGCCCTTGCCCGTATACTCATCCTGCAACTTTTGCATGTTGCCGCCGCCGTAGTGCTTCTTCACGAACGGACATTCCGGATTAAACCATTCCAGCACGACATACTTGCCTTTGTATTCCGAAAGCGAGTGCGTCTTGCCTTTCGCGTCGGTGACAGAAAAATCCGGCGCAGCGCTTCCTACCTGGGGCGGATCGAAGGCAAAGACTGCGGTGGCGATCAATGATGTGACAATGGTCAAGATTAGTTTCGTGTTCATAGGCTGATTAGAAAGCGTAGTTGTTAAATTAGTTCAATTTTGTCGCAATCAACACATTGGCAAGGAACGGGCGAAATTCAACGAGGAAGACCAAATGACGAAATTTGAATGACGAATGACGAAACAAAGCCGAATGACAAAAGCCGAAATGGCGCTCGCGCCCCAGCCCGGTACTTTCGTCAGTGGGGCTTCGTCATTCCAGCACGGATTAGTGCGCAGCGACAGCGCGCGACGTACTCTCGAGTTTCTCCAGCATCATGCCCTTAGTGAGCAGTTCCGGAAAAACGATCGGCTCTTCGTTTTTCCCCGGATAAAGCACATAGAGAGGCACACCCGGCCGGCCAAAGTGCTGCAATAACTTCGTGATCACCGGATCGCCGTTGGTCCAATCAGCTTTTAATTTCACGATGCCACGACGTTGAAATGCCTCTCGTACCTCGGCGCTTTCAAGCACATTAGCCTCGTTGAATTTGCAGGTGAGACACCACGCCGCAGTGAAATCGATGAAGACGAAACGGCCTTGCTCCAGTTCCGTTTGCAACCGTTCGGGCGTGAACGCCTGCCAATCGCCTCGGAGTCGCGAGTCAGCGGAAGCAATATTCGCCGCATAAAATTTGTTCCCGATGAAATAAATGCCGCTCGCGAACACGAGCACAAGCATGAGCACCAGCACGACGCTTCGCTTGAGCACAGAAGCTGTTGGCACAACGAACGCGCCTTTCATCCAGCACGCGACACTAACTACCAGCAGGAAACAACTCGCCCAGATCGCCCCTTCCAGACCGCGCTGGGCACCGAGCACATAAAGAAGAAACAGCAGCGTGGCCAGCAGCAGAAAGCCCATGAACTGCTTCACGTGCAGCATCCACGGGCCAGGTCTTGGCAGAAACCGCAGCCAGGCAGGTTGCGCACTCAACACCAGGTACGGCGCGCTCATCCCTGCAGCGACGGCGATGAACATTGCCAGGATAATTGTCGCCGACTGCGTAAAGGCGAACCCCAGGGCGGTGCCGAGAAACGGCGCAGTGCACGGCGTGGCCAGCACAGTGGCAAACACGCCTTGGAAAAATGAACCGAGATCGTCTTTGCGTTCGGTCGTCGAAAGCAACCCGCGTGTCATACTTTGCGGCAATGAAATTTCGAACACACCAAAAAGATTCAGGGCAAATACGAGGACGATCACGCTCAGCGCGAGAACGAAATACGCATTGGTAAATTGAAATCCGCCCCAAGTGACGTCGCGCCCGGCGGCCTTAAGCGCGATCAGGAGCAGCGCAAGCGCGAGGAACCAGCCGAAAATCCCAGTCGTAAACGCGATTCCGCTCCGGAAGATTTTTTGCCGGCTCTGGCCCGCCTGTTGGATGAATCCAAAAATCTTCAGCGAGATCACCGGCAACACGCACGGCATCAGATTTAAAATGATGCCCCCGATAAAGCCGAAGAGCAAAAAAGTGAAAACTCCACGCGTCGGCGCCGGGCGAGCCGCCGCAACAGCTGACGAAGTTGTAAGCTGCCACGCCGCACGATCCTCCCCGTTTGGCTGATGCGAAAAGACGATAAGGCCTGCCATGGACGACAAAGTTTTCTCCGACGACTCAATCGGAATGTGAAACACAATTTCATTTTTGTTCCGCGATTCGATTCTTGGATGGCCGACAACGGTGCTCTGTTCCGGCAACGGGAAAAAATCGACTGCCGGATAATTTGCCAAAGTTTCACTCGTGATCTTCAGACGAAGATCGGACTCAACTCGACTCCAATCGGCCGTCGCCACGTTCGCTCCCGGCAAGTTTTGCGGCAGCAAACGCCGATAACGCGCGAAGAGTTCCGTGTTCGCTGGCTGGCTGCCTGTCGATACTGGCAATTCCAATTGCAAGTTTGCGCCGCCGGGGATGCAGATTCTCTCGCAGACCAGCCAGCTTGCGTCGGCGGAAAGTTTTACCGAGGAACTGTCAAGCTTTGCCGGCGGCGT
>DATEZD010000028.1:0-8521 GCA_035255865.1 Candidatus Udaeobacter sp.
AACAATCATATCGTGCACGCCTCCGCCGAGCGTCGCACCGATCAGAATCCAGAGCGTCCCGGGCAAGAACCCGAATTGTGCAGCCAGCACCGGTCCAACCAGAGGCCCAGGTCCGGCAATCGCCGCAAAATGGTGTCCAAAAACCATCCATCGATTCGTCGGCACATAATCCTTATTGTCATTTTGAAGGATTGCCGGGGTCGCGCGCTCCTCATTCAACACGAGCACCTTTGTCGCCAGCCATTTGCTGTAAAAACGGTAGCTGACGGACGACGCGCAAAACCCAGCCAGAACGATCCAGAGAGCGCTGATCTGTTCGCCGCGGGAGAGCGCCAGGCGGACCATCGCCCACACGCCCAGCGCGGAGACGACAACCCAGAGCGCCTTTTTCCACCAACTCATTTCATTCGCAGTTTAGTGGAAATTGTTGCGCTGCGCTACAAGCTGTGATCTATCCTCCAGTGCGAAGACTCAAGAAACTTCCCCATAAACTTTGGAAGCTTGTAAATGGCGAAACCTTGGCTAGCGCAAGAAGGCACACGCTCAGGTTTCTGTCGCCGAACCGTTTTCAACTCGAGACGAAGCGAGTTATCGAAACGATCGATCCCCAGGGTTTCGAGCAAATTCGCCAGCGCTACGCCGTTGAAGGTCCCACAGTGGACTGGCCCAAATTTCTGGATCTCGAGCGATGGATCGACATCAACATTCGCCGGATTCGCGAGATCGAAATCGATCTGATGCGCCCGAAGCGAATTCTCGATCTTGGCTGCGGTACAGGATACTTCCTTTACATCGCTCAGCTACTCGGTCACCAGGGGCTCGGGCTCGATTTGGATGAGCTCCCCATGTTTGGCGACCTTACGCGACTGCTCGGCGTGCGCCGTGTGATCTGGCAAATCAACGCCTTTGATCCTCTGCCCGACGCCCTGGGGAAATTTGACCTGATCACGGCGTTCCTAATCTGCTTTAATCGTCATAAACAGACCAATGTGTGGGGCGTGCCTGAATGGGAGTTTTTTCTCGACGATCTGGCGAAACATCTAACGCCGCGAGGTCGCGTCTGGCTCGAACTAAACCAGGAATACGACGGAACGTTCTACACGCCTGACCTAAAAGAATTCTTCCAACGGCGCGGCGCAAAAATCGACCGGCACAAAGTAGTTTTTTAATTCAGGTCTTCCCTCGCTCGTCTCAACGTTGCCAGTTGTGCGCTGAGATTTTTCAGGCGTTTCCGATACTCGTCCACCACTGCCGCCGGGGCGCGATCAACAAAGGATTGGTTTTTCAATTTGTTCTCTGCACTTCGCAATTCGTTCTCAATTTTTCCAATTTCCTTATCCAGCCGCTCTCGTTCTCGCGCCTTGTCGGTTGCGGCGACGGCTAGAAAAATCTCGCCGAGGGGTGTGACCGACATAGGATTGCCAGCCGGGGCCTGATACTTGCGATCTATCCTCACCTCTTCGGCATTCAACAGCCGTGTTAAGGTCGGAAGCTGCTCGAAAATCAATGTCTGATCTGTGCGTAAAATAAAGTCTATCTTCCTGTTCGACTGAAGCTTGGATTCCGCACGAAGATTTCGCCCGGCCTGCACCGTTTGGTAAATGGCCGAGACAAGTTCGCGTTTGCCTGGAACATCGGTTACACCGTCCAGCGCCATCTTTTGTGGGGGGGCGGCAAATTGAATTGAGCCCTTTCCAAAACCCAGCAGCGACCACAGCTCTTCAGTGATGTGCGGCATAAAAGGATGAAGCAATCGCAAGGTAGCCGAGAGCACAAAATCCATTGTGGCCAGCGTAGATTTCTTCTTCGCCTCGTCCTCCCCGAAGATTTCGGTCTTGGCCGCTTCAACAAACCAATCGCAATAATCGCTCCAGACAAAATCATAGAGGCGCTGTGCGACCGCGTTGAATTGATAATCATGATACGCCGCGTCGATCGCATCAATCGTCTCGTTTAGTCGCGAAAGCACCTCGATCGCATAGATCGACAGATGCTTGTTGTCGATTTTTGCCCCGAAAGCATTCGGGGTCCGCCCATGCATTTGTCGTAAACGGGCAACATTCCAGAGTTTCGTAGCGAAATTGCGGCCCTCTTCGATTGGTTTTTCGTCGTAGCGAATGTCCTGACCGCTGGGCGCGATGCGCATCAGGCCAAACCGCAAGCCGTCGGCGCCATATTTGTCGATCAACTCGAGTGGATCAGGCGAATTACCAAGCGACTTCGACATTTTTCGGCCTAGCTTGTCGCGAATAAGGCCGGTGAAGTACACGTCGCGAAACGGAATATTGTCTTTATCGCGATTCGATTTACCCGGCCTGAACTCAAGCCCCGCGATGATCATGCGCGCCACCCAGAAGAAAATGATCTCCGGTGCCGTGACGAGCACGCTGGTCGGATAAAATTTCTTCCGTGTCTCGTCATCCATCGTCTCATAAGCCCAAAGCCAAGATGAAAACCATGTATCGAGCGTATCCGGATCGTGCACCCAATTCTGCGGATCGGGCGGCGGCTCGATGCCCACATAAATGGTAGCGCGAGTCTCCGGCTTGCGTGTGTCTTGATCCCGCATAGGAACATGAGCCTCTGGCTTGCGTTCTTCCTCGTCGCGCAAGCGAGACGCATGCGTTACTTCAATTCCAGCTTTTTCAGGATTGCGCTCGATGTATTCCTGAACTTTGAAAAGCGCGCGTTCGTTTCGGATGATGTGGCCGTAAGTCTCGCGTTGCCACAGCTGACCTGCGCGCCCAAGTAGCTTGTTGATCTCATGCGCCGAGTACGACTTCCATGAATGCAAAATTTCACTTAGATCGCGTGTTGCGAGCGGCGTCACGATCGCGTGAACGTGATTCGGCATCACTACCCACGCGCCAAGCTTGTAGCGTTCACCGTCAAAATGATTCAACGCGTCTGCGACAATCTTGGCTGCGCGTTCATCCTTTAGAACGCATGAGCCGCTGCCGGCATCAAGCCATTCGTCAAGCTTTGCTGAAAACCGCTTATAATATTCCTCGCGCTGCGTGTCAGTCCAGGGCTCTGGATTATGTTTTAGCCATGATTGCCGCGCCGATTCCAGCTGGGAAAGTTTCGTTGCCGGGATCGAGTCACCAAGTCGAAAGGTGACGAAGTATGTTTTGTTTTCTTGTCTCCAATGCGGCAAGTGGCGGCGTGTAATATCAACGTCGGCGAATTCGTCGAATCCCATAAAAGTAGCGCGAGCATCTGGCTTGCGATCTTGTTCTTCACGCAACCGAGACGGTCGCGTTACTCTGTACCAAGCCGGTACCCGATGGCCCCACCACACCTGCCGGCTTATGCACCAATCGCGGATGTTCTCCAGCCATTGAGCGTAAACTTTTTCCCAGTGCATGGGAAAGAAGCGGATGAGGTGATCGCGCACTACGGCGAGCGCTTCTTTTGTTTTTGGGTAGCGCAGGAACCATTGCTCGCTGATACGTGGCTCAATCGGCACATCGCTGCGATCGCTGAACCCAACATTGTTTTCATACGGCTCGGTTTTGGCCAGCGCTCCCCTCGCCTGCAATAGCTCCGCGGCTTTTTTTCGCGCTTCGAATCGGTCTAGCCCGTTCAACTCCGGTTCTGTCGGACAATTGATGCGTCCATCCGGATGCAGCACATCGACAATTGGCAGATCGTGGCGCTGGCCGATCTCGAAATCCACGGCATCGTGAGCCGGCGTCACTTTCAAAACACCGGTGCCGAATTCCGGATCGATTCCTTCGTCGGCGATGATGGGAATTTTCTCGCGCGCGAGTGGACGCCATGCGTGTTTGCCGAGGAGACTGACGTATCGCTCGTCGTTTGGATGAAAAGCCATCGCCGTGTCGGCCATGATGGTTTCAGGTCGCGTGGTTGCGACTTCGAGAAAATGACCCGGTTCTTCCACGATCTCGTAGCGAACGAAATAGAGACTTCCTTTCTGTGGCTTGGAGACGACCTCCTCATCCGAGAGCGCAGTTTGCGCAGACGGATCCCAATTAATCATCCGGCGACCGCGGTAGATGAGACCTTTGTTGTACAGATCAACAAAAACTCTTTGGACTGCGAGCACGTAATCCTCATCAAGGGTATAGCGCTGGCGCGACCAATCGCAGGAGCATCCGAGGCGCTTGAGTTGCTCGATGATGATGCCGCCGTGTTTATCCTGCCATTCGAGGACGCGCCGTAAGAATTCTTCGCGACCGAGATCGTGCCGCGTTTTGTTTTCAGTCCGCCGCAAATATTTTTCAACTGCAGTCTGCGTTCCGATCCCCGCGTGATCCATTCCTGGCAACCAAAGGACTTCAAATCCCTGCATCCGCGCGCGGCGGGAAAGTATGTCCTGGATCGTATTGTTCAAAACGTGGCCGAGCGTGAGTACGCCGGTGATATTCGGCGGCGGCATCACGATGGAGAACGGTGGCTTTGACGATTTCGAATTCGCAACGAAATCGCGGTCGTCAATCCAGCGCTGATACCATTTCGGCTCAACGCCCTTCGGATCGTATCTCTTCGGAAGTTCAGCCATCGCGATCAATCATCCAAAACCGGAGCGCGTTTGCAAATAATCGACGCACATTACGCGAGATATTCCGCCTCCCCTTGGTGAAGGGAGAGAACTGCCTGCCGCGTCGTAGCGCAGCGTAGGCGGGAGGTGAGGGATCGCTCAAGCGTCAAAAATCAACCCTTACCCTACCCTCTCCCTTGAGAAGGGAGAGGCGACACGTAGTTGCAGCACGTCGCCACTGCGATGATTTTCCGCTAAATGAGCGACGCGCGACCAATTGGCGTTTTTGATTCCGGCATTGGCGGGCTGACTGTGGTCAAAGCTTTGCGCGAGCTGTTGCCGAGCGAAAACATTTTTTACCTCGGTGACACCGCGCGCGTTCCTTACGGCGGAAAGAGTGCGAGCACAGTCGAGCGCTACAGCGTTGAAATGACTGACATGCTCGTCGCGGAAGATGTGAAGGCGGTCGTGATCGCGTGCAACTCAGCTTCTGCGGTGGCGTTGCCGAAGTTGGAAACGCTTTCTGTTCCAGTGATAGGAGTAATCAAGCCTGGTGCGCAGGCCGCGGTCGCCGCTACGCGCAACCGGCACGTTGGCGTGATCGGTACACGCGCAACAATCAAAAGCGGCGCGTATGAACGAGAATTGCGCGCGCTAAATCCAGACGTCCGCATCTCAGTGCGCGCTTGCCCGTTGCTCGTTCCATTGATTGAGGAAGGCTGGCTCGACGACAAACTGACGGATAGCGTCATTGCGCGCTACCTTGAGCCACTTACGCATGACGGGATTGATACGCTGGTGCTTGCCTGCACGCATTATCCGTTGCTGACCGATGCCATCGCTCGTTTTCTCGCCGGGAAAGTCAAGCTTGTTGATTCCGCGCGCAATTGCGCGAAGGCAGTCGAGCAACTTTTGGATCAGCAATCACTTCGCGCGTCGCGCAAAGGCGAAGGCAGCCTGCAAGTCGCGCTGACTGATGCGCCCGATACGTTCCTCGGCGTCGCGCGGAGGGCGTTGCAGCTGGAAATCGGTGACGTGCAGCTGCGCGAGGTGTTGCACCCAGCGAAGGCGCTGTAGGGGCGGTCTGTGACCGCCGACGGCGCCCATGGAGCACCGCTACGTTAGCTTTTCTCGCCTCGTCTTGGGTAAACTTCGGACCACCAACTCGTAGGAATGGTCGATCATCTTACGCAGTTCCGCGTCTGGTATTCCGCTGTCAATCTCCACAGTGTTCCAGTGTTTCTTGTTCATGTGATAGCCGGGCTGAACTTGCTCATATCGGTCGCGAAGTTCGAGGGCCAGATCAGGATCGCACTTTAAATTTGCTGTCGCGGGAATCTCATCGAGCGAAGCCAGCGCGAACATCTTCCCACCTACTCTGAAGACAATGACATCCTCACCAAACGGCATGTCCTCGGTCGCCCCTGGCTTACTGAGGCAATATTCGCGGAATAATTCGAGATCCATTCTCAATTGGATTCGGCGCTCATAGAGCGCCGCTACAGGATCAGGCAATCCGCGACGACAAGATGTCCGGCAAATCTTTAATCGCGACACGTTCCTGTTTCATGGAGTCACGTTCTCGCAAGGTAACTGTATCACGCAGCGCCGGATCTTTTTCGCCAAGCGTTTCGAAATCCACCGTAACACCGAAAGGCGTGCCGATTTCATCCTGCCGACGATACCGGCGGCCGATCGCCCCGCTCTCATCGTAAAAAACGTACATGTGCGGCCGCAAAAGATCGACGATCTCTTTTGCTTTCGCGACCAACGGCTCCTTGCTTTTCAAAAGCGGGAAGACCGCACACTTGATTGGCGCCATGCGCGGGTGGAATCGCAGGACAATCCGCGTTTCCATTTTTCCTTTCTCGTCCGGAGCTTCGTCCTCCGCATATGCTTCGCAGATGAGTGCCAGCACAGTTCGATCGACACCGGCGCTCGGTTCGACCACGTGCGGAACAAATTTCTGTTTCGTCTCCTCATCGAAATATTCCAGCGACTTTCCGCTGGCTTTCTGATGTTGTGACAAATCGTAGTCAGTCCGATACGCGACGCCTTCGAGTTCGTGCCGTCCAAACGGAAAATCGTATTCGATGTCGTAAGTCCCTTTGGAATAAAACGCGCGCTCTTCATTCGGCACGTTGAGTACGTGGAGGTTCGCACGCGAGATGCCGATGTTTTCGTAAAATTTCAGTCGCTCTTCTTTCCAGTGATCGAGTAACTCCATCCCCTGCTCCGGCCGACAAAAATATTCGAGTTCCATCTGCTCGAACTCGCGCGAGCGAAACGTGAAATTGCGCGGATTAATTTCGTTCCGGAAGGCCTTGCCAATTTGTGCGATGCCGAACGGCAATTTTTTGCGTGACACTTCGAGAATATTTTTGAATTGAACGAAAATCGATTGCGCCGTCTCCGGGCGGAGATATGCAATCGAGCTCTCATCCGCTGCAGCGCCAACATGCGTCTCGAACATCAGATTGAATTGGCGCGCTTCGGTTAAGTCTTTGCCGCCGCAACTCGAGCATTGCTTTACGCCCTTTTTCTCCACGAGTTGATCGACGCGCACGTGGGCCTTGCAGGTGCGACAATCGACCATTGGATCACTGAAACCCTCGACGTGCCCCGATGCTTTCAGAACCGCTGGATGCGTCAAAATCGCGCCGTCCATGCCGACGACGTCATCGCGCTCGTGCACCATGACGCGCCACCAGTAGTCTTTCAGATTACGCTTTAATTCGACACCGAGCGGGCCGTAGTCCCACAGACCATTCAGACCGCCATAGATTTCGCTCGATTGGAAAATGAAGCCGCGCCGCTTGCACAGGCTGACGATTTTTTCCATTCGTTGGGCATCCGTTGGCGTACTCATTATTTTCGGCACAGATGAACACAGATTGACACAGATTCAAACCAAAGCGGCGGGACAGCACCGCACTCCAAGACGCAAGCGACGTGCGACGCTCAAACTTATGGCCGCGCTGCAAGCGCCATCCGTGTTGATCCGTGTAAATCTGTGGCTAAGTCTGTGTTTCGACCTTGACCTCGGTCTTGACCGAATTCGCGATAAAGCATTGGTCATGGGCTGCATGATTCATCTCCTCGAGCTCTTGCGATGTAGGTTGTTTATCGCCGGAGAATTTCAGCTGTTGCCTTAACGTCACGCGCGTGATCGCCAGTTTACCTTCCGCATTTTTTTCCATGTAGCCGACCGCTTCATCGACATATTCATCCAGTACGAACTTCTTTTTGCAGGCAATCGCGAGGAACGTCAGCATGTGACAGCTCGAAAGCGATGCCACGAATGCTTCCTCCGGATCGACCAGATTCGGGTTGCCCAGATAAGCGGGAGCGGCCGATGCCTGCATCTCGTGCCCTCCGTCAAATTTCCAAGTATGATCGCGTGAGTATTTCTGATATTCGAACGGCTTGTCGCCGCGTTTCCAAGTCAGAGTGACTTTATGTTCATACATGCGTTCCCTATAAGACTTGACGCTCGATCTGACAAGCAGGCGAATGTCACTTATCCGACCCGGTCGCTTCCGATTTTTTCAGTGTGCCCTCTTCGAGAACCAACTTGCCGGTAATCTCGATTGGCTGCTGAGAAGATGTCCCAGAGCCGGGAGCGCCCGAAAGTTTCGTGACATGCGCGAGAATATCGGAGCCCGCAACCAAGACCAGCACGGTCACAAAGATGTCGAGGACAACACGCGAGTCCGTCAGTCCCAGCGCATGGAGCAAACGCACATTTCCTACCCAAGCAATGATCAAACCGAGGAGACTGGCCAAGGAATAGTAAATAAGTCGTTGCCGCCTCTCGGCTTGAATCCGCTTTCCCGGATCTTGGATCGAAGCTGGGTCCGGAAAATAGCGCGCCCATGTATGGTTGAATGGGAGCAAAAAGAGCACCGCGGTTACTGTTCGTTCGATCGCAAATGCGATGATCACGACCACTGCAATCGCGCTGCCGCCGCCGATGTCTAATGTTTCTGCCAACATAATTCTCCTCTCGGTTTGCTA
>DATEZD010000029.1:0-5203 GCA_035255865.1 Candidatus Udaeobacter sp.
CTCTCGCGAGAGCGCAATAATCGTGAAGACTCCGAGAATTGTTCCAAAAGGAATGAAGAGGCATTCAACGCACGCCATCACGAGAGTGAAAGTGTAACGTTTGCAGTGGGAAAGGCATCGCCCCGCAATCAAAATGCAAATCGCCATCGTAATTCCGAGCAAAAACAAGAACGAACCGAGTCCGACAAAAATCCAACCAAGAAATCCGGGCGGCAATTCCTCACGGGGTTTTGATGTACCGTGGCGCGCAACGAATATGAAAATCGCGCCGATCGTGGTGTAAAGAAGCGGGAAAAACGAAGAGAACGCAGCGAGCCCAGCCACAATGTAGTGGAATATCGCAAGCAACCGCAGATGCTCTTTATCCTGGTTCATTTGCTACGACCACAAGACCACGGACCACGGACAACAGCACTCTTTCTGTGCTCTCGTAGTCCGTTGTCCCGTAGTCCTCGCTGTCACGAAGTGATATAGCCTTCTTCGCCGTGTTGATTGATGTCGAGTCCCTGCCGCTCGATCTCCGGGGCGATGCGCAGACCGATCGCGCCTCTGACGATCGCACCGATGATCGCGCTTCCCACCACAGCCAGCACGATCGTTACCAAAATTGCCTTTAATTGCTCGATCCACAACGTGTGACCAATGATTCGCGCAAGACCGTTTTGCGTCGCCGGATTGAGCGATCCGGCGACGCTTAATGAAAGATTTGGATTCACACTCGCCGTGGCAAATACACCGGTCAGAAATGCGCCCAGCGTTCCGCCCACTGCGTGGATGCCGAACGTATCGAGCGCATCGTCATACCCGAGCCAGGACTTTAATTTCGTACAGGCAAAAAATGGAACGACACCGGCAGCAACCCCGATAATCACTGCGCCGCTCGGAGCGATATATCCGCAAGCTGGTGTAATCACCACCAGACCGCCCACTGCGCCGGAACAAAATCCGAGCACGCTCGGCTTGCCGCGCAGCGCGTATTCGAGCATGGCCCATGTGAACGACGCAACCGCCGTGGCAAGCGTGGTGGTCATGAACGCGTTTGCGGCGATTCCGTCCGATGCAAGAGCGCTTCCCGCGTTGAAACCGTACCACCCCACCCAAAGCAAACCCGTTCCGACCATGCAAAGCACCATGCTGTGCGGCGCCATGATTTCTTTTCTAAATCCGAGCCGGTGTCCGAGAAGAATGCACAAGACAAGCGCCGACCAACCCGAGGTCATGTGAACGACGGTGCCGCCGGCGAAATCGATGGCGGCAATTTTCGCCGCGGGATTCCACACGCCGTTCATCCAGCCATCGATTCCCCAAACCATGTGCGCGATTGGAAAATAGACGGCAAACATCCAGACCCCGACGAAAACCAGCACGGCAGCGAATTTCATTCGCTCAGCAACCGCGCCGATGATTAAGGCCGGCGTGATGATCGCGAACATCAGCTGATACATGGCGAAGACGTTCTGCGAAACCCAGTACGAATAATCGCTGTTCGGCCGCGCATCCACGCCGTGCAGAAAAGCAAACTTCAATCCTCCGATGAAAGGCGTTCCGCGGGAAAAAACGAGAGAATAACCTGCCGCCCACCAAAGGATGGTGACCAGTCCGGCAATGCCGAGACATTGCGCCAGGACGGAAAGGACGTTCTTTGCGCGGACAAGGCCGCCGTAAAAAAGCGCCAGCCCGGGCAACGTCATGAAAAGCACCAGCGCGGCACACGTCATCATCCACGCATTGTGGCCGGGGCCCGGACCCGCGATGTTCGACGCCATTGGCGAGCCGGTGTCGGCGCCGCGCGCCGAATTATTTACATAGGCTTCAAGATCGGCAATTCGCTGCTCGAGCGACGGTGAAGCAGAAGGCGACGGAGTTTGCGCAAGCAGCGGAGAGACGAACGCAATGATCCCAATAAGAAATAAGATCCGCATCATTACGCGCTCCCGTTATAGCGCGTGGATTTATTGCGGCAAGAAAAATGGCGTTATCCGACGATTTCACTTCCCGCCGACGTTGAGCACCACGCGGAAGCGCGCCTTGCCGCTCATCATGCGCTCGTAAGCCTCGGCCGCTCGTTCCAGTGGAAAAACTTCGTTCATCGAATGGACTGCATTCAGCGCGCTGAAGTTCAGTGTGTCCTGTGAATCGATCGATGTCCCGGAGTACCAGCCCTTGACTGATCGGCAACCGGTAATGAGCAGAATCGGATCAACGGAGAGCGGGCCGGCTGCGCCGATCACAATGAGCACACCGTTCGGCGCAAGTCCGCCGAGCACCGCTGTCATCGCTTCCGCATTCGTTACAGTCGCGATCACAACTTTCGCGCTGCCGAGCTTGTTCAGTTCCGCCGCAGGATCAGATGCCCGGCTGTCGATGTAATGGTGTGCGCCGAGTTGTTTCGCGAATGCTTCTTTATCTTTCCCGCGCGCGATCGCCACGGTTTTGAATCCCATCCTGGCTGCGAACTGCACACCAAGGTGACCGAGTCCGCCGATCCCGAGCACCGCAACGACATCGCCGCCTTTTGCGCCGCTGTTTCTGAGGGCGTTGAACGTCGTCACGCCCGCGCACATCAGAGGCGCCCCATCCACAGCAGAGAACTCGTCAGGGACACGCGCCACAGCTTCCGCAGGCGCAAGCATGTATTCGCCGTAACCGCCGTCGAATGAGATGCCAGTCGTCAACAGCGCGACTTCGCACGCAAAGAACTCGCCGCGTCGGCAGTGATCGCAATAGCCGCAGTTGCCGCCGTGCCAACCAACGCCGACGCGCTGACCGGCTTTCCATGGCTTCACCCGTTCACCCACAGCATCGACAACTCCAATCACCTCGTGCCCCGGCACGCGCGGATATTGAATACCGGGCCAGAGTCCTTCTTTGATCAACGAATCGCTGTGACAAACGCCACACGCATCGATCTTGATCCGCACCCAACCCGGCTGCGGCTCGGGAATATCTCGTTCAACCAATTCTAACGGTCCGCCAGCACGCGGGACCTGAACAACACGCATTTTGTTAGCCATACGTTATCTGTCGCGCCGAAGGCAGCCGCGTCAACTAAGCGGATCGATTCCATTCCGAATTGGGCGTTGAATGTTGGGCGTTGAGCGTTGAGCGTTTCTGGAAATGAGGTCCACTGTGCTCCCAGATGCCGAGCGCGTTCCGGTATTGGGTCAGGGCACTTGGGGCATGGGCGAAAAGAAAAGCGCGCATGCAACTGAAGTCGCGGCGTTGCGTTTAGGAATTAACGTCGGCATGACGTTGATCGACACCGCGGAGATGTACGGCGACGGCGGCGCTGAAAAAGTGGTGGCAGATGCAATCGAAGGTCAGCGCGATCGCGTATTTATCGTTACCAAAGTTTATCCGCATAACGCGTCGCGCACAGAACTGCCAAAAGCATGCGAACGTAGTCTGAAGCGTCTCCGCACCGATACAATCGATCTTTACCTGTTGCACTGGCGCGAAAAGACACCACCGCTCGAAGAAACAGTAGAAACATTCGAAAAGCTTCGTTCCGCTGGAAAAATCAAACGCTGGGGCGTCTCGAATTTTGATGTCGATGACCTGGAAGATTTATGGTCAGTCACGAACGGCTCAAATTGCGCCACGAATCAGGTCCTCTACAATCTCGAAAACCGCGAGATTGAATTCGATTTGCTTCCGCTTCTCACTCGTCACTCGCCTGGCGCGCCGAAGCTGAGCGAAGACGGGTCACACGTCACTCCCATTATGGCTTACTCTCCGGTCGGCCACAGCCGCGGCCTGCTCGGGAACGCGACGCTAAAGAAAATTGCCAAGCGTCACGATGCAACGCCCGCACAGATTGCGCTCACCTGGGTGCTGCGACAGCCGGATGTCATCGCGATTCCAAAAGCGAGCGACAAGAATCACCTCCGCGACAACGCGGGATCAGTCGACATCAAATTGACTAAAGATGATCTCGCAGATCTCGATAAAGAATTCCCGCCGCCGAAAACCAAAAAGCCACTTCCGATGCTGTGAGTTGTTTAGACGGATTGGTTTACAGAAGGAAACGAAGCAAACGAAGCTGCTCCTTAGCGGCATCAAGCCGGCCGTTGAATCCGGTCGACGCGTCATTGTTCCGCGATAATAGTCCGCGATTGTGTTGAAAAGATTATTTCAGTTTCTTGTCGTTAGTCTCGGGAGCGTATTGCTGCCGGTCGCCTGTCTTGCCGAAGGGTTCACGCTTGAGCAGGTGCTGAGCGCGCCATTTCCGTACGGTCTGACGAGCGCGTTGCACGCACCTCGCGTGGCTTGGGTGTTTGACAATAAAGGCGAGCGCAACATCTGGGTCGCAGGCTCGCCTGATTTTGTGCCGCGTCAGGTAACGCATTACAAAGGCGATGACGGGCAGCCAATCGCCAGCGTGCGGCTGACGCCGGATGGCAAAACGGTCGTGTACGCGCGCGGCAGCGAGACGAATAAAGAGGGCACATCGGCAAACCCGCAGAGTCTCGCGAAGATGCCAAAGCAGGAGGCGTGGGCGGTAAATGTGAGCGGCGGTCAGCCGCGGTTGCTCGGCGACGTTGGCTGCAAAGAGGAAGGCTGCGAGGATCTGCAGGTTTCGCCGGACGGGAAGAATGTCGTCTGGCCAACGAAGAAACATCTCTGGATTGCGCCGATCGACGGCAAGAAAAAGCCCGAGCAGCTGGATGAGTTACCAGGTGAAAGCGACACGCCCCGCTGGTCGCCCGACGGAAAGCGGATCGCCTTTCGCTCTAACCGCAAGGACCATTCGTATATCGCGGTGCTCGAGCTGGCGTCGAAGAAACTCATGTATCTCGCGCCGGCGACGAACCGCGACGCCTGCCCGGTGTGGTCGCCAGACAGCAAACAGGTGGCGTTCATTCGCCAGCCTGGACTCGAGTCAAAACGCCCGCTCATTCCTGAGTTCCCGCGGCCGTGGGCGCTTTGGATTGCCGACGCGCAGAGTGGTGAAGGCCGCGAGCTTTTTCGCAGCGGCAACGCAATGGAAGATTCGCTGCCGCTGTTTGCATTCTCATCACTGCAATTCACGAGTGCCGGTCGAATTATTTTCGCTAGCGAGAAAGATGGGCGGAATCATCTCTATTCGATCGCGACGGAAGGCGGCGAGCCGCAGGCGCTCACGCCGGGGGATTTCGATGTCGAGGATGTGGCACTAAGCGCGGACAAGCGGAGCGTTCTCTACAGCTCGAACCAAAACGAC
>DATEZD010000030.1:0-15967 GCA_035255865.1 Candidatus Udaeobacter sp.
GAAGCGAAAACGTACATGCTACCCGGCATCATTCAGACCGGAAAGAAACAAGGCATGCGTTTGATGGATGATACATTGATTGATCTCTACCAGCGCGGGCTAATCAGCGCAGAAGAAGCCTACGAGCGCGCCGAGCAAAAAGACATCGTGCGGCCACACCTGCAAATGTAACCGAAATTCTGGAAATGGCTTATATCGATCAATTTCTGCAGATCGTCGTCCGCCAGGGCGCGTCCGATTTGCATATCGGCGAGGGGCAACCGCCAAAAATACGCACGCATGGCGATATCATGCCCATCCGAGATGAGGCTGTTTCGCACGAGGAAGCAACACGCATGTTGAGCGAAGTTTGCGGTCCGCAGAACTGGGAAATTTTCCAGCAACACGGCGATCTGGATTTTGCTTACCAGATGGATAAGGACGCTCGATTCCGCACCAACTACTTTAAGCAGTCCGATGGGTATGGCGCGGCTTTTCGATTGATTCCGACGAAGATCTCGACCCTCGAAGAGTTGGGAGTCCCGGTCGTAATCAAGGAATTTGCCTATCTGCGCGGCGGCCTTGTTCTGGTTACCGGTCCGACGGGTTCTGGTAAAACAACAACGCAGGCTGCGCTCATTGACTTCATCAATCAAAACTTCTCAAAGCATGTCGTTACAATCGAGGAACCGATCGAATTCGTGCACGACAACAAGCGGAGCATTGTTACGCAACGCGAGATACCGGGCGACTCGATCTCGTTTCCCGCCGGGCTCAAAGCCGCACTGCGACAGGACACCGATATTGTGCTCATAGGCGAGATGCGCGACTTGGAAACGATCTCGCTCGCCCTCACCGCAGCCGAGACGGGCCTTCTCGTAATCGGCACGCTGCACACGAACAATGCGCGCAAGACAGTGGATCGTATGATAGACGCCTTCCCGGCCGACCGGCAGGCGCAGGCGCGCGCCATGCTGGCGAACTCACTGCGCGGCGTCGTGGCGCAACTGCTCTTGAAAAGGTCGGACCGGCCAGGCCGGATCGCCGTAAACGAAATTCTGATCGCCAACGCAGCCGTCGCCTCCATCATTCGCGAAGGTGCGACCCAAAAGCTTCAGGACGTGATCGTTTCCGGAAAGGCTCAGGGGATGCAATTCATGGACGATGCCATCTGGGCACTGCTCGAAAAACGCATCGTCTCCGCGCATGAAGCGTTCATGAAAGCGATCGATAAAAATAGGTTCAAACCATTTCTCTCTGCGGAAGAAGAAGCACTCGCCAATGCTGCCGGCGCAGCGCCCGATGACGAAAAACGCCTTCCAGGTAATTTTGTGAAACCGATCGGCGTCCGCGCGCGGGCGGGAACCCGGTAAAAGAAGCGCTTCAACGCCGAATAAAGCGCCGAAAATTCGCAGCGCTGCACGTCCTTACTTTGCATTCACAACAAGGACAGCGGTGCCTTTCAGTTCGCCCGCGCGAAATTTTTCCAATGCAGTGTTGGCTTTTTCGAGCGGCAACGTTTCCGTCTTCGTTTTCACAGGAACGCGCGGCGCGATCTCAAAAAATTCTTCGCCGTCGCGCCGCATCAGGTTTGCCACGGAGGTAATGACCCGTTCTTCCCAAAGATCGGCATAGGGAAACGACGGGATGTCGCTCATGTGAATTCCGCCGCAAACCACAATGCCGCCTTTCGCGAGCGCGCGCAGCGCCGCCGTGACGAGCGGGCCGACCGAGGCAAAAATAATTGCAGCATCTAACTTTTCCGGCGGCATCTCGTCGGAACCACCGGCCCAGACCGCGCCCAGTTCTTTTGCGGCTCGTTGTGTTGCTTTGTCGCCTGGCCGCGTGAAAACGAAGAGGTCGCGCCCTTCATAAAGTGCAATCTGCGCGATCAAGTGCGCGGCGTTGCCAAAACCGTAAACGCCGAGCCGCCGTGCGTCCCCTGTCTTGCGATAGGAACGATAGCCGATCAGTCCCGCGCAAAGCAGCGGTGCGACTTCGACGTCGTTGTAGCGGTCGGGCAGATGAAAACAGTACCGCGCATCAGCGACGGTGAACTCGGCGTAACCGCCATCGATGGTATAGCCGGTGAAGCGCGCGTTATCGCAGAGATTTTCCCGACCCGATCGGCAATAAGCGCAGTCGCCATCTGTCCAGCCGAGCCACGGAATGCCTACGCGGTCGCCGACCGCGAATTGTGAATTTCGAATTTCAAATTTCAAATTTTCTTCGCCGACTTCTTCGACCTGACCGACAATCTGGTGTCCGAGAATCAGTGGCACTTTCGGGTTTGGCAGTTCTCCGTCCACCACGTGAATATCAGTGCGGCAAACAGCACAGGAGTTGACGCGTACCAGCAGTTGTCCCTTCCCCGGCTTTGGTTTTGGCAGATCGCGCAGTTGCAGTGGCTGCTTCGGTCGGTCGAGAACCATGGCGCGCATGGCGCAACAATAAATGACGAATGAGGAATGCCGAAATCCAAATCCCAACGCAGACTGTAGCGTCCGCTGTTTTCAGCGGATTTTCCTTGCGTATGTAACTTGTGCGCTGAGGACAGCGCACGCTACAGCAGACAAGCGGCTCAATGAGCGCCGGCAGGGGCGGGACGGATCTCTCCCTTGCGCGGCCCTCCCGCGTGTTCCTCTTCGTGATGATAGTGGGCGCTGCGGAGGAACGGCACCTTGTCGAGCACGTGCTCTTGGAACCATTCGAGCCAGAGATAGATCACTGGTGTGACAAATAGCGTGATCAATTGCGAAAAAATCAAACCGCCAACAATCACCAGTCCAAGCGGACGACGTGAGGACGCATCCTGACCAAACCCAAGGGCGAGTGGAATCGCGCCCATCAAGGCGGCGAGCGTTGTCATCATGATTGGACGAAACCGTTCGACGCTGGCTTCATGAATTGCTGACCGCAGGTCCCAACCCTCATCGATTCGCTGGAGCGCGAAATCGACAACCATGATTCCATTCTTTTTCACGATGCCGAGCAACAGGAAGAGTCCGATCACGCTGTAAAGCGACAGTGTCGATCCAAAAATCCAAAGCGTGAACAAACCGCCGACGACAGCGGGCACAATCGCCGGAAACAGAACCGTGATCGGATGGACATAGCTTTCATAAAGAATTCCCAAGATCACATACATGACGAAAACAGCGGCGATCAAAAGCAGCGGCAGCGCGCGGAAAAGTTGGCGAAAGACGAGCGCTTCGCCTTGGAAAGTGGATTGCACGCTCGGCAATTGGCGATGCACGTCGGCGAACGAATCTTCGATGAACTTCGTCGCATCGCCGATCGCCGCGCCCGGCAACAGATTGAAATTGATGGTGACGCTCGTGAACTGGTCGAAGTGATTCACGGCCTGCGGCCCGACGACCTGCGTTGTCGATGTTACCGCCCGCAATGGAACAAGATCCGCAGGGGTTCCGGTGGTAGTTGTAGTGCTGCTAGTCGTGCCGCCGCTTTGGCCAATCGTGCTGCTACTGTTGCCGCGCACATATAAGTTATTGAGATCGCCCGGTGTGGCGCGCTCATTGTCTTTTGCTTCGAGAATGACCTGATACTGGTCGTCTGGCTGTTTGATCAGATAGACGTAGTTCTGCGAGTAGGCATTCCTCAATAGACTTTGGATCGCCGATGTAGAAACGCCATACATCGCAGCGCGCTCACGGTCGATCTGGATGGTCAGGTTCGGCGTGCTGTTATAAAAGTCGGACCGCACCGAGGCGAAGCCCTTGAACCCGCGCAACTTTGCCATCATCTGGTCGGCTGCCTTGTAAACATCATCCGGAACGATTCCACTGAGGGTGTAGGCATACTGGCCTTGCGTCTGATTGGTTGCGCCGACATTGATTTGCAAGACCGGTTGCGGCGTGATGACGGCGGTGATGCCCGGAATTGTGCTGATCGATTTTTGCAGACGCAGCAGACATTGCCCAATCGGATCGCGCTGTTCGCGCGGCTTGAAGACGGCAAAAATTACCGCCTGAGATGCAGCGCTACGCTGCGCCGAACCGGCAACGGTAAAAAATTGCCCAATACTCGGTTCGGCGATGATTTTTTCGTTCACCTGTTTTTGAAACGCCCGCATCTGTTCCGGCGACGTCCCTTCCTGCGCAATAAAAACGCCCCGGGCGGAGCCACTGTCCCCGACTGGCAGCAAGGTGAACGGCAAGTGGGTGAAGAAAAACCAGAGACCGATGATGCAGACGAGCAGGATCGGCACGGCCAGATAAGCGCGGTCGAGGAACTTGTCGAGCGCCCGGCCGTAAGCAGCGATCACACGTTGAATAAAGTCGCTGGTCCACTTTTCCATCCGAGCCCGTTTGTGACCCGCCTTGCGTTCGCCGAGGATTCGCGCGCACATCAAGGGCGTGAGAGTCAATGAAACGAGACCCGAAGCGAGAATCGCGACGATGATCGTGATCGAAAATTCCTGAAAGATGCGGCCGAGCAATCCTGGCAAAAGGACCAGCGGAATGAAAACAGCCGCGAGCGAAAGGGTCATCGACAGAATCGTAAAAGAAATTTCGCCTGCGGTGTTGTAGGCCGCTTTCAAAATGGATTCACCGTGCTCAGCCCGGCGAATCACGTTTTCCAAAAACACGATCGCGTCATCGACCAAGAATCCGATCGCGAGAGTCATCGCCATCAAGGTCAGGTTGTTGATCGAGAACCCGAACATGTACATCGCGGTGAAGGTGAGCAGCAGCGAAAGCGGCAAGGCAACTACCGGAATCAGCGTGTCGGTGGCGCGTCCGAGGAAAACGTAGATCACGATCACGACCAGGATGAACGCGATCACGAGCGTCGTCCGCACATCGTGCACGGAATTCACAATCGTTTGCGAGCGATCGAACACCGGGATGAAGCTGATCGATCCGGGTAGGCTCACGCGGAACTCCGGAAACAGCGCTTTTACCGAATTCGCGACCTCGACCGCGTTCGCGCCCGCTTGCCTCGAAACGGCGAGGACGACAATCGATCCTGGTGGATTAATTCCACGGGCAAAGAAGAAGCGTGATGTGCGCTCGTCCTGCACGCTTTGCTTGACTTCGGCCACATCGCGTAAATAGACGGGTGAGTTGTCCTTGTTTCGCGCGACGATCAGATTCCGATAGCCTTCGGCCTGATCGATCTGCCCATTCGGCTGCAGAACGAATGTGCGATGCGGACCATCGAATTGACCGGCGCCGGAGTAAACCGTTCCGGCTTTGATCCCGTTTGCCAGATCATCCATCGTCAGCCCGCGAGCAGCGAGCGCTGCTGGATCCGCTTTGATCCGGATCGCGGCCTGGACACCATAGATGTTCACCTGCGAAACGCCGGGCAGAATGGCCATGCGCTGGGCCACGACGGTTGATGCGTACTTATATAGATCGCCGTCGGTCAGCGTGTCCGACATCAAACCGACCAGATAAACAGCCTGATCGTTCGGGTTGGTTTTCGAAAACGTGGGCGGACTCGGCAAATCGATCGGTAGCTTTCCGGTCGCGCGCTGGATCGCTGCCTGCACATCGGTGGCCGCGTCCGTGATGCTCTTGCTCAGGACAAATTGCAACGTGAGCGATGTATTTCCTTGATTGCTCGAACTGGTGATAATGTCGAGGCCGGGAATTTGCAGAAATTGTTTCTCCAGCGGCGTGGCAATGTTGTTCGCCATCGTGACCGGGTCCGCACCCGGATAAGCGCAGGTAACTTGAATGATCGGGTAATCGACCGCTGGGAGATCGTTCACCGCCAGTTTGTTGTAAGTCGCAATTCCCGCGACGATTACTGACAGCGTCAGCAGCACCGTCATCACCGGCCGCCGAATAAACGGACCGGAAAGTCCGGTCCCTTTGACCGGAACTAATTTTGGCGTTTGCGGTGCGCCACCAGCATGATGTCGATCTTGTCCCGCGTCTGCGGGATGTTCGCCATCCGGCGCGCTATCGTGTGGATCTGAGCGCTCCATACAGAATCGGAATTACAACGAGCTCTTCGCTGCGGCGCTTTGGCCACCCGGAGGATTTGCCACGCCGTACGGTTTGGGATCGACTCTTGATCCGGGAGCGAGCGCAAGTTGTCCCGTCACCACGACTGTCTCTCCAGGTTCGACGCCACTTTCGACGACCATCAAATCGCCATCTTGTCGCTGCCCTGGTTTGACCGGACGAAGATCGACCGTGTTGTCCGGCTTCATCACAAAAATGAACGGTCCACCTTGACTAATCTGGACCGCTTGCGCTGGAACCAGCCGCGCGTCTTTGATGGTGTCGAGAATGAAACGAACGCGCACAAATTCCGATGGCCACAGCGCGTGGTCTGGATTCGGCGTCACCGCCCGAGCTTTCACGGTTCCCGAGCCGGGCTGGACTGCGGTGTCGATGAAATACAAATCGCCGAGACGTGGCGGAATCTTATCGTCCGGCGAATAGGTTTGCACTTTCACGTTCGGGCCGCCGAGATATTTCCGCACTAATGCCAAATCGGTTTCGGCAACGGTGAAGTCGGTGTAAATCGGATCGAGGCCCTGAATTGTTAGCAACACGGCGCCGCTACCAGTGTTGCCCGAGACGATGTTGCCTACATCGACAAGCCGCAGTCCAGCCCGGCCGTTGATCGGCGATTTGATGTAGCAAAAATCGAGATTCACCTGAGCAGCCGCAGTAGCAGCTTCGGACTTGTGCGTGTTGGCCTGAGCCGTGTCGAGGTCTTGCGGTGAGATAACATTGCGGGCGCGCAGTTCCTGCTGCCGCTTCATCGTGATCTGATCCAACGTTGCTTGCGCTTGGGCCTGATCGAGAGCCGCTTGATACGGTCGCGGATCAATTGTGAAAAGCAGATCCCCTTTCTTCACATCGGCCCCGTCCTGAAAGTGGCGTGCGATGATTTGTCCACTGACCTGCGCCTGAACCTGAACTGTTTCATACGCGGCGCAGGTGCCGATTTCGTCGAGATAAATCGGTACATCTTTGCTGATTACTTTCGCCACCAGCACCGGTCGCGCCGGCGGCTGAGCACCTTTAACCTCGCTGGCCCTGTGTTGAAGGATCCGATACGTGACAAACACTGCCAGAACAATGAAAAGCAAGTACGCCCATTTGGGAATCCTCTGATTGCTGGTACGGGTGCGTTTCATTTGAGACCTCGTCGACGGCTTGGAACTGCGGTGGTCCAATGTCTTAACATCGCTGATCTCCGTGTTAAGTTTCATTTGAAGCCTCCGGTGCGCCGGGAAATTGTGTTCTTTCTTGGAATCGAATGTCGCCGTTTAGTCTGGCCGTTCGGCTCGGCGAAGACGCGAGCCAGACGCGGGCGCGTGCCGGACTGGCGGCTGTCGCTCTCCTCTGCCCGCTCCCGAACCCGCGCCAGCACTCTCATGCACGTCTTGAGATCGGATTTTGTGATATCAGCCAACAGTTCGTGACGAAGTTTGTCGGCAGTCGCGGTGATCTGCGCAATTACCCGCTGGGCGCGCCGGCCGAGCAGCACCATTTTGCAGCGGCGATCGTGCTGAGAATTTGTGCGCGTGATCCAAGCCTCCCGCTCCAGGCGATGCAATAACGCCACGACTGTTGGCTCTTCCACACCCAGACGCGCTGCAATTTCGGCCTGCGTAAGCGCGTCCGGCGCAATGGAGAGATGCATGAGCGTGCGCCATTTGGCCTGGCTCAGACCCATGGGCTTGAGACGCTCATCCAGCTTTTGCCGCCATGCACGGGCGGTACCGTGGAGCAATTGGCCAAATGTCTCGTCGTTGGACATAATACAGATCAATTGGTTAGCATACTAACCAATTCTGGTTTTCGAATCTGTCAATCTTCGTTCGGCGCCAGCCTGAATAAAACCTGGGACCGGGCGGCGCCATGACTCAACGCTGCAGCTCCGATCTGTCGCTCGCGCTGCAAGGCTGCTCTGCTTCATCAAGAAGCTGTCGCGTCCACCACAAAAAGAGCGCCGCGCAAAAACAAAGAGTCAGGCAAGGTTGGATCGCGTGGACGAGGTAAACATTTTTTTTGATCGGGAACCAGGAATTGAGAATATGCGCGCTGACGAACCCGAGATAGGTCAGCGTGCTAACAACGAGCCCACAGCCGTCTTCGAAGGGTTACCATAGAACCCATCGGACTAATCTTACTTCAAGGTCCGACCTCAAAGAGAATCATCTCGTGCTTGGTATAATCCGTCGCGCGAGCGATTGGATGCGCTTTACGTGGCGCCCACTTTTGCGTTGACGCTGCTTCCGCTTGATTGTCTGCGCGGACGAGGAAGTAATGCGTTTCGTCGGGCAGGTCCGCGACGCTGCTAACATACTCGAGCGGCGCTTTGATATAAAAAAGCGCCGGCATGTAGCGTGGATTGACCGAATAAACTTTCTCGTCTCCGGGCAGCGCGGCGTTAATTATAGCGGCGGCCCTTGTTACCTGCTGCCTGCCCCGCAGAGCAAGCGCGGCGAACGGGTAACCAATTCCGCCAATGACCAGCCCAAGTCCGACGAAAATTGTCACTACTCTGGCAAACGACTCCTCGCTCCCGATGCGCACCTTGCCGGGCCACTGCAGCGCACCATCGGCATAGCCCATCGCCAGCAGCCATGACGCCGGGACCAAATACGGCATGCTGTAGCGGGCAACACCTCCGGGCACGAGGTTTACAACAAGAAAGGGCAGCACAGTCCCCCAGACGAGTGCATGACCAAGTTGCCGCTGATCGTGATGCTGAAATTTTGAAAACCGCAGAAACGGCAGCAGGATAAGCCACGGTAGGAAATACACGAGACCGCGCGGGACGTTTAGGATCCAGTTCACAAATTGGAACTCAGTGCCTTGCAGCCGACCAGTGAATTGAATCGACCAGTTGTGCATCGCCACCGGGATCGTCATCGTCCTGACAAACGGAACGGCCCAGGCGGCAAAAATGCCGAGCATGATTACGAGCGCGACAAAATGCGCGGGGTGAAACAAAAGTCGCCAATTCTTGTTCTGCCAAAGGACAGCCAGCACAATCGCATAGAAAAATACAAGAAGCGTTGGACCCTTCGCGAGCATGCCAAGTCCGAGAAAAATCGATGCCGGAACCCAAATGAGCCACGCCGACTTCTTTTGAGTCCAAAAACTCAACCATAAAATGATGGCAAGCCCGCAGAGCGAAACGTAGAGCCCCTCGATCTCGATCAAGCGGCCTTTTTCAATCATGCCGATATTCGTCAACCAGATCAGCGCTGCGGTGATTGATCCCTTGGGACTGAGACTCACGCGCGCGACGGTGACAAAAGAAATCGCCACCGCGAGCACAGCAAGCGCTGAAGGCAAGCGGGCCGTCCATTCATTTCGCACGCCAAAAAATTTAAAGGACATCGCCACCAGCCAGTTTACCAGCGGCGGCTTTCGGAAATACGGGTTGCTGCCCACTTGCGGCACAACATAATCGCCCGTCTTGAGCATCTCGATGGCTGGCAAAATCCGGCGCCCTTCTTCTCCCTTGACCGCCAGTGACCCAAGCGCTGGAAGATAAACCACGGACCACACCAGGAGCACAATCACTAAAGCTTGGATCCGCGAATTCATCGGATGCTGGATGTTGGACATTGCGAGTTTAACGTCAAATCAAACCGGCCCGCAGCTTGACGAGCAGACTTCACAAAGTTATCCTTAGTGCCTAGTCCGCGCGCTGATCGGAGTGGGAACTGGCGTCCCACTCTTTTTAGTCTGCGGGCTGCATGTTTTATGAACGCGGAATTTATTGCCATGCTCGATTACCTGGAGCGGGAGCGCGGAATCAAACGCGAAATCCTGCTCGAGGCGGTTTCGAACGCTCTGCTGTCGGCCTCCAAGAAGAGCGTCGGCGCGTCGCGCGATCTGCGCATCGATATCAATCCAAAGAGCGGTGAAATCCGGGCGCTGGCAAACCTGCTGGTAGTCGAAAATGTAACAAACCCACAGGATGAGATCGAGCTCTCGAAAGCCCGCAAGATCAAACCGGACGCGAACATCGGTGAGACTGTGGAAGTAGAAGTCACACCGAAAAATTTTGGGCGCATCGCGGCGCAGACCGCAAAACAAGCCATGATGCAGCGGATTCGCCAGGCCGAGAAAGAAATGATTTACGAGGAGTTTAAGGATCGCGCCGGGGAGATCGTCAGTGGAACCGTGCGGCGCTTCGACCGCTCCGATGTCATTCTCGATCTTGGAAAATTTGAAGCCATCATGCCCCAAAGAGAGCGAGTCGTCGTGGAAGATTACAACGTAGGCGACCGTCTGCGCGCGTACGTGGTCGCGGTCGAGAACGGCGCTCGCGGCCCTGAGATCATCGTCTCGCGCAGTCATCCGAATTTCGTGCGCCGGCTTTTTGAGCTTGAAGTGAGCGAAATAGCTGACGGCACGGTGGAAATTCGCGGCATCGCGCGAGAAGCCGGTTATCGCACCAAAATCGCAGTCTGGAGCGCGAACGAGAAAGTGGACCCAGTGGGTGCGTGTGTCGGTATGCGGGGTTCGCGGGTCAAAAACATCGTGCGCGAGCTCAACAACGAAAAGGTTGATATCATCCGCTGGAGTTCAGATCCAAAGGAATACGTTCTGGAAGCGCTCAAGCCGGCGAAGGTGAAAAATCTGGTTTTCGATACGGAGAAAAAGAGCGTGCAGATTTCTGTCGATGAAGATCAGCTTTCGCTCGCGATCGGGAAAAAGGGACAGAACGCGCGATTGACTTCCCGCCTGACCGGCTGGGAGATCAACATCGGCAAGGACACATCGGCGACAACCGTGGTGGAACAAAAGGTGGCGCAAGCTGCCCAGACACTCGCCAGTGCGCTGCCGGTCACCAAAGAGCAGGCACTCGCCCTGGTGAAATCCGGCTTTACCAACTTAGAAGGATTGCGTGATGCGGACGTGCAGGATTTGGTGGATATTCTCGCTGTCGATGAAACAAAGGCGCGAGAGATTTACGAGGCAGTGCACCGGCACGAACTCGTACAATAACGTGGCTCTGCTTTAGAGGCTCGAGCCGTGAGCGAAGTTTTGAAGGATCAACGATGGCAACGAAGACGAGCAGCAAAACTGCAACGCGCAAGCCAGCCGCGGACGCGGCTGAGCGCAAGACCACTGCTCGTAAGCCAGTAGCCGCGCCAAAAACAAAGCTCCTCAAGAAAGAACCAAAGGGGCACGTCGCGCCAGAGCATGCGGATGCCGTAGTTCCGGCCAAGTCGCGTACGCTTCCGACAAAGGCGGAGCCGCGAACTGCTCCACCGCCGAGCCGCGAACACGAGAGCGTCTCGCTCATCGACAGAAAAAAACCGCGCAAGAAGGCAGAAGATGGCGAGGTAAAAACCAAGCGCGATGTTTTACCTCCAATTTCCCGGATCCGAGCGTCGCTGGATGCTCCCGCGGTTCCTACTAAATCCTCTGCGCCGGCAAAGCCTGCGCCTGCGCAAACGTCTCCGACTCAATCCCCGGGCGTCGTCACCGCAGACTCGCCACCAGAAGCGCTCGAGGTCGCGCCGACTTCTGCTGAGGCAGAAGCCACGCCGCAAAAGATCATCCTTATCAAGCCTCCAATTGTTGTTAAGCAGTTAGCGGCTGAGCTTGCGTTAAAACCGCATCAACTCATCGCAGAGCTGATGACGCACAACATCTTCGCCAACATCAACCAGACAATCGAGCCCGATATTGCGGCGAAGATCGCGGAGAGTCACGGGTTCGTTCTCGAAAAAGAACGCCGCGAAAAAGGCGCTGGCGTTCACAAAGTCGAACAGCCGGTCGTAGCGCCGCCGCCGCCGGTTATTGAGAAGAAAGAGGAACTCAAGCCGCGCGGCCCCATCATCACGTTCATGGGACATGTCGATCATGGCAAGACCACGCTCCTGGACGCGATTCGCAAGACGCGCGTAGCGGCGGGCGAAGCGGGTGGAATCACGCAACACATCGGCGCTTACAGCGTCAGTCACAATGGCGCGACACTTACTTTCATCGACACACCGGGCCATGCTGCCTTCACAGCCATGCGCGCGCGCGGCGCGAACGTGACCGACATCGTCGTGCTGGTTGTCGCGGCAGATGATGGCATCATGCCGCAAACAACCGAAGCCATCAATCACGCCAAGGCCGCGCCGCACGTGAAGATCATGGTCGCGGTCAACAAAATAGACCTTCCTGGCGCGAACTTAGATCGGGTCAAGAAACAACTTCAGGAGCAGGGTCTGACTCCAGAAGATTGGGGCGGCGAAACGATTATTTGTCCGGTCTCGGCGACAAAAGGCACTGGAATTGATCACTTGCTTGAGATGGTGACGCTGCAAGCAGAGGTGATGGAACTCAAGGCCTCGCCGAGCGCCAGACCACGCGGCACCGTCATCGAAGCGCAAGTCGAAGCAGGTCGCGGCCCCACTGCCACCGTGATCGTGCAGATGGGCACATTAAAAATCGGCGACTCGTTCATCTGCGGTGATTACAACGGCAAAGTAAAATCGCTTCTCGATGATCGCGGCAAACCGATCAAGAAAGCCGGGCCTTCGACGCCAGTAAAAGTGCTTGGCTTTACCGGTCTGCCTAATGCGGGCGATGAATTCCTCGTCATGGAATCAGAGCGCGAGGCGAAACAACTGAGCGACGAAAGGCTCGAGGCAAAGCGTGCGAGCAAGTTGTTCGTTCCACAACGCGCTACGCTGGAAAGTCTGCTCGAAACCGCCGAAGGCAAAAAAGTTCTGCGCATCGTTTTGAAATGCGACACCCAAGGCTCGCTCGAAGCGCTGGTCGGCGCGTTGAAACAGAGCGAAAGCAAAAAGGTCAACCTGGAAATTATTCATTCGGCTGTAGGACCGATTTCCGAATCGGATATTTTGCTGGCGAGCGCGTCGGATGCAGTGGTCGTCGGTTTCAATGTAAAAGTCGAGGCCATGGCTGTACCGGCTGCGAAACGCGAAGGCGTGCAGATCAAGCTTTACAGCATCATTTACGAATTGCTGGATCAGATGAAAGACGCCATGGCCGGGCTACTCGAACCCGAGCTTCGCGAAACAGTCATCGGACATGCGGAGGTGAAACAGGTTTTCCAACTAAGCAGAGGCATCGTCGCTGGTTGTCTGGTGACAGATGGCCGTATCGCCCGCGCTGCGCGCGCCCGCGTCCTGCGAAAGCGCCAGCCGGTTTACGACGGCGGGATTTCCACGCTGCGCCGTTTCCAGGACGACGTAAAGGAAGTGCGCTCCGGCTTGGAATGCGGGATCAAACTTGGAGACTTCAGCGAATATCAAGTCGGTGACGTGATCGAGTGCTATCAACTCGAGCAATTTGCGCAGAAACTGTAGGGCGTCTCTGTGAGACGCCGGCGTTTCACAGAAACGCCCTACAACGAGCATGAAACATCGGCAACTCCGCTTAAACGAACTCGTAAAACGTGAGCTGAGTGCGACCATTGCGCGCCAAATAAACTTCGAAGGCTTGCTGGTCAGCATCAATGCTGTCGATGTTACGCCTGACCTGAAGAACGCCCACGTCTTCGTAAGCATTCTTGGCGAGGCAAACGGGGCGAGCGTGATCGATAAACTGGAAGCGCATCGTCCTGTACTGCAAGCTGAACTGTCTCGCCACGTCGTTTTGAAATACACGCCTCATCTAACTTTTCATATCGACGATTCCATCAAGCGCGGCGCGCGCGTTCTTGAGATTTTGCAGGATCTCGAAAAGCCACGCGACGCGGACGAGTGAATGCTGTAGCCACGGCCCTGCGGGCCGTCTAAGGTGGAGCTTTTGGAACTGGTTGAGCACCGCCCATCCGCCTACGCCGAAAGGCTACGGCGGGATAAACAAGGTAGTGGGTACACGATGACCGCTTCAACATTTGACGAAATTGGCCAAGCCCTGCGCGATCACCAGCGCTTCGCGATCTTGGGTCACGTTCGCCCCGATGGCGACGCACTGGGCAGCCAACTCGCACTCGCACTGTCGCTTCAGCAACTTGGCAAGAACGTTCGTGTTTGGAATGAAGACGGCATGCTTGAGAAATATTCATTTCTGCCGCGCGCGGAATTGTTGACCAAGCCGCCGTCCCCGGCGGAGGACGTCGATGTTGCTATTGCACTCGACACGGCAATTCAAAATCGGTTGGGAACCGCGCTCGCCGCCGTTGGCAAGGTAAAAATCTGGATCAACATCGACCATCACCGCAGCAATCCTGGCTATGGCGATCTGGTGATCGTTGATCCCAGCGCGCCGGCCACAGGAGAAATCATTTTCAACCTGATCAAAAGCCAGGGCCTGCCTCTCAATCACGACATCGCGGAAAATCTTTATGCCGCCATCTCCACCGACACCGGTTCGTTTCAATATCCGAAGACCAGCGCGCGCACGTTCGAGATCGCAGCGGAACTCGTGCGCGTCGGCGGTCTCGACGTTGGCAAAATTAGCCAGCAATTGTATGAGAGCTATCCCCGGCGACGGCTGGAATTGCTGCGGGAATTGCTCCGGACGACGCGCTTTGAGTTCGGCGACCGAGCTGCAAGCTTCAGTCTCACCTTAAAAACCGCCGCAGATCTGACTGTTCTACCCGAAGATAACGAAGGATTAATCGATCATCTCCGGGCAATTCGCGGCGTCATCGTCGCGGTCTTCTTTGAAGAACTGGCCGACGGCAAAGTGCGCGTCAGCATGCGTTCCAAAGATGAAGCAGTCGACGTCTGCGCGATTTGCCAGAAGTTCGGCGGCGGCGGGCACACACTGGCTGCGGGCGCGCGTGTTCGTGGAAGCCTTGCCGAGGTCGAAGAAAAGGTTCTGGAGGAAATTCGTGAAGTCCTTAAGCGCAGATCCTGACGGCGTGCTGCTGGTCGATAAGGCCGAAGGGATGACGTCGCACGACGTTGTCGCCCTATCGCGGCGAACACTTGGCATCAAGAAAATCGGTCATTGCGGCACGCTCGATCCGATCGCTACGGGATTGCTGCTGCTTACCGTTGGGCGCGGCACAAAGGTTCAGGATTTACTCATGAGCGAAGACAAGGAGTATGCCGGCACATTTGTGCTCGGCGTGACGACCGACACGCAGGATCGACAAGGCGAAGTAATTCAACAGCGGCCGGTCCCCGCGCTGGATGAAAATCAAATTCGGGCTGCGTTTGAAAAGTTCCGGGGCGATTTTTATCAATTGCCGCCGATGGTCTCCGCGAAAAAACACGCTGGCGTGCCGCTTTACAAGCTCGCGCGCCAGGGAAAGGTGGTTGAGCGCGAGCCGCGTCTGGTGCACGTCTACCGCTACACAATTGATCGCATCGCGCTGCCCGAAATCGACTTCAGCGTCCTGTGCAGCAAAGGGTTTTATGTACGCACTTATGTGCACGACATCGGCGAAGCCCTCGGCTGCGGCGCCCATTTGAAATCGCTGCGCCGGACAAAATCCGGCCGGTTCGACGTGGCGAACGCGATCACGGTCGATCAAATCAAAAGCGCGACGCGCGAAGAAATTCTCAGCCGGATGCTAAGCCTGCCGGAAGTTTCCAGGATGCGGGGAGCGTAGGAACAATAACCAAATTCGAATTTCATCTGATGGAAACGCTGCGATCCATCTCCGAATTATCGAGGTTGCCTGGCCAGCTTTTTCTCGCCATCGGCGTTTTCGACGGCGTGCACCTCGGCCATCAGGCGGTTATCTCGACTTCCGCCGAACACGCTCAGGCGGCTAACGGGACTCCCGTTGTAGTCACTTTCGATCCGCATCCGGAGAAAATATTGCGACCGGAAGCCGCGCCTCATCTACTCACCGCCACTCCGCATAAGATCGCGTTAATTCGGGAGCTTGGCGTAGCCCATCTTCTGATCATTACGTTTGACAAGAAATTCGCAGCGACCGAACCCGAAGACTTCGTGCAGCAATTAGTGAACCATTCGAAACCGCTGCGCGAAATTTGCGTCGGTCACCAATGGTCGTTTGGAAAGAATCGGCGCGGCAATCTTGAACTGCTCAAGAAACTGGGCGCGCAGTTCGACTTCAACGTTGTCGGAATTCCGCCCGTTTC
>DATEZD010000031.1:0-4986 GCA_035255865.1 Candidatus Udaeobacter sp.
GGAAACAACCTGCGTGACGATGATGATTCCGCTGATCCATCTCGGGATGCTCATCGTCGGCGTGCCGTATTCGACCGAAGGGATGCTCCACACGGAAGGGCGCGGCGGCACGCCTTACGGTGCATCGACCACCGCGGGACCAAAGGGTGAGCTTGCTCCCACTGCGGAAGACTTGGCTATCTGCCGTGTCCAGGGCAAACGAGTCGCTGAGCTCGCGAAAAAAATCCGTGGTTAAGTACTAACTATGCAGCGAACCTGGCCATTGCGCTGTGGTTGCAATCCACGCGTCCCGCGGGCCGAGTCGTTGAGCTTGGGTCGTAGGCATCGTTAGTAAATGAGTGTTCCAACGAAAAGAAGCCTGCGATTCTCCATAACTTGTCTGAGGTGAAAACGATTAAAGGGGTCAGGTCTGCAAGTCGCCCGGACTCTTTTCAGCTCGCAACTTGTCGCACACGATATGACCACAATCGCCACTGACCTCTTGCAACGGCACATCGAAACGCTCGTCGATGACGCAGCACGCTGGGAGACATTAATCGCCGATGACATATTATGGGAGCTAGCCTACGCACCGTCGATCGGCCATCCAGCGCGACTGTCCGGGCGAGACGAGGTCGTGCGTCACGTTACGTGGTTCCGAGGCGCGGTTGACCGCTTCCGGTTCTTCAATCTCGTAATTCACCCATTCGAGGATCCTACAGGCGCAGTTGGCGAGGTCGAGGCGGAGGGGATCATCAAATCTACCGGGCGCGTTTATCGACAGAACTACGTGGTTTTTATCCGCGTAACCGACGGGAAGATTGCATTCATCCGCGAGTATTTCGATCCGGTGCGCGCGGCCAAAGCGATGGACCTTCCAATTGCCGTCTAACATCTGAATGACTCCCAATGTGCCTAACGAGACATCTGAGGTAGTCCGTCAATAGTTTGGGTGGAGTTATTCACGCGGGTTGGGTTGTTTGCGGAACAAGGTATTGGAGCAGGGGCGAACGGCATTTTTGCAGTGATCTAAGGTAACGGAGCTCGTCGTAAGGAGTGCGTTCCTGCCAGCAGCGGAACAGGATGCGGATCCATTTGTAAGCCAGGGCACGGATGATAACCCAGTGACTTTTTTTCGCGGCTTGTTGTTTCTGGTAAAAGGCGCGGGCCCAGAGGCTGTGCCGGATCGATTGGTTGGCGTATTCGATAAAGCTCTGATGAAGGAAGAGCGGCCGGGCATAGCGGCGATGGATCGTGGTGGACTGGCCGCTGCGTTTCAGTACGGGAGCAATGCCGCTGAAGTTGAGCATGGCTTGGGCGCTTTGAAAAAGTTCGCGCCGAGAACCGAATGCGGCTAAAAGCCGAGCGCTGTAGCAGGTGCCGCTGCCGGGGAGCGCGGCAAAGAGCGGGGCATCGGGATGCTCATTAAAAGTGCGAGCGATTTCCCGATCGAACCGGGCGTTGGCGGTGTGAACGGCGCGCAGCCCCAGGATGAGCGCTTGCAGGGTAATGATGGAGCTTTCGATCAAAGCCGGATCATTGCTCAGCGGCACGCTCTTTTCGATCAGGGCCAGACGTTTTTCAATCACCTGGCCACGCCGGGCGTTGTGCGCGTAGTAAAAGCGGCGCAGCGTTTCCTTGCGCGCATTTTTGAGCTGCTGAAGGGAAGGCCATTTTTGCAACAACGCGCAGGCCATCGGAGCGGTGAGATCCTCTCCGCAGAGTTCCAGCGCCTGGGGAAAGTAAGTTTTCAGCAGGGCCTTAAGCTGATTGCTGAGCCGGGTGCGCATGTTCACGCTGCTGCGCCGGGCCTGGGTTAAGTGGCGCAGTTTGCGGGTACAAACGTCATCGGGCTGCCAGGCTTGAAGTTGCTCGCGATGCAGCGACACCAGCTCGCACAGAAAGTCGGCATCGGTGGGATCGTCCTTGGCCCGGCTGGTTGTGAACGCTTCGCGATAACGCGCTAAGGTCACCGGGTTAATGGGATAGAGCACCACAAAAGCGTAACCCATCAGCGCATGGATAAGCCCGGCCGCTGGCTGCTCTACACAGATGGCCACTCGTTGGCCAGGAAACCGAGCGCAGAGCATGGCCACCCAGGCATGAAGCGCTTCGGCACCGCCTTTGATGACACTGCGTTCGATCCTGGTGCCGGCGCACTGCTGCAAGCTGACGTTAATTTTCTTGTCCGATTTATCCAAGCCAATGAAGGCTGCGAAGTATTGATTTTGATTCATGGGAGTTTGCTTTCTTTTTGAGTTGATCTGCGTTTTGTGGGCACACACGCATTGCTCCCGTTCTGCGAAAGCCTTATAGTCGAGGCGTTGAAAGACGCGTCGGCAAATGAGAATTCGTTTGTCGAACGGAAGCGCACCGGGTCCCGCTCGAAGCTCTGGTTAAAGTAGTCGATAGACTGCTTGCGATGCATATTCGTAGCGGGCCGGTGCGTGTTCCCCGGTTGGAGAGAAATCAAGGATGCTGACTTATCAACGCTCAAAGATTTGGTCGCCGCAGAGTTGTTCACAATCTGCCGATCCTGATGAGGGAAGCTTATTGCCGCTCCTCTCCGCAGATCATGAACAACTCTGGTTGACCTATAAGGCGATCCGGCCAACCGCTAGCCGTCGCGATGACTAGCTCACAGCACGTTTACGAAATCAGACCGCGCCAAAATCATCGCGGCGTCGATCTAATCTCCGATGCGCTGCCATTCGGTCGGCTCTGGTATGACGGACCGAACGCTGCCAGCCACTACAGCCGCTCACATGATGTTGTGATTCGCGTTTACGATGCAGCGGGCAACGTGGATAGAAACGCACGAGCACGCGGGCGAGTTCAAAGAGTGGTGACGTTTTTGCTCGCATTACGTCGCGCCGCGTTGATGATCTTGTTAGCGGCTCTTACGCGCCGTGACCGCATTTCGCAAATCAATCCTACTCTGTTCGTTCTTTGTGCTGTGCGCCGTGCGTGTATTTGCACTTGGCGAAGACTACATCGACGAGACACTGGTCTATGCCACACTTGAGCGCAGAGCGGTGGAACCCGGATACTGGTTCGACCTTGGACGAGACGACTCCGGGCATTTCATGCGGCATAATGTTGTCCTAGAATACGGCATTACAGACCACTGGATGATCGACGGACGTGCGACTGTCCTAGACGAACGTGGGGACGGCTTCCACTTTGATTCGTCGCGCTTGGAAACACGCTACCGCTTCTTCGAGGAAGGCACTCTGCCAATCGATATCGCGGCTTCTGGCGAAATTAACAGCAATCGCGATGAGAACGGCCATCAAATCATCGGCACCGAGCCACGCCTCATCCTTTCGAAGCAACTTGGCAAGCTCAACGTAACGCTGAATTTCGCGGCGGAGTTCCCGTTTAGCCGCCACAGTCCCTCTTTAGAGACACGCGGTGGGTGGGAATATGATGTTACCGACTTTTTTCATTTCGGCAGCGAAGAGCGCTACGACACACAGGAGCACTCCGTTGCCGTGATTCCGCAAATCTGGCTCACGTTTCCGCACAAAGTCACATTGAAAGCCGGTTATTCCTACGATTTTGGAACGACGCACGAGAGATTTCTCCGTACTGCTGTTCTCGTTGAATTTTAGTGCAATCGATACAGTAACCGATGTCGATCTTAACTAGTGTGGATACTGCATCGCTTAAAGCACTTATCCCTTTAATTCCCGCCAGCATGCTTTTCGTCGGTTCGATCTACGTGTTTTTTGGAGCAAAGACTGTGTGGTCTTTTCTGCAGTTGCTTGGCGCGGTGTGCCTGCTTGTGGTCGCTCTGACCCATGTCTTCGAAGCATTTCACCTCTTTGGATGGATGCATTGGGGGCTTAAGCAGAGCGCTGGTCACTACCTCGATTTTTGGAGCGCCATTCTTGGTCTGACGCTGTTTCCCGCAGGATACCTGTTATATTCGCTGACAAGTGCTCGTAAGTAAGAAGTTTAACCGCCCCTTAAAGCGAATCGCCGATTCGAGTTCGAGAAACGCAGCCAGCTTTTAATCGGCTCGCACAACGAAGCGCTTCCCGTCGCCGCGATGCGCGTCCGCAATCCAGATTGTTCGTCCCTCACAGGTCCATTTTCGGCCAGACCTAGCGGTTGCTTGTCGGGCTATGGTGCGCCAAGGCGCGATAATCGTCTCGGTGATAAATTACACACTCAGCGGTGCGCGCAACCGGCTGGTATCGTTCGGCTAAAAGTTTGGCCAGAATCGGAAAGTCCTTCACTGGGGACTCTGCGGTCTTCGGGTCGGCTTGAACATCGACGATGTAGGCTGGCGGGTGCCTGGCAAAATCCTGCTGGAGAGTGCTCCAGGCGCCGGGCAAAATCCTGCTACGGGTATCCAAACCTGGGACGCGTCCACCGAAAACATGGCCCGTAAGCGGAAAGGTTGTGATGTAACGAGAGGCAGGACGCCGGTGGGCCTCTAGATAGATATTCATCTTCTGACCCCAGACGAAAATCCTGTCGGCACGGTCCGAATGCGCGAACAAATATCGTCCCGCCTCAGACGGAGCGCATTGCGAAGCAAGGCCGATCCAGTGCGCAATTGACAAGGCCATAACCGTAAGAACCAACCACTGGTACGTTACCTTCGGCCGCAGCAGCCAGTAGGGCGGCTGAATCGTTTGGAACCAAAGTTGCGCGTAGTACGGTGCCGCGAGCAACACCAGCGGAGGAATTAATTGGACGTAGTAATGAGGGTAAAAGCGGGCCCCTGCTGCAGCGCCGATCACTGAGGAAGCGAGCAATCCTACAAGCGCTGTTCGTTCCGGCATTTTCCCAGCCCAAATTTCATCCTCATCCCGGCACGCCATTATCGCCCCCACTATCAAAGGCAAACAGGTGCCGGTGAACGTCACTGTGAGCAAGATTCCTTTCTCCCAAAACACGTGCGGAATGTCATGATCGGCAATTGTCCAGTAAAACGCGTCATGGAGGATGCCTTGTTTCCAAAGCACAATCGTCACGAGACCGAGGGCTGCGAAA
>DATEZD010000032.1:0-4980 GCA_035255865.1 Candidatus Udaeobacter sp.
CAATGCGAGCGGTCCATTCAAAACTTCGCCGATGCGAATGAGCCAGCCGGATCCGTGTTCGTGGATCGCTCGATTGGCTGCGCCCTTTTTATCAAGGCTCAGCCAGATCAAAAGCGCCGTCTCAACCGCGGCGGCGTAAAATCCGAGAAAATTGAGTACAGCGATTCGGTGCCCCAGCAATTCCAACACGCCGGCCGCGGATCCCAAGCCGGCGGTTCCAAAATGAATCGGCAGAAATGTGCGATGTAAAAACCACGCGGGAATCGCCGTCGCTCCGATGAGGACGCCCGTATAAGTCGCGAGCAAAGTTCCGAAAATTGCCGCACCAAAAATGAAAATCCCAGCGGCCAAGCGCAGGAGTTGATCCAGCGTGCCGGGAAAAATCTGATGCGCGTACAATTCGATCGCGATCAAACCAGCCACGGCAGACGTGCCAAATGTGGTCAGGATCCACGCGCCCATCGACATGGCGGAGCGATGTTTGAAAACGCGCAGCATGTTGAGGAAGAGATGCGGACGGCCGAGATCCATGATTAGGAGAATTGGCGAAAGGACGGCGCCGGCGATCGCGGCAATCCACATCGCTGTGCGGGCAATCTCGACATGATGAAACAGGAGTGCGCTGAACGCGATCACTGCCGACATCCCGGCGATCCCGCCAAAGAAAAAGTAGAGCGGGACCTCCCAAGTCCAGACTGGTGGTTTCACTACCGGCTGTCCGTAGTAGCCCGGTTTGCGCGGGATGGGTCCACCGACAACGTCAACACCGCGACCTGGGACAACGCCTTCTTGCCACGCCTTCTCGCGCAGTTGCTCGAGGCGCTTTTCGGACGGCGAATCAGTTGTCATGAGAAGAACGCAAAGGCCACTAGCGTCGCGATGATGGATGCGATTGCCGTCGCAAAGGCAGCGGTCCAGGCGGACTTCAGATAAATGGTTGGAATCTGTGGTTTCGGTGGAAGCCCATAAGCTTCCGGTTCGCCGAGGATCAAAAAGAATGCATGGATTCCGCGCACCGATGTCTCCGTCGGATCGTAAACTTGCGCGTCGGCGTAACCGTTCTGTTTTAGATACCGGGCACGCTCATTTGCACGGGCGCGCAAATCGTCGAGGCGTCCGAAGACAATCGATTCGGTTGGACAAACCTTCGCGCAAGCCGGTGTGAGGCCGCTCTTTTGTCGATCGTAGCAGAAGGTGCACTTGAATGCGCCGCCGGCGTTGGGAAGCGGCGCGGGTCGACGATCGATCACGCCGAATGGACACGAGACGACGCAATAGCCGCAGCCATTGCAGACGTCGTCTTGCACCAACACCGAACCGACCTCGGTCCGAACAATCGACCCCGTCGGACACGCTTCGAGACAGCCGGCTTCTTCGCAATGTTTACAAACATCCGACAGGAACACCCAGCGAAACGGATCTTCCGCCTTCGCCGCGGCTGCGGCGGACAAGTCCGATTGCGGATCGGGCAGACCCATTGGCCCCGTGATCTGGTTTCCTTTTTGTCGATCTTGCTCGAGAAACATGACGTGACGCCAGGTCGACGCGCCGAGGTGGCCGGTGTTGTCGTAAGAATTTCCCGACCACGTGAAGCCGTCATCCGGGACCTGGTTCCATTCCTTGCAAGCGACTTCACATGCTTTGCAACCGATGCAAACGCTCGGGTCGGTGAAGAAGCCCACCTCGACGTGATCCTGCACGTAGGAATGTTTTCGCTGATTGGTGCTTTTAATTCCTTCGCCGATCATAACAGCATTGGAGTAGTGGAGCGTTGGAGTGGAGGAGTAATGGATTGCTGAGGCCGAGGTGTTCGCGCTGTTATCACCCCTTCATTATTCCAGGACTTCATCACTCCTGTTCCGACGCTCATTCGGGTCTTCCTTGCAACGAATAGCCAGACTTAATTTCTTTGACGGGTGCTGCTTTCTCGGGCGGCGGTTGCTCGGGATGCAAATTCGGCGGGCCATCCGCCGGCACGTATTTTTTGAGCCACTCCTCGAACATGGGTCCGCGAGGCAATCGCCCCGGCACGATGTTGCAAGCGAGCGCTTTCGCTTCCATGATCGTGACGTTCGGCTCGCCCGACATCGGCACTAAATCATTCGTGGCGTCGCCACGCACCGGCCCGGCGGAACCGAAATGAAACGGCATGGCAACTTGATGGACCGTCGTTCCGTTAAGATGCATCGGCCGAATACGACGACTAACGAGCGCCCGCGCTTCGATCGCGCCCCGCAAACTGACGACCGAAATGTAATCGCCATTGGCGATCTTAAGCTCGCGCGCAAGCTCGGGAGACATTTCCGCGAACAATTCCGGTTGCAACTCTGCGAGATGACTGAGGAAGCGTGACATGCCACCAGCGGTATGGTGCTCGGTCAGTCGATAGGTTGTTAAGACAAAAGGAAATCGCGGATCACCGGGCGGTGCGAACCGGTTTTCCTGGCGAGTAAACCAATTGACCACCGGATTCGTGTCGCGCGAATAGAGCGCGTTGTGCACCGGCGACTCGAGCGGTTCGTAGTGGGTCGGCATCGGTCCATCCTGCAACCCTTTTGGAACGTGCAACCAGCCGAGCCCGTCCTCGTGCAATATGAAAGGCGCATCGCCGGGAATCGCATCAAGTCCGCTCTCGTTCCCGACCGGCCTAAACTCAGGCGCCTTGTCGGCCACGAAATCAGGAACGTCGATACCGCCCCATTTGCGTTGCCCCTGGTCCCACCAGACCAATTTCTTGCCCTCGCTCCAGGGTTCGCCGGTCGGCGCCGCGCTCGCTCTATTATATATGATGCGACGATCTCCCGGCCAGGAGAAGCCCCAGCCGTGGCCGAGATAATCTCTGGACTGGCGCGAGTTCGCCTTGTTAATCTTATCGGGACCGTAGACACCGGAGTAAATCCACCCGCCACATGCCGTTGAACCGTCGGACTTCAGCCGCGGATAACCATCGATCTGTGGGCCATGATGCGGATCGCCGTTGCGAGCGAGACCGCAAACCACTCCGTCAGCGTCCGACTGTGGGTTCGTATACCAGCCGTTGATTTCGGCCAGAATCGCTTCCGTTGGCGGCATGCCCGTTTCATCTTCCGGATACCACCAATCAAGGTTACGCAACGGTTCGTCGATCGGATCGTTCGATTCTTTTGCTTTGGCGATCAAACGGATTGCAAGCTGGTGCATGAACCACTCGTCGGATCGACAATCTCCGGGAGGTGACACCGCCGGCTGACGCCACTGCAAAAGCCGTTGTGTGTTGGTGAATGTGCCGTCGTTTTCGGCGTGCCCAGCCGATGGAAAAAAGAAGACTTCGGTCTCGATCTCCTCCGTTTTCAATTCCCCGCGCTCGATCTCCGGCGAATCGGCCCAAAATGCGGCTGCTTCGATTTCGACCAGATCACGCACGACCAGCCATTTTAACTTTGACAGTGCCTTTCGCTGTAAACGGGAGTTTGCCCCTGCCACCGCCGGATTCTGGCCCATCACAAACATGCCTTCCATTTTTCCGTCAGCCATGTTGGAAACATATTCGAAGAACGAATGGTTCCCCGTGATCTTCGGAACCCAGCTGTAACCGAAGTCGTTTTCCGCCGTCGCGTTCTTACCATAGTACGCCTTCATCAAGCTGATGAAGTAACTGGGATAATTATTCCAGAGACCGGTCGGCTTGGTTTGATGCGCGAGGTAATCGCGCAACGTTTCTTCCGTGCCGTCCCCTTTCGGCATCGAGAGATAACCGGGCAAAATATCGTAGAGCGTCGGAATGTCGGTCGAACCCTGAATGGAAGCGTGACCACGCAACGCAAGAATTCCCCCGCCGGGCCGACCGATGTTGCCTAACAAGAGCTGCAGGATCGACGCGGTGCGAATGATCTGAACGCCTTTGGAGTGTTGCGTCCAACCAAGCGCGTAGCAAATCGCCGCGGTCTTGTCCGGACCCGAGGCGGCGACCAGCGCATCCGCAACTTTTTGAAACAGCGCCGGCGGAATCCCGCAAATCTTTTCGACCATTTCCGGTGTGTAGCGCCCGAAGTGACGGCGCAGGGATTGGAAGGCACAGCGCGGATGTTGCAAGGTCAGATCGCGCTCGGGAAAACTTAGGCCGCTATCGCCTTGGTAACCCCAGCTCTTATTGTCGTAGGCGCGCCGCTGCTCGTTCCAGCCCGAGAAAAAGCCGGTGGCACCTTCTTCCGCATCGCGAAAATCTTCGCGCAAAATGCAGGAGGCATTGGTGTAGTGCACCACGTAATCGCGGAAGAAGAGATTGTTCTCAATAATGTGCCTGATGAGCCCGCCCAGAAAAGCAATGTCGCCGCCGGCGCGGATTGGCACCCAGATATCGGCCAACGCACTGGTGCGCGAAAATCTTGGATCAACATGAATAATGGTCGCGCCGCGCTCTTTTGCTTTCATGACCCAGCGGAAACCTACCGGGTGTGCTTCGGCCATAGACGAGCCCTCGATCAGAATGCAATCGGCGTTAGCGAGATCTTGTTGCGCAGTCGTAGCTCCGCCCCGGCCGAAGGAGGTGCCCAGACCGGGCACCGTGCTGCTATGTCATATCCGTGCCTGGTTGGATATGCAGACCATTCCCAGGCCGAGAGTGAAAAGTTTTCGGATAAGATAGTTCTCTTCGATATCGAGCGTGGCGCCGCCAAGATGACAGATCGCGGTCGTGTGATTGATCGTCATCCCGTCCTTTTTGTGCACGAATGTGCGCTTGCGCGATTCCCAAACGCGATCGGCCAGCATGTCGAGCGCGCGATCCATTGAAATGTGCGTCCATTCTTTCGCCCGCGGCGCGCGATATTTCATCTTCGTTTCACGCCGGTCGTGCGTGAGTAATTGAAAAGAAGCGGCGCCTTTCGGACAAAGGTTCCCCTGGCTGATTGGACTCTCGGGATCGCCTTCGATCGAAATCAGTTTGCCATCCTTGTGAAAAACAAGTTGGCCGCAGCCAACTCCGCAGTACGGGCAAACCGA
>DATEZD010000033.1:0-6286 GCA_035255865.1 Candidatus Udaeobacter sp.
GTACTCGCATTCATCGCGAACTTCAATCGCTCACGCGCGGAGAATCTCAAACGTTTTCTTGCGGCGGAACCGCGTCGCCGATGGCCACGCCCGACGGCGGCAGCGATTCATCCGGAAGCGGTCCGATAGGCGCCGATGAGATGCGTGTTTCTTGCAAGCGCATTGCCAGTAACATAGCGGCGAACAACAAAACTGCGGCGAGAAAATAAGGTGCGCCGGGCATCTGGTAAGAATGCGTCGGATTGATGAAGAACGCATACGTTCCGGAGAACAACATCGGACCGATGACAAACGCGATTGAGCGCAGACTGCTGATGGCGCCCTGGAGTTCGCCTTGTTCGCGCTCGCTGACGCGATGTGTCATCATTCCCTGCGCGGCAGGAAAAGCGATATTCCACATGGAGATAACCGGAATGGACGCCAGATACATCGCGCCGCCGCGAGCAATGCCGGCGATGAACATGCCGATTGCGCCAAAAAGATTTCCGGCCAGCAACGTGCGGCGTTCGCCGATTCGTGCGACGACGCGGCCGGTCAATACTCCCGAGATGAGGGCGGTACAAATTCCAACCAGTGCGAGCGACAATCCTACGCTGGCCTGGGTCCAAGCGAATCGATACATGGCGTAGAGCGCCCAAATGACAAAAACTTCGTGCGAGACGTAGGCGAGAAATTGCGCGGTGGCGAGTTTCCAGAGCTCGGGATGTGAGCGGAGCAAGACGAGTGAGCCGACGGGATTGGCGCGGCGTAAAGTGAAGGCCTGCCGTTTTTCGGCGGAGAGCGATTCGGGAACAAAAAAGTATCCGTAGAGCCAATTGGTGAGACTAAATCCGGCGGCGACCCAAAATGGCAAACGCGGATCGAAGTCCGCGAGCAGACCGCCGATGGCAGGGCCAATGACAAAGCCGATTCCGAAAGCGGCGCCGATCATGCCGAAGGCCCCGGCGCGTTTTTCTTTCGGTGTCACGTCCGCGATGTAAGCAAAGGCGGTCGGCACACTCGATGCCGTGATGCCGGAGATAACGCGGCCGAGAAACAACCAGCCAATCGTGGGCGCGAGCGCCATGACAACGTAATCAAGGCCGAGGCCGAGATTCGATAACAGAATGATCGGTCGCCGGCCGAAACGATCCGACAGCACGCCTACGATCGGCGAGAAAAAGAATTGCATGGCGGCGAAGACGGTCGCGAAGTAACCGTTCCAATCGGCGGCGCGCACCGGATCGTCACCGAGAAAGTTGAGGATCAGCTTGGGCAATACCGGCGCGATCAGGCCGAGCGCGAGCATGTCGAGCATCACGGTGATGAAAATAAAAACGACGGCGGCCGGGCGAGATTTCATTTCCGAGTGGAGCATGAACGCAACGTTGTAGCGGCAGTTGTGTCAACCGCCGAAGCAAATGACGGTGTTCACCACGGCGAACGCGGCTACAACTAACCTGTTGGTAAACTATGATGCGACTTTCCTATCGCTCGCCCAACACGGAAGTGCGCGAGAGTAAGATCCATGGGCGCGGTTTATTCGCGACAGCTGACATCGCAAAAGGTGAAGTCGTTGCGGTGAAAGGTGGCCATATCGTCGATCGAAAAACTTTGCGCGAAAAGATCACGCCCCGGCTTGGTCCGGTGGAAATTCAGATCGACGACGATCTTTTCATCGCGCCCGTGACCGACGAAGAGCGCGAGTTGTCGATGTTGTATTCGAATCACTCATGCGATGCGAATCTTGGCATGCGCGGCGAGATCACCTTCGTGGCCATGCGCCACGTCCGCGGCGGCGAAGAACTCACGCACGATTGGGCGATGACCGATGACGACGATTACTCTGTCGAATGCAAATGCGGCGCGCCCAATTGCCGGAAAATTATAACTGGCAAGGACTGGCATCGGCCGGATTTGCAAAAGCGTTACGCGGGATACTTTTCAACCTATCTCGCGCGAAAAATCGCAATGCGTTGTCATTCCGAACGAAGCGAGGAATCTCACAATCGGAGTAGCCATCACACTGAGAAACTTGTGTGACGCAACACCCAGCGAGAGATCCTTCGCTCCGCTCAGGATGACTACGCGGGATACTTTTCAGCTTATCTTGCGCGGAAAATCGCCATGGTCGATATCCGACGTTAAACTCTACCGAAATCTGCCGCACAATGTACGAGCATCGAAAGCAGCCTCTCCTTAGCCGGGCTAAATTTCTCAGGCGCGTTGGCCGACACGGGCTCGTGGCACTTGCAGTTCTGGTATTTGGACTTGGAATCGGTGTTCTGGGTTACCACTGGCTTGCGCACTTGAGCTGGATCGATTCGCTCCTGAATGCATCGATGATTCTTGGAGGAATGGGTCCAATCGATCCGTTGCCTAACAACGCCGCGAAACTTTTCGCGTCGTGTTACGCTCTGTTTTCAGGGCTGGCGTTTGTCGGCATCGTATCGGTGTTGCTCGCGCCGTTTGTACATCGCCTCTTGCATCGCGTTCACGCCGAGGAGCAGTGAATAATGGATTTTCTGAATCGGTTCGCGGTAGTTCAGATCTCTTCGGTATGAAAAAGTTCTTATTACATTCGTTTATCGCAGGGGCCGCTCTGGCCGGAATAGCAGGTTGCGCCGAGGTAAAGAAACCGGCGGTGCAGCTCAAGGCGGCGGCGGTCGGTTCGCGTTTCGATCAAGTCGGGCGGGTTACGCTGTATGCCGGCGAGCCGTGCACACCGCAAATCATGTTCGATTTTCACGGTGCAGGATCAACGGTCTGGCTGGCGGCGCCGATGTGGGAGACGAAAATTCTCACCGACGCGTCGAATAAAAACCGGCGCGTTCATATTTCCGGAAAATGGCGCGGTGGCGGAGAATCGAACTGCAGTTACGTTGAAGTTACAAGCGCAGAGTTAACGAAATGAAATCAAACGAAATTGAGGAAGCCGGGGGAAAGTTCGGCCCCGTCGCGGTTCGCGCATTGGCCATTGGCGCACAATCGATCGGCGCGATAGCCGTTGGCGCGCTCGCTATTGGCGCGGTGACACTTGGCCTGGTCGCGATTGGCCGACTTGTAGTTGGGCGTGCGAAAATCAAACGTCTCGAAATCGGCGAGCTTAGAGTAACTCGTCTGCACGTCACCGAATCGATGGTCACGCCCAATCAGTAGCGATAATGCTCTGATTTAAATGGCCCGTCGACTGGGATGCCCAGGTAGTCGGCTTGTTTTTGCGAGAGCTTCGTGAGTTTGACACCGATTTTTTCCAGGTGCAGGCGCGCAACTTCTTCGTCGAGTTCTTTCGGCAACACGTAGACGCCGACTTTGTAGGTGTCTCGATTTTTCCAGAGATCGAGCTGCGCAAGGATTTGGTTGGAAAATGAATTGGACATGACGAAGCTCGGGTGACCGGTGGCGCAACCGAGATTTACCAAGCGGCCTTCGGCTAGCAGGAAAATCTCGTGACCATCGGGGAACGTGAACTTGTCCACCTGCGGTTTGATGTTGGTTTTCTTCACGCCCTTCGCGGTGTTGAGCGCATCGACCTGAATTTCGTGGTCGAAATGGCCGATGTTCGCGACGATCGCCTGATCTTTCATCCGCTGCATGTGATCGAGTGTGAGGACGTCGACGTTGCCGCTGGCAGTGATGTAGATATCACCACGACCCAGTGTTTCTTCGATTGTGGTGACCTCATAGCCTTCCATCGCCGCTTGCAATGCGTTGATCGGATCGATTTCGGTAATGACAACGCGCGCGCCCTGGCCGCGCAACGATTGCGCGCAGCCTTTGCCGACGTCGCCGTAACCGCAAATGACGGCGACCTTACCGGAAAGCATCACATCCAGCGCGCGATTCAATCCATCAACCAGTGAATGCCGGCAGCCGTAAAGGTTGTCGAACTTCGATTTGGTGACCGAATCGTTGACGTTGATCGCCGGAACCAGCAGCCGATTTTCCTGATACATTTTGTAAAGGCGATGCACGCCGGTCGTGGTTTCCTCCGAAACGCCGCGCCAATCCTGTACGATCTCGTGCCAGCGATAGGGATTCTCACGATGAATTTCGAGCAGCAAATCTTTGATGACTTGCTCCTCCCTATTAGCGGATTTGGATTTTGCCCAATCGCTGCCTTCCTCGGTCTCGTAGCCTTTGTGAATAAGCAACGTGGCGTCGCCGCCGTCATCGACCACCAGTTGTGGACCTTTGCCGTCCGGGTGTGAAATTGCCCGGTAGGTGCACCACCAGTAATCTTCTAGCGATTCGCCTTTCCAAGCGAACACGGAAATACCACGTTTGGCGATGGCTGCGGCAGCGTGATCTTGCGTCGAGAAAATATTGCAGCTTGCCCAGCGCACGCTTGCGCCAAGATCGACCAGTGTCTCAATGAGCACCGCGGTCTGAATCGTCATGTGCAACGATCCAGTAATGCGCACGCCTGCCAGCGGTTTCCGGAGTGCATATTTTTCCCGGATCGCCATCAGTCCCGGCATTTCCTTTTCTGCGATGGAAATTTCTTTTCTTCCGAAATCAGCGAGTGAAATATCGGCGACTTTGTAATCCTGTTTTGTCTTCGATTCAGTGATTGTCGTACTCATAAAACTATTCGGTTTTCTACCTGACAGCTTGTTTCAACGCTTCGGCCTTGTCGGTCCTTTCCCATGTGAGGGCATCGAGATCGTCCACGCGTCCAAAATGGCCGTAATTGGTTGTCTTGCGATAAATCGGCCGAAGCAGACTCAGCTGCTTGATAATCTCGGCCGGCTTGAAGTTGAAAACTTCACAAATGGCGCACTCCAATTTTTCCTCGTCCACTTTGCCTGTGCAGAAGGTATCGACACTGACGCCCACCGGTTCGGGGTGACCAATGGCGTACGCGAACTGGACTTCGCATCGATCTGCCAGGCCGGACGCGACTACATTCTTTGCGATCCAGCGTCCCATATAGGCTGCGCTGCGATCAACCTTGCTGGGGTCTTTTCCAGAAAACGCGCCGCCCCCGTGCCGGCCCATTCCGCCGTAGGTATCGCAAATGATCTTGCGACCGGTTATGCCTGCGTCGCCTTCCGGGCCACCAATTACAAACCGACCCGTTGGATTGATCAAATACGTTGTCTTCTCATCCAACCATTCCGCCGGCATCACTTTTTTGATGAGAAGTTCTGTGAGTGTCTCGCGCACTTCTTTTTGCTTCACATCCTTGGCATGCTGCGAGGAAACGACCACGGTCGTGGCGCGCACCGGTTTATAGCCGTCGTACTCGATTGAGACCTGCGTTTTGGCATCGGGACGAAGCCAGGGGATTTCGCCCGATTTACGCAAGCGCGTCAGTTCCCGCCCAAGTTTATGCGCAAAAGAAATCGGCGCAGGCATCAACTCTGGCGTTTCATTGCAGGCAAAACCGAACATCAACCCCTGATCGCCGGCGCCTTGTTCTGCGGTGCTCTTCCCTTCAGCCGGAGCCTCATCGACTCCCTGTTTGATATCGCGCGATTGCTCGCTCATTTCACAAATCACCCGGCAGGTATCGGCGTGAAAAATGCAATCGCCGTTCACATAGCCGATGTCGCGGATGGCGGCCCGCACGTGCTCCTCAAAGTCAAACTTCGCATTGCTGGTTATCTCCCCGGCGATGACGACGAGGTTGCCTTTGGCCAGCGTTTCGCAAGCCACGCGGCTCAACGGATCCTGCTCAAGACAAGCGTCGAGAAGGTAATCGCTGATGGTATCGCAAACTTTATCGGGATGACCTTCGGTGACGGATTCAGACGAAAAGATGTAACGACGAGACATGGTTTTGTGAGGTAACTGGTTACAAAAGTTACAACGTTAAATCGGGTGGGCGGAGTGTGCGGTCACGATGGCTGTTGTAACAATGTAACTCTTTTAACGATTTTACCCGGTCGCGCAAGCAACATATTGACCAATCATGATGCGTCGATATATCGTTGGCTCACATCATGGCGTCAACCATAAATTTGTTGCGGTTGCTAGCAGACCCGACGCGACTGCGTCTGTTGCTTCTTCTCGAACAGGAAGAGCTTTCGGTGGCGGAGCTGCAGCAAATTCTGGGCATGGGCCAATCGCGGATCTCCAGTCACCTGGCGCAATTGAAACGCGCCAGCGTGGTCTCCGATCGCAGGGTTGGGAAAAATGTCTATTATGGCGCAAACCACCGGGGACGGAATTTACAGCGAGAGCGCGTGGCAGAGATAACGCGGCTGCTGGCGCGCGAATTGCCGGAAACGTCGCGCGATCGGACCAGTCTCAAGCTTGTTCTGCACAAGCGACAGGACAAAGCGCGGAAGTACTTCGACGA
>DATEZD010000034.1:0-7346 GCA_035255865.1 Candidatus Udaeobacter sp.
TTGAAAACGCGGATCCGCACACAAGCGATCCATCACGCACACTAGTACAACTGAGAAGGCAAAAATTATCTGCAAAGCAAATGGGTTTCCATCCCTAGCTACTTTTCCTTCGGCGCGAGTGAGGCGACGATCTTTTCGAAGCGCGGATCGCCACGGAGCGGGTCCCAGAAGGGCAGCAATTTTAGTGCGCCGTAGCTTAGCATGAGCGAGGCGGCGGGAGCACGCAGTCCAGTTTCCAGTTGCTGCAACGCTAACTCCTTCTCGCCTGTCCACGCCGCCGTGATCGCGAAATATTGAAGGACGCGACTGCCGTTGTAGACGTCTTTTTCCACCGGCGTGAGCGCGATCGCCCGACGGCCTTCGTCCAAGGCCAGGTCTTTGTGACCCAGCGTAGCGTCGATCATTGCGAGGACGCAGAGTGCCGGGCCGTAGTCCGGCTGCGCCTGCACGATCTTTTCCTGCTGCGCGCGATCCGCTTCAAAAGCGGTGCGCGCTCTTGCCTCGTCTTTGATCATCCGCGCCAGCAACCCTTCCCCAAAGCTGCGGCTCAGGTTAATGGTGCTCTCGTTCCAGCAGCGATTGTCTCCGACCGCGACGAGAGCTCGCCCGGCTGCAGCCGGATCGCGTTCTGCCAGCGCGCAGGCAAACCAGATGTCCGCAGCACTGGCAATGGCGCCCGGTCCCTGCGCCAGGATTGAGTCAATCGTCTGGTGGAGCGGCCGAGTGTCTCCTTTCCAGCAGAGATAAAACAGGTCACGATTCGCCTTCGTTTCGACGTTGTCGGGCGTGATGCTAAGCACGCGATCCCACGCAGCGATGGCGTCGCCATAACGCCCCAAAATTTGGTAAGTGAGCGCGATCTGTTGCAAAGTGTAAAAATTACGCGGGTCCAGCTCCACCGCGCGCTGTAGGTTGCGCAGCCCTTCTTCCTGTTGGCCGCGCCGCCGCAGAATATAGCCGCTCAGTTCGAAGAGACGCGGATCATTGGGTAACGCTCGCCGCGCAATCTCCAATTCGGCGAGGGCGCCGGCATAGTCGCGGCGTCCAAAATAAAGATAGTTCGCGCGCGCCAAATGCGTTTCAGCAGCATCCGGCCGCAGCCGGGTCGCGGCTTGGACAGCAGCTTCAGCGAGAGCGAGCCGGGCCGGAGTATGATCCGTGCCGAACGTTGCGTAGAGGAATTCATGCGTATAGGCAAGTTGGCAGTAGGCGTCAAAGAATGATGGATCACGTTTCACCGCCTCATCCAGCAGCTCGATCGCCTTGCCCACATCTGAGTCACGAGTCGCGCTAAAATTTGCGGTGAGGAGAAGTGACTTCGCCCGGCTGTAAAGGTCGAATGCCGCCAGGTCAGTGGTAGGCGGCTGCTCGATCGCTTTCTTCTCGTTAGGCGAAAGCTTCGCCTGTAACTGCTCGGCGATGGCCTTAGCGATCTCGCTCTGAATGGCGAACACATCCGCCAGATCGCGATCGTAGGTCTGCGCCCAGAGATGCGCATCAGTGCGCACATCGACCAACCGCGCGTTGACCCGCACACGATTGCCAGCACGTTGAACGCTTCCCTCTACGATGTTAGCAACACCAAGTTGCTGCCCAATCTTGCGCAGATTGCGCGCTAGTCCGCTCTTGTATTGCATCACGCTCATGCGGCTGATCACTTTCAAATCGGCGATCCTGGACAGGTCGGTTAAAATTTCATCCTGTACGCCGTCAGCGAAATAAGTGTTCTCTTTATTGTCGCTGAGATTTTCGAACGGAAGGACCGCCAGGCTTTTCTCCGGTATCACTACCTTCGAAACAGGATTTTGGGTGCGCAGCGCGAGGAAGATGACAAATAGAGCAACACCAAGAGTTAGGATTGCTGCCGATGTGAGAGCGACGTTGGTGCGTCGTGCACTGCGCGTCTCCGGGGAGCAACGTTGCAGGCACGCTGCCAATTCGTGTGTGCCCGGCCGGGACGCCGGCTCCAGTGCGAGCATCGATTCGAGCAGCGAGCGGAGGCGGGACGGAACCCGCGCTGCTTTCAGTTCTTCGATTGGAAGCACATCTGATTGTTGTGCGCGGTGAACTTCCTCCACCTTATGGCCTACAAATGGCGTAGATCCTGTAAGGGCGAACCAGAGCGTCGCGCCCAGCGAGTAGATGTCCGAGCGCACGTCGAGCGGGCGATTTTCAAATTGTTCGGGACTGGCAAATTCCGGCGTGCCGACAAATCTGCCTCGGGTCAACGACATCGGGTCAACCGGAGCACGGAGGGCCTTGGCCAGACCAAAATCGATTATTTTTACGACCACTTTCTCATTGTTGCCGGCAGCTCCAACCGTCTCGCCATCCGGCGAGACGAGCATCAGGTTTGCTGGCTTTAAATCGCGGTGGACTAACCCATGCTTTTCCGCGACGGCTAATGCGGCAGAGACTTGCTGTGCGATGTCGATGGTTGTGTGCACACTGAGCGGTCCGGCGCGGCGGACGCGTTCCTCAAGAGTCTCACCCTCGATCAGTTCCATCGCATAAAAATATTGGCCTGTGTCCTCGCGAATTCCGAATTGGTAGACGGTGGCGATGTTCTCGTGTCGGAGTGCAGCGGCCATTCGAGCTTCGCGCATAAAACGTTCGCGGGCGTCGGCGCTTCGCTTGGCGATGCCGGCTTTGATGATCTTTAACGCAACCTTGCGCTGGAGCGATGTGTCGACGGCGCGATATGTCACGCCCATCCCTCCACACCCAAGCTCGTAGAGACTTCCATTCGGACGCCGCTCGATCTCATAGATTCCAAAACGCGCGTCGTTGGGAGCGGGTGAATCCGGCACCAAATCATCTTCGCCGTTAATCTCCGCTGGCCGCACGCCGTCATCCTGGCTGGGCTCCGTGACCGCGGCTACGGATTCATCCTCAAGCCGTCCAAGACCGGTTTCTAGCAGACAACCCGGGCAGCCTTCCGGTGCGTCAGCGGGAATTTTCGCTCCGCACCTTCCGCAGACGGTGGTGGCAGTCTTCATTTTGATGGTCAAACCATCGGTCGCCTCATTAGAAATATGCCTGAAATTTTACCCCTGGCTACGCCCGAACCACAGCATTTAAACGGCGAAGCACATGCAAAAGAATCATCCGCTAACCACGCTAACCAACGCTAAACGCAAGGACTTGAGACGGCGAAACGGGGAAACGGCGATGTCGCCCATTCGCCCATTCGCCGAATCGCCGTTTCATTGTCTTCATTACGCTCGAACCACAGCAATTAGATGGCGCAACTCGTCTTCGATATCGCCGGGCATCGCCACGGTGTGGGCAATCTCCTCGCGCAACAATGTTTGGTAACGCTGACGAAATCGGTAGAACGCTTGTTTGACCGCGTTCTCCGTCATGTCGAACTCGCTCGCGATCTGAGCTTGCGACGGCCGCCCCGGTTCGTTCATGAGCATTTTCTTCATCTGATCAAAGAAGCGTACATTGCCCGCGCTGCGATACTCGTCCCGCAGCCGCGCCATCACTTGCTCCAGAACTGTAAAAGCCCAACGGCGTTCGTAGATTTGGTCGGCGGTTAATCTGTCGCTCCGTTCAACATCGATGAGCTCACGCTCGCGAATGTCGTCCAACGGAATTAAGCGTTGGCCTTTGCCGCGCTTGACTGCCAGCGCGCGGCGCGCTTCGTCGGCCAGAAAATTTTTGACCGACGTGAGCAGGTAAGAACGCAGTCGTCCCTTTTCCTTCCGCACGGTGCTGAGATCTTTGCGCTCTAACAACAGAGCGAAGAAACCCTGGGTGAGATCTTCCGCGTCCTCAGCCCCGGCACCGTGTCGCCGGACGAAGCTATAAATAGGCCGCCAATACGTGCAACAAAGCTTTTCCAGCGCCTCTCGTGCCGCTGGCGATTCGCCCTGTGCCTCCAGCACCACGCTCCAATGCGTCGTCGTAAACGCGACCGGGCCGTGATGTCCGGCAGCTGCCGGACCAATCGCGCTCAGCGAAGTCACCTCATCATCAGCAGGCACGCTGCAATCCAACTAAAAAGTCGTGCCGAGATCAAGACTGCATTCGGTCAACGCACGGGCGATTGAGGTCAACCGTCCCTGCCATAAATGGCATCCACCAAACGCAATGATTTTTCGGTAGGCAAGAGCGATTGCTCCATTTGGTTCATCACGTAAGCGAACGCAATTTTGTTTTCCGGGTCGGCAAAGGCGTGGCTGCCCCCGGCGCCCGGATGTCCAAATGCCTTGGACGATGGGCCGCAAATTCTTCGCGTCACCAAGGAAGGGCGGTCTCTAGTCCGCCCCTCCCTTGAATGCGGCGGACTGGAGACCGCCGCTCCTCGTGCTTTTGCAGAATCTTTCATGAAGCCGGCTGAAAACGCTGTTGGTATTTGAAAAACGCGGTCCATGTCGTCTGCGAGCGTGGTGGTCATCCATGCGATAGTTTTTTCTGAAAAGAATGTCTGGCCATCAAACTTTCCGCCGTTGGCGAGCATGGAATAAAATTTCGCCAGCGACGACGCGCTCCCGATCCCGCCAAAGGAGACGATCGGGTGCGCGCGAATTGCAGGCTCATTCATTTTGCTGATTACATGCAGGCCGTACGGTGACGTAAAGGTTTTGCGCGCCAAAGTGCCGGGCGTAACAAGATCGGCATAAAAGTCCGAGCCGGACTGGCGGCTTTTCGGTTCGGCCCCGAAAGCTTTCTGGGTTTTCGCAGCGTACATCGTTGCGACGCGCGAATTTTCCTTTTTCGGAAGGCCGATCCAGAAATCGAGATTGAGCGGTCCCGCAAAATTTTCCTGCCAGTAATCTGACAGCGTCTTTCCGGCGATGCGCCAGACGAGTTCATCGAGAAGAAATCCAAACGTGCGCGCGTGATAACCGTGCGCGGTCTCGGGTGGCCACAGCGGCTTTTGCGCTTCCAGCGCGCGAATCACCGCGTCATAGTCGAGTACATCGACTCGCCGATCCAAAGCGCAAAGCCCGGCTTGATGCGAAAGCAATTGTGCTAGCGTGACTTTGTCTTTGCCTGCCTGGGCAAACTCGGGCCAGAACGCGGCGACGCGTTGGCTGATGTCGATCTTATGTTCTTGCAACGCATGCAAGACACATGCGCTGCCGATTCCCTTCGTCGCCGACCAGACCAGAACAAGCGTGTCAGCGGCCCACGGTTTTTCACGATGCGCATCGCGAAACCCGCCGTAGAGATCGATGATAGGCTTTCCATTTTGCCAAACCGACACCGCAGCGCCTAGCTCGCCGAACTTTTCGAAGTTCTCCTGGAACAGCCCCGAAAGCTTTCGGGGCTGAAGAAGCTGGCCGCTTTCCAGTTGCATTGAGTCACGATAAACGAAAGAGTAGCCAATCCCGCAGCCAAATCGTCCTCGTCGTCGTCCTCGTCCGCGTTGCCCAAAACACGACCAATCGAGGATGAGGAGGAGGACGAGAAGGAAAATTACAGCAGCAGCTCTTCCAATTCCGCAAGCCGACTTTCGAACAAACGCAACGTGCTCTCGATGGGCGCAGGTGTGGCCATGTCCACGCCTGCTGCTTCCAATGTCTCCAGTGGAAACTTCGAACCGCCCGAACGCAGAAAATTAAGATACGCATGGACGCTTTCCGATTCGCCGGAAAGCACGCGCTGCGAAAGCGCCACTGCGGCGGAGATTCCGGTCGCATATTTATAAACATAAAACGCGTGATAGAAATGCGGAATACGCAGGCATTCCAGATCCAGCTCAGGATCGAGCAGGAAATTCTCGGCGAAATAGGTTTCGAGGAGTTTGTGATATTCGGATTTGAAAACATCGAGCGTCAGCGCGTCGCCGCTTTCCTCAATGGCGTGGATGATTTTTTCGAATTCAGCAAACATGGTTTGCCGGAATAGGGTGCCGCGCAGGTCATCGATTTGCCGGTTGATGATATAAGCGCGCATCTTCGGATCGCTCGTTGTTTGCAGCAAATGATGCGTCACCAGCTCTTCGTTGAACGTCGATGCCACTTCAGCCAGAAAAATCGGATACTCGTAATCCTGAAACAGTTGCGAATTTTGCGAGCACCAACTGTGCATGGAGTGGCCGGCCTCGTGCGCGAGCGTGTAAATATCGGCGAAGACGTCCTCCTTGTAATTCATCAGGATGTAGGGTGGTGCGCCGTAACTGCTGGATGAAAACGCGCCGCTGCGTTTGCCTTTGTTTTCGTAACGATCGCACCAGCGCGTCGAGCGCAACCCTTCCGCCAGCACATTGACGTAGTCCTTTCCGAGAGGAGCCAGCGCGCTCAGAACTGTTTCGGCCGCCTGATCAAATGTGAACCGCGTTTCGATTTCCGGTACCAGCGGCACGTACGTGTCGTAAAGATGCAGCTCGCGCAAGCCAAGAGCGCGGCGACGTAAATCAAAATACCGAAAGAGCGGCTTCAAATTCGCGCGGACCGATTTGATCAATCCGTCGTAAACGGACACCGGAACATCATCTGGAAACAGCGCCGCCTCGAGCGCAGATGGATAATATCTTGCTCTGGCATGAAACACATCTGCCTTGACCGAATAGGCAAGCGACGCGGCAAGCGTAAACTGATGGTCACGAAATTCGGCGTAGAATTGATGGAAAACGCATTTGCGCAGCTCAGGATCGCGTTTGACGAGGAAAGAGCTGAACGAACTTTGGGTCAGCGGTTTTTCGCGCCCCGTCTCATCGATCGAGACACCGAACTTCATGTCCACATCGGTCAACTGCAAAAAGGTGTCGTCGTAACCGCTGAGCGCGACGCTGCCCAGTGCTAAAAGACGTTCCTCAGGCACGGAGAGCACATGCGGCTTCATCCGGCGAATTTTGTGAAGTTTGATTCGCCAGTCGGCCAGCGCTGGATCTGAGATGAATTGCGCGAACTGTTTGTCGTCGATCGCCAGGACTTCCGGAACAACGAACGCCGCCGTTTCGCCGATTTTCGTAAACAAATTCTGAACTTGTCCAAATCGCGCGAGATATTCGTTGGTCGTGGCGTCCTCCGCCAATTGCAGCGACGCGTAGTGATAGACGCGCTCCATCTTCGCCTCGAGCGCCTTCTCAAACTCAAGCACCTCAGCCAGCGTTTGCGCACATTCCCCCACCCTGCCCTTCCACTGCTCAAGGTGCGGATAAGTCTCCTGTAACCACGCGAAGTCCTCCCGCCATTTGCTCACGTCAGCAAAAAGCTGCCTCAAGTCCCACTTGTCGGACTCGGGGATTTCTGAGCGAGTTGGCACCGCGGAAGACATTGCGAAACGTTCAACGCCCAACGCCCAACGTCCAACACCGAATTGAGAACGCGTTTCTGTAGCGGCGGTCTATGACCGCCGTCCGCGCCCACCCGCCTTCGCGCGGCTTCGGC
>DATEZD010000035.1:0-4281 GCA_035255865.1 Candidatus Udaeobacter sp.
GCGCTCGATCTCGCCACGCGCTGCGGCGGGGAAGCGGTCTGCTTCGGTTATTGCCTTTTTGAAATGCGCGATGTCGACGTTGTCATCGCTGCGACGAGCAGCGCTGAAACGTTATTGAGTTGCGACGACATCGGAAATTTGATGAAGGCGCGGCGCAATCGCCCGCTGCTTCTCATCGATCTTTCTGTGCCGCGTAACATCGATCCTGCTGTGACCGGACTCGATCACGTTTCTCTATATAATATAGATGATCTGGAAGCACTGGCTCGCCGGGGCGTTCAGGCTCGCGAGCGAGAGTTGACCGCATGCCATCAAATTATCGAGGCGCACGTCGCGGCGCTGACTGAGAAGCTTCACACCGAAGAAGCGCAAAGCCGCTGGAGATCCGCGCCACAACAGCTTTCAAGCACCGTTTTCATTCCACAACCAACGTAGGAGAAATCAACGATGGGTGCGCGTCTCTCACTCCTGCAATTGTTCCTGGCATTCGCAGTCGTGACTGCACGGAATGATCGCGACGCTCAAAAGCTTGAGAAAAAGATGGGAAAAAGACTGAACGATGGCGGACATCAATAGTATCTTGATCGCGCGAGTCGCGCTAAGATTCGCGTTAACGGCATGAAAACGACCAGAATAGTCATTGCCGGTGGCGGGTTCGCCGGGCTGTACGCGGCAATGCACTTCGACAAACGCCTCGCGCGTCGATCGGACGTAGAGGTGACGCTGATCAGTCGCGAGAATTTCATTCTCTTTACGCCCATGTTGCATGAGGTCGCAGCGGGCGATCTTTATCCGGGTGACATCGTGAATCCGCTCCGGCGCATTCTTCGTCACGTGAAGGTTGTCGAAGCCGACGTGCAGGCCATTGATCTGAACCTGCGGCGCGTCCAATGCCTCGGGGGCGTTGCGGAGCACGAGCTTGAATTCGAGTTTGATCATCTGCTTCTGACGCTCGGTTCGGAAACAAACTTCTTCAATATGGACGGCGTCCGCGACTGGGCGGTGACCATGAAAAATCTGGCGGACGCGTCACTCTTGCGTAACCGCATGGTCGCACTTCTTGAAGAGGCGGTGCTGCAGACCGATGACGAAGCGCGCCGGGAGTTACTCACGTTTGTCACAGCCGGTGGCGGTTTTTCGGGCACCGAAACAACGGGCGCCGTTAACGACTTTGTGCGGGAAACCGTGCGCTATTACCCGCAGTTGAGCGAGCAATTGATTCGAGTTGTCGTCGTTCATCCGGGAAATTTTTTGTTGCCGGAGTTAGGCGAAGAACTCGGGCGCTACGCCGAAGCCAAATTGCGCCAACGCAAGGTGGAAGTGATCAAGGGCGCACGCGTGGCGAACTACGATGGGCTGGTCGTCACGTTAAGCGATGGCACATCGATTCCTGCCAGGACTCTCATCTGGACAGCGGGTGTGAAACCAAGTCCGGTCATTGCACCATTAGCTTGCGAGAAGGAACGTGGTCGACTCCTGGTTAGTGAGTACCTGGCGGTGACGGGTGTTCCTGGCTTATGGGCGGCAGGCGATTGCGCTGCCGTGCCTATCCTGGACACCGAAAACTTTCATCCACCAACGGCGCAGCACGGGTTACGGGAAGGAGTGATTGTTGCGAAGAACATCGAAGCTACGATCCTCGATCGGCCGCTCAAGCCGTTCCGTTTCAAAATGCTGGGACAGTTGGCGAGCATTGGTCATCACACCGGTGTGGCGATGGTGTTTGGGATCAAGTTTTCCGGTTTTATCGCCTGGTGGTTCTGGCGATCGGTGTATCTAATGAAGCTTCCACGCCTGGCTAAGAAGCTGCGAGTCATGGCAAGTTGGACACTTGATCTTTTCTTCGGCCAGGAAATCGAGCAGATGATCACGCTGCGCGATGTCGAAGAGCTAAGCAGCCAGTGGGCTCGAATCCGCGCGCGCGCAAAGCAATCAAAGGCCGTCCCTTCTTCCGTGCTCGCCAATTCAGGTCACGATAAGCCAGAATGAGATTTCATGAAACGCTGCTACGAGATTCGAGAGGTTCTCGTGAAGATTTCTTTCGTCGGAGCGACACAATTGTTCGCGACGATCGGGATCGCACTTGCCCGCGATGATCCTCCTCCGTCGCCAGTGAGGCCGTGGGCACCACCGTCGCTTCCAAGATATGAAGGAGAACTTCGCCAATACGAACCGACTGAAGCTGAACAGCGCTATTTGCCGGCGATCGATCCGCGCAAGACCTACAATCTGGCCGAGCTGATTGATATTGCAGAGCGCAGTAACCCGGAAACACGCGTGGCGTGGGAGCGCGCCCGCCAGGCAGCGGCCGCAGTCGGTCTGACCGCGAGCGCCTATTATCCGTACGTTGTGGCGGCTGCCGCAGGGGGATACGACCGCGCCTTTATTCCCTTTCCGACGTTGCGGACTCTGCCACAACCGCCTCCAACAAATGGTAACCTGCCGAACGTGGAGATTGTGGGCGGAAGTACGTTAAGCACTGAGTCGCTGCTGGCCCGCGGCGAGTTAACCGCGAAATGGTTGCTGCTCGACTTCGGCGGACGCAGCGCGACCAGAGCAGCAGCGCGGGAAAAATTGATGATGGCGAATGTCGGTTTCAACGGAACGCATCAAAAAATCGTCTTTGATGTGACCGACCGGTTTTACCAGCTGGGCACCGCGCGACAAAAGGTGATGGTGACTCAAAGCGCGCAGGATGCGGCGAAAACCGTAGAGCAGGCGGCGCAGGCGCGCTTCGACAACGGGCTTGCCACCAAACCTGAACTGCTTCAGGCGCAACAGCAGAGTGCGCAATCTAATTTTGATCTTCAGGCCAGCCTCGGTGCAGAGAGCGACGCCAGAGTGGCTTTGATCGAGAGCATTGGGCTTCTGCCGATGGTGCAACTCAAGGTGGCGGACCTGCCAGCGAAAAGTCATCTGAATGCTCAGAGTGAAGATTCTGTTGGTGAATTGATCACGAAAGCTTTGTCGCAACGGCCCGATCTTGTTGCAAAGCTAGCCAACGTTCGTTCAAAGGAATATGAGATCCGCAAGATCCGCTCCGAGTATTATCCAAAGGTCACGTTAGACGCCCACGTTTCCGAAACCGAGCTGCAAGTCAGCATCAAACATTCGGACTACTTCGGCGGCGGCGACTATACTTTGGGTGCATTTCTCACTATGGAGGTGCCGATCTTCGACGGGTTCGCGCGCCAGCACAAACTGGACATGGCCGAGGCGGACCTGCATCAAGCCGAGAATGAACTTGCTGGCGCGCGCGACTCGGCTGCGCGAGACGTGTGGAAGGCATACACCGATTACAGAACCGCGCTCAAAAAGCAGGACGCGGCCGAAAAGTTAGTGACGGCATCGAAGAGCGCATTCGACGCGGTGCTTGAATCGTACAAGCAAGGCTTGAGCACATATCCCGAGGTCGTTAGTACGGAACGCAATCTCAGCGCCGCGCTTGCGACCAGCCACGACACGCAAGCGGCGATCTATACGACGCAAGCGGCGCTCGCCCTGAGCGTCGGTGACTTGGCTCGGCCTTCAGCGCCGACAGTCAGACCAATACTGAGTGCACCACGCGCCGCAAGGCCTTACAAATGAGAGCCGGTCGAATAGTTTTGAAGTTTGTCGCCTTCGGCCTCGCAGTTATCGTTTTCGCTTTTCTCGCGGTGCGCATCTTCAGTCACAATTCGCCTACCGTCGACGTTCTCGGCTCATATTTTCCGGCCTGGATGGTTTGTATCTTGAGCGGGCTGGCCCTGACCTTCGTCGTTCATTGGATCGTCCAGGTCGGCAACCTGAAACCGTACATCGGCCCAGCTCCGCTCATCTATTCGTGTCTGATGATCATCTTCACGTTTGCGACCTGGATCCTGTTTTACCAAAACTGACATGCATCAACCAGCCACACCATTGAACCAAGAGAGCGCCGTGACCTCAGCGAAGATCGACATCGAACGACACAAGTTCGTTCGCAAACTTGTCAGTCTGATTGTCGTCGCCGGCGCGGTGGTCATTACACTTTACGTTTGGGGAATCATCGAGCGACACCCGCGAACCGATGATGCAACCGCGCGAGCCAATGTCGTGGGCATTGCGCCGCGTGTGAGTGGTCAAATCCTCAAGCTGAATGTGCAGGACAACCAGGCGGTGAAGGAAGGCGAGGTGCTTTTCGAAATCGACCCCGAGGATTACAGACTCATCCTACAAAAGGCTAAAGCGGAGTTGGCCACTCTGGATCAACAGCTCGCACAAGCCCAGGACACCTTGCACCGCCTGGAACCACTCCTGCCC
>DATEZD010000036.1:0-12079 GCA_035255865.1 Candidatus Udaeobacter sp.
TCGGCGCTGAAAGTCGTTTTGCCTTTGGTTTTCTTGCCTCCGCACACGGGGCAAATCGAGTTCATGTCGCTCATGTTTTTTTCCTTGTTCGATAGTCCGGCTCAAAAACGTCCAGTGATGGCTCGTAAGCGGTGATGATAAACGCCTCTTTGTTTACCTCATCGTACGAGGCCACGACGTGACAGGTGATGTTTGATTTGAAGGTAAAGAAAACCGAAAAGGCGGAAGCGGGGGACAAAATGCGTTCATTTGCGGGTTCTCCTTTCCAGAAGGTCGCGGGTCTTTTCGATTTCCGCTGCGAGACGTTTCTCATCCGGAAGAGCGAGCTTGTATTCGCGCGCCAGAACCTTGTTCGGTAATCCTTCCAGCGCATATCTAGCGATTGCATCATCTTTCTCGGCGCACAGGATTAAACCAACTGGCGGATTCTCGTCCGCCTGCGTCCAGTGTTCGCGCGCGTAATTCAGGTAAAAGATGCATTTGGCCCGCATCAGCATGTGTGAACTTGCCAACCTTCAGATCAATGACCACAAGGCATCGCCATTTGCGGTGAAAGAAAAGGAGATCGACGCGATACCATTCGCCGCCGATTCGCAACCGGCGTTGGCGACCGATGAAGGCAAAGTCGCCGCCGAGCTCGAGCAGGAAGTTCTCAAGGTGTCGCAAGAGCGCCTCTTCAAGGTCGGTCCCCGAGTATTCGTCTTTCAGTCCGAGAAATTCGAGAACGAGCGGGTCGCGCACTTCTTCATCGGCGGAGATTGAATCTCCGGCGCGCGCCACCGCCCCTTTACGGAGCATGGCGTCTTTGTTTCGCGAGGCAGCGGTGCGCTCGTAGAATTGCGAGGCAATCTGGCGATCGAGCTGGCGTACGCTCCAGCCACCGCGTAAAGCCTCGGTCTCATAAAATCGGCGCGCCTCGGCGCTCTTCGTGGAAAGCAGGCGGACATAGTGCGACCAAGGCAGCGGAAACCGAGCCCGCAAGATCGTGAACTGGCAATTCGCCAGACGATGTCTGGCCTTTCTTGCGTTGTGATTCTATTGACGCTGTCGAGACAATTGGCTGGGTGGATTCTATTGACGGTGTCGAGACAATTCGGGCGCCGGATTGTGCAGACAGTGTCTGCTCTTTCACTAATTGTGCAGACGATGTCTGCACAATTGACCGATAAGCGAGATAGAATGCCCGAATCTGAAAAAGATTCCTCCGGCCAAACCCACGTCCGAATCGGGACGTCAGGTCGGCGGAAAGTTGGGCGAGGAGTTGCTCGCCGTATGCCCCGCGCGCTCTTTGCCTCGCTGCTCGAACTCGACAATGCGCCGGCCGATCTCCCAGTACGTTGCGGTCATCAGCGCATTGACGGTGCGCGCCGCGGTGTGCCGGGATGCCTCGAGCAGCTCGGCAATGCCACCGATCAAGCCGCCATATTCTTCTGATAGTGGTTTTGAAACCATCTTCTTACTCAAGGTTTTCTTCATGCGGCGAGGGGAAGATTAAGTTCATCCATAACCGGCCAGAGACGTTCGCCGAAAGCGTTCGCCTCGTCCGGGTTTTTGTATGAAGCGCGGAAAATGGCAGAAAGCGGGATAAGGTTGAATTAAAATTAAGAAGGCAGAAGGAAGCTGGGAAAGTAAGAAGGAAAAAGGAAAAATTAGGAAGGACTCGGGGAAGTTAGAGGTAAGATTAAGATTTAGGAAGTTCGGATGGCGCGATAGCATTGCGAGGCATGAAAGAACGCTGGGCGGAAATCGGTTCCGCGCTTCCGGAAAATCTGGACAGTCTTCCACGATTGAAAGGATTTCGGTTGCGTGGGATGGAGATGACGCGGCTGGAAACCTTCATCGACGCAGCTTTCGCCTTCGCGATTTCGATGCTGGTGATCGCCGCGCAGCAAATCCCGGACAACATCGTGGCGCTCCTGGCGGCTTTCAAAAATGTGCCGACCTTCGTCTGCAGCATCGCGGTGCTGGGCATCTATTGGCGGGGGCATTGGTTGTGGAGTCGGCGTTACGGTCTCGAAGACGGCGTTTCGATTTTGATCAGCTGGGCGCTGATCGTTACCATTCTGATCTTTATCTATCCGTTGAAAGCAATCTTCGGGGCGATGTGGAACCTGTTAAGCAATGGCCAGGTCGGTCAGCCGTTCTCACTGCACACCACCGAAGCGCAGGCGCGAACGATCTTTGCCATCTACGCGCTCGGGTTAATTGCCATTTCCGCCGAAATCCTGCTCCTGTATCTGCGCGCCTGGCAATTGCGTGAGCCGTTGCGATTGAATGCGCGGGAACGATTGATGACGCGCGGCGAGCTGACGGGCTGGAGCATTCCGGTGAGCGTGGGGCTCGTCTCGCTGGTGTTTTCTTTTACTTTGCCGATAGAACAAATCTCGTGGTGCGGGTGGGTTTATTTTTTGATGGCGATCATGGTGCGGGTGCACTGGTTCTGGCATGGGCGAAGGCTGAAAGCGGTACAAGATGGGAGCTAGGGCAGAGGACAGAGGACAGAGGACAGAGGACAGAGGACAGAGGACAGAGGTCAGAGGTCAGAGGTCAGAGGTCAGAGGTCAGCGTCTCCAGCGGCGGCAATGGCAGATTTGGCAGCTTGGATGCGAAGTGAATTTCACCGAGAAGATGTTCGAAATCAGGGATTCGCTCTCGTTGCTTGAGAAACAGATTGCGATGCGCTTCGCGAATGACGTGCTCGTCGCCCCAACATTCGTGCCCGGCTGCGCGGGCGATAGTCAAAAGCTGTCGAATTGAGCCGGAGGGATTGGCTGCAGAGAAGAGGATGTTCGCATCAAGAAAGATCCGCATTCGGTGGGCTTAACGTAGCCCTTTGCGCCGGAAGAAGCCCTCCAGCTCTTTCTCAGCGCGCTCGAACTCGGCAATGCGTTCAGGGCTGTAAAGCTCGATCGAATCCTCGGCTGCCAGACGCAGAGCGCGCGCAACCACTTCGCTCGGATCAGCCGAGTTCATGGCGCGAGCTGCCGCGGCGAACAGCTCATCGTCGATGTTCACTGTTGTCGTCACGAATGAATGTTACAATTCCGGGATCTAATTGGCTAGTAGTGATTCGACGTGCGCCGTCTTGGACGATTGCACGCTTTGCAGATGGCGGAAGGCTCAGAAGCAAGAAGGCACAAGGAGACAAGTAGGATTCTGCTTCGCCAAAGGCTGCAGCGTAGCAGGCAAGTGACCGCGTAAAGGTGCGCGACGCGGCCTATCGGCAGTGACGAGTGACGAGCAGCGGACTAGAGAGCCGAAGTCAGAGGTCAGCTCCAACGGATTCTTTTTCCCAATCGCGGACCTGTTGCTCGTGAGCGACGGCACGCCGTAAATCCGCAGGCGTCTTCTTGTCCGCCCAACCGCGCTGTTGCGGCTTGCACATCGCGCACGATGAGCGCTTGGGCGCGCGATAACGGCGCTGGGTGAATTTTGATTTCATCGAAGGGATTGCATCAGCTTCGCCAAAATCTCTCCTCGCTTGGAGTCGGAGACGTGACCGATCTTTTTTCGAATCAGGCCCTGATGGATCGTGAATATCTTGCTCAGTTTGATAATCGATGGCTTCGGCAAACCGGCCTTTTTCAATTCGTTGCCCGATAACAACACTTCATCGTCGCCCGGTGTTGTGGGGATCTGCGACGTAATCGCCGCCACAACAAGGTCGTGCCGTACTTCGTTTGATCGGTCGGGGGAAAGAACCAGGGCCGGTCGCTGTTTTATGGCGCTCAGATCGGTGAATGGAAACGGCACAAGAACAACATCGCCTTGGCTAAAGCTCGTCGTAGATGGCATCCTCGGGGTTGTTCCAGAACTCGAATGCCGGCTCGGCAGCTTTGAGCCAGCCGACATCATCCGGCTGAATTTTTAGATGCGCCGGTAAATCGTGCAGGAGCCGCATTTGATCGCGCACATTCAAGTGCTCGATTGCTTGGCTGATTTCCTGAACCGTGCTCACGCGGGCAATTTTAGCCGAAATTTCTCCGATGACCAGCCTTCGTGAAATCGAACTACTCCGAAAGTCTTCGCGAGCAGGCGCCCTGGCGAGGAAGCCGTCGAAGGCGCAAGGCAGAAGGAGGAAGGAAAAGAAAAGTGGGAAGTAAGAATTAAGCGACTGGGAAGAGCGACATAGAACACGTCGCGATCCAGGGAATGGAGCTTTTGGGGGAAACGACATAGAAGGCAAAGCCGCGATGGGTAGCGGCGAGTGAGGTGGGAAGCGAACGAGTTTCAATCGCGCGGGTAGACGGCAACGCAGCTAGGGTAGCTGGCGCAAGCACGGGGCAGTGCGATTGATCAACGTAAAGTCGGTAACAGCGAGCGATAGCGGGACTGAGCGAGTTTCAATTAAGAAGTGATCAGGCGCTTTTTTTAGACTTGCCTTTGGTCCGATATCTCGCGGCGCGTTCATGCAACGCGTCAAGCATCCGCAGCTTCTCGATAATCGGAGCAGTCGTGAGTCGCCGGCGCAAAGCGCGTTTGCTTTCCAAAATGCGCTCGAAATCGAAGTCAGTATTCATTCGCGAAACTGCCGCTGAAAATCGCGCCATTTATCGCTCAACTGGTGGCGTTCTAGCAATTCTTCGAGGGAGGAAGTGCGGCATGCCTGCGATTACGCTTCGGCAGCGAGTTCTGCTTCGAGCGGATGGTCTTTCTGAAACTTACTGACACCGAGCACACTAAATCCGATCACCCGGCCTCGCTTATCGACGCGTTGAAGGACCGCATCGCTTTTAGTTTCGCGCATGTATCCCGGCACATCAGAGAAGGTGACTTCCAAGTAATCGCCTTCGGGATCGAACCACAGTTTTAGTTTATCGGCCATACTCGTTCTCCAGCTTTTAGTTTATCAGTCAAGTACGCGGTTATCACGAACGCGTCGTCTGTTAAATACTTTACCACAACGCAAAGCCATTTGTCGCCTACCGCTGTTCGTGAATAGAATTCATAGAACGACCGGCATCATCGATGCCGGCTACAGTTGTTTCACCAGACGACTTTCACGTCATACTTTTTGAATCGCGGGTCGGCGGTCAGAATCGAGAATCCCTCGACCTGTGCCTGCGCGATTAACATCCTGTCGAAAGGATCGCGGTGATGCAACGGAAGGGCGCGATAACGGTCGCAATGCGATCGCTGTAGTCCCAGTCGCTTGAAACCACCTGCATCAAACCATTCCCAGAGATGGTCGTTGTATCCGGCGGCAACGCGCAACTTTCCGATCGTTTGTTTGATCTGAAGCTCCCAGTAGGCAACGATGCTGATCACCACATCATTGGCGGGATCTTCAATGAGCCGGCCGGCGCGGCGGGAGAGCTCGCTATCCCCTTCAAATGCCCACAAAAGCGTGTGAGTATCGAGGAGGTAACCACTCATTTGCGACGCATCGACCGTTTCCGTTTCGCGAGCCGCATCTTTTCCTCTTTGGCGGTCTCCATGTATTCGGCGAGATCTTGCAGCGGCTCATCGAAATCAGGCGCGACGTAAGTGACCAGGCCTTTGCCCCACCCAAGCTTGCGTTTGGTTTTTTTGGGACGAACCGCCTCCAGGCGCACGAGCGGCTTATCCCGCTTGGCGATGATAACTTCCTCGCCGTCGAGTGCTTTGCGGATCAACTTCGAAAGATGCGTTTTAGCCTGGTGGATCGTCGCTTGTGTCATCCACGCCAACTTAGCTAACTTAGTTGGTCATGTCAATGAAGGCCGCTCCCGGCTACCCGCCTTCGTGCGAAGGACTACGGCGCGGCTGGCAGATGTTAGAATTATTTGTCCTTGAGAAGCGCGAGGAGGCCGGAGACGCCGAGTGTTAACGCAGCCAGCAAAATTAATGTTGGGCGAAATGAAGTCGATGGCTCAATTTGGTTGGAAAAAACGGCTTAATCTTCTACTGCATGATCCGTGGCGGATGAATGCGACGCAGTAGTAGTTGGTTCTGGACCCAATGGTCTCGCCGCCGCAATCACGCTGGCCCGCGCGGGATTTTCCGTTCTGGTTTGCGAAGCGAACACGACAATTGGCGGCGGTGCCCGTTCGGCTGAACTGACCTTGCCGGGCTTTGCGCATGATGTTTGTTCGGCAGTTCATCCACTTGCCGCGGGTTCGCCGTTCTTTAAGACACTTCCGCTGGAGCGATTCGGTCTTGAATGGATTCAGCCCGATATTCCCCTGGCGCATCCCTTGGATAACGGCGCAGCCGCTTGCTTGTATCGAGACGTCGATCTGACAGCGGAACAACTCGGCGGCGATTCGCGAGCTTATCGGTGCCTCATGAAACGGCTCGCGTCCAACTGGGAAAGACTGGCTGACGAATTTCTACGACCGATGTTGCATTTGCCGCGGCACCCGATCGCTCTGGCACGGTTTGGAATTCCGGCCCTTTGCCCGGCGACTTTGTTGTCCAAGATCTTATTCAAGCACGAACCAGTCCGCGCATTGTTTGGAGGGATCGCGGCGCATTCGTTTTTGCCTTTGGAAGCGATCGCTTCGTCCGGATTTGGTTTGGTCCTGGGAATGGCAGGACACGCTGTAGGTTGGCCAATTCCGCGTGGCGGATCGCAAGCCATTGCAAATGCGCTCGCCAATTATCTGCGTGAACTCGGTGGAAAAATCAGGACCAACCATCGCGTTGAAAATCTGAGCGACCTGCCGAAATCACGCGCGGTTCTTCTGGATGTTTCTGTATGGGAATTCTTGCGTATCGCCCACGGGCAATTGCCACCCGCGTACAGGCATCGACTGGAATCATTTCGACACGCGCCCGGGATTTTCAAAATTGACTATGCGCTGAGTGAGCCGATCCCGTGGAAAGCTGAAGCTTGCCGTCGCGCCGGCACAATTCATCTCGGAGGTACAATGAACGAAATTGCTGCTGCCGAACGCGACGTCGCGCGGGGAAAGATTCCCGAGCGTCCGTTTACGCTGGTTGCCCAACAAAGTCTGTTCGATGAGACACGCGCGCCACGGGGACAACATACGCTCTGGGCCTATTGCCACGTTCCATTTGATTGCGACACCGACATGTCGGATCGCATTGAATCTCAAATCGAGCGATTTGCTCCCGGTTTTCGCGATTGCATTCTTGCTCGTCACACAATGGGCGCTGCCGACCTGGAGAAATCGAATCTGAACTTAGCTGGCGGCGATATTAACGGCGGCGCGGCCAACCTGATGCAGTTGATCGCGCGGCCAATTCTCAGTCCAACGCCTTACCGCACGCCGTTGTGCGGTGTTTATTTATGTTCGGCGTCCACTCCGCCCGGCGGCGGCGTTCACGGCATGTGCGGGTTTCACGCTGCGCGATTGGCGTTGCGCGAGATTTTCGGGAAACACTAGAGTCGTTGATTTTGAGAACTCGCCTTAACAGGCGCTTCCGTGCTCGTGCTGGTTGCTTCAAACGAAAGTGGCGTCAAACCGACGCACTCCAAAGCGCGCTTCGCGCGCGAAATTTTCGCGAAACGCTAGAAGCCATCGCGCGAATGTTGTAGCCGCCTCGCTATGTCGCGGCGCTTTAGCGGTGTTGCTGCGTCCAGCACGGCGACACAGCGCCGTGGCTACAGCGTCATGTTTATAAGTAGTTTGCGCCATAGATACGGCCGCCGGACGTTTGAAACTCGTCTATAAGTTGATGGGAGACCCACGCAACATCGCTCACGCCAAGAAAGTCACTCAGGAGAAGCATCACAAAGCCAAGCATGCTCAGCACGCTGGCACGCCGCAGCCGGCCAAGAAGGTGCAAATTGATGAAACGAAATCGGCTGCTGGCGCGCAAAGTACTGCGCCAAAGCCACAGGCCGACAAGCCAGCTCAACCACCAGATTCAGCGCAATTGGAAAAATCGCTGGCCGTTCTCTCCACGCTTAAGGATTTGGAGTTCCACTCGCGGGCGAACATCGAAAAGCTGGCTGAACTAAGCCTAACGATTGAGGACGAGCTCAAGCAAAAGGCGTTCGCTGAAGCCATTGGCGCGGTCTACGCAGCACAGGATGCGTTTCAATCCAAAATCGTAAAGTTGATCGAAGACTACGAAGCAGAGTGCGCGCACTTGAAACCGCCGGGATAACCATCTCAGTTCAACCGCAGACGTTGAAGCTCCCGTTCTCAACGGAAGCCGGCCAGCGTGTAAATCAGGCCAATTAGTCCGCTGCCGATTACCACAGGAACGATATTCCATTTCCATCGAAGCATTCCGAAGAACGCGACCGCGCACACGACAAGGGCAAACCAATCGATCTTTCCGCTCGGTGGGAAAATGACATGCAATCCAAACCAGACGGCCAGATTTAAAATCACACCCACGACTGCTGCGGTAACGGCGGATAGAGTGGCGATGAGAGATTGATTGTCGCGCAATCGTTCGATGTAAGGCGCGCCGAGAAAAATCCAAAGAAAACACGGTACAAATGTCGTCCACGTTGTGATGAGCGCGCCGAGTGTGGCGGCGAGAAGCGGGGGCAGATTTCCCGGCTGATTCCAAGCACCGACAAATCCGACAAATTGTAAAACCATGATCAACGGACCGGGTGTCGTTTCAGCCAGACCCAGGCCGTCGAGCATTTGTCCGGCACCGATCCAATGATAATGCTCTACCGCTTGTTGTGAGACATACGGCAGCACGGCGTAGGCGCCGCCGAAAGTAATGACGGCAGCTTTGCTGAAGAAAATTCCTTCGCGAAAAATCGTATGCTTCGTTCCGAGAAAAATTCCAGCAAGCACAATCGGGGTGGCCCAAATCGCGAGCCATGTCGCGCAGAGGCGCACGGCACGTCCGGGCGTCATTAGACGCGCTTGGATCGGCATCTCCTTTTCAGATGTGGATGTCGACCGTTGATTCCTCATTTTGCCGATGGCGAATCCGAGAATGCCTGCGCTGATGATAATTAATGGAAATGCGACGTGGAAAAAATAGATCGCGACGAATGCGGCCGCGGCGATGAGCCACATCGTCCAATTGCGCAACGCGCGTTGACCAATCCGAATGACGGCCGCGACAACAATAGCGAGCACCGCCGGCTTCAATCCATAAAAAATGGCCGCGATCCACGGCACATGGCCGAACGCGACATAAACATAACTTAATGCCCAGAGGATAAAGATTGAGGGAATAACAAAGAGCGCGCCGGCGACGATACCGCCCCAAAGTTTGTGCAGAATCCAGCCGATGTAGATGGCGAGCTGTTGCGCTTCCGGTCCGGGAAGGAGCATGCAAAAGTTGAGCGCGTGCAAGAAATGCTCGTTGTCGATCCACTTTCGTTTTTCGACGAGCTCGGTGTGCATCAGTGCGATCTGCCCACTCGGCCCGCCGAAGGAGATAAAGCCGAGCTTGAGCCAAAAGCGGAACGCTTCGCCGAATGATGGTGCACAACGTCGATCTTGCGTGGGAGTGCCTGCCATAGCGGTGTCGATTGGATACGAGTGTGCGATAACTTCGATTCTGATCAGGTCACCCGGCTAGACCACTCTTTAGTTTCGAACAGTAATAGAGAATTAGCGGTCAAAAATAAACAACTATGAAAACAACCAAGTTAATTACGGCGATCGCGGTGAGCGCTGGCCTGGCATTCGGCGTTGCCGCGCAAGCAGGGGAAAAGAAACACGAAGAGCAAAGCATTAGCAGCACCGACGTCCCTGCCGCGGTGCAGCAGGCTGCCCAGGCACAAGCCAAAGGCGGAACAATTGTTCGCTGGGAAAAGGAGGGTGCGAACTATGAAGCCGTCATCGACAAGAACGGCAAGCAATGGGGCATCGAAATGGATGCCAACGGCAAAGTCCTGAGCAAACACGACGAAAGTAAAGAGCACAAAGCAAAGGGCGAAGAGGGCTCAAAGTACTAAGAGCGCTCGAGCATGCGATTAACGGTTCTGGGGCGGCGTTACCGCTCCAGAGCCAATCGCTTGATAAATGAAAAAGAAGTTACTCCTCCTCTCTCTATGCGTTGCTAGCATCGATATTGCCTGCGGATCGCTCGATACCGCCAAGATCGACCAGATCACCGGCCTGAAAGGCAAGCTCAACGAGAAGGAAGGCGTTTATAAAGTCACCTCCCCGCGCGACGACGTGAAGGTTGTTGTGGATGGATGGACGATGCCGCCGTTCATGGGCCTCGGCACGTGGGCAGCGTTTACTGAGGCTAGTAATGGCGCAATGGTGATGGGAGACACCGTTTTGTTTGAAGACGAAGTCAATGCCGCGATGACGGCTGCGCTGGACAGTGGACTCAGCGTGACCGCGCTCCACAACCATTTCTTTTTCGATCAGCCGAAGGTGTTCTTCATGCATATCGAAGGCGAAGGCGCGGTGGAGAAGCTGGCAAGCGCGGTCAAAAAAGTTTACGACGCCGCCAAACAGATTCGAGCCGCAAGTCCAAAGCCGAAAGACTCTTTCGGTGCTCAGCCGTTGCCGGAAAAGAGCTCCATTACCGCTGGGCCTCTCAATGAGATCTTTGCGATGCAAGGTGAAGCGAAGGACGGGATGGTAAAATTCACGATTGGTCGTCCTGCAAAAATGCAGGGCGTCACAATCGATAAGGACATGGGAGTGAACACATGGGCGGCATTCGCCGGCACCGATGACAACGCGATCGTCGATGGAGATTTCGCAGTTACCGAAGATGAATTGCAGCCTGTTCTTAAATCGCTTCTCAAGGACAAGATCAACATCGTCGCCATCCATCAACACATGACCCACGAGGAGCCGCGCATCATGTTTTTCCATTACTGGGGCCGCGGCCGGGCAAAGGATTTGGCGAATGCCGTCAAAGGAGGCCTCTTAGTGGGAGGACTACTGAAAGTCAGCTCGCCGCTGCAAAATTGAGCGCCTCTTTTGCCCGCAGAATAGCATGGCTTGCCGCCGCGGTGGCTTGCGTCGGCGTCCCCCGTGTTACTGCGGGGAATTCGCCGCTGCTCCAGCTTCGCGCAACAATCGGATTACCAGGTGTCCAAGGGCGGATCGACCATTTGGCGTTTGATGCCGCTGGCGAAAGATTATTCGTTTGCGCGCTCGGCAACAACACAGTCGAAGTTGTCGATCTGCGCAAGGGCAAGCGCATTCACTCGATTACGGGGCTCAGTGCGCCGCAGGGAATCGCCTGCATTCCTGAACCAAACCGCATCTTTGTTGCGACTGATAAAGGCGGTATTTGCAAGGTTTACGATGGAGATTCATTTCAAGAACTTAAAGAACTGGACCTCCAGGATGACGCCGACAATGTGCGTTATGACGCCGCTACGAAAAAGATTTTCGTAGGGTTTGGCAGCGGCGGAATCGCCGTCATCGACGCGGCAAACGGAAGACAAATCGGGTCAATCAAACTTTCGGCTCATCCCGAAGCTTTCGCATTGGAACAACACGGAAACCGAATGTTCGTAAATGTTCCTGATGCTCGCCACGTGGCAGTGCTCGATCGCGAAAAGGGAGAGGTAATCAGCAAATGGCAAACAGATCTGGCATTTGGAAATTTCCCGATGGCGCTCGATGAATCGAATCATCGGTTATTTGTGGGATGCCGGTTGCCCTCAAAACTCGTTGTGCTCAACACCGAATCGGGTAATGCCGTTGCGAAGATCGACATCTCCGCTGATGGGGACGAAGTCTTCTACGACAGCAAGCGCCGCCGAATCTATGCGGTTTGCGGCGCTGGCAACATCGACATCATCGACCAGAATGACCCGAATACATATGTAGTCGCAACGACGATTAATACGGCAGACGGCGCTCGCACGGGGCTTTTCGTGCCGGAACGAGATGCTCTATTCGTAGCCGTCCCACATCGCGGATCGCAACGTGCCGAGATCCGCGAATACAAGATCGAGTAAAGTTGTTATCGAGCGATTTACTCTATTATCAGCCGTCGCGCGGATCGGAATTGCTCTGGCGCCTACGGTCTCTAAATGAGAAACTTCGAAATGCGACGACTTTCTTCGTTCATATTTAGCTGCCTACTTGTCTTGATTTCTTCGACTGCGCTTGGCAATGAACTGTACCAATCCGCAGGAGAGATACCGATTGGTGGCGAAGGCGGTTGGGACATATTGACGATCGATAACGCTGCGCGCCGTCTCTATCTCGCTCATGCGACCAAGGTC
>DATEZD010000037.1:0-4731 GCA_035255865.1 Candidatus Udaeobacter sp.
TTGCTGTTCGTGCTTAGTAAAAAGTTAACGACGGTGTTCGCGAACTGCTGGGGAACGGTATCCATGGCGTTGTGTTGCTGACCTTCGAACACGACCAAGCTTCGAAGCGGTAAGGAGTGCATCAACCCGTTGATCGCTAGCTTGAGTTGCGGCGAAGGGGTTTTACTGCCGGTAAGCAGCAACGTCGGGACGTTCAGTGTGCTCATCCGCTTCGGATCGAAGCGGTAGCCAGCAAGTACTCGAATCTGCCGAATCTGCGACTCTATGCTTGCGACGAGCGCTGGCCAGGACGGACGCGCTTTCATGACAACGACCTCGCTCGGCGAGATCATTACGATCTCCTGAAAGAAGATCACAGAAGCCTGCTCGCGATCGCCTGCCTGAATCATTTTCTCCATCCTGGCAGCGATAGCAGTGTGGTCGAGGTCCTGTAAAGGCGGTTCGTAGAGCACTAACTTCGAGATCTTATCTGTGAGGAATGCGGCTTCCAGAGCACACACCGCTCCGTAGGAGTGGCCCAGTACGAACACGGGGCCCGATCGAGAGTTGGCGACGGCCGCTACATCTTCAACTTCCTTCTGCAAAGCGTAATCTGGAGAATCGCCGCTCGCTCCGTGGCCGCGGCGATCCATCGCACAGACCGTGAAGCGCGATGCAAACAGAGGGAACAAAGGTTTCCAGCGACTGCGGTCTCCGGTGCCTCCGTGAACGATGACAAGGTTCGGTCCCGCGCCTGCGCACTCGACAGCGATGAGCGTTCCGTCCTTTGATCTGACGTTGACAACTGAGCTCTTCGGCGACGGCTTTGGGGAAAAATCGGTATCAGCTGTTGCCGACGCCGCGCTGCAAAGAAACGTAATCGCAGCAATCGTGAACGTTCTCGCCAGCGTCATTGCGCCCCGTTTATATCACTTTGTCATTGCTGCGGGGAGAGCAAAGAGGCAGAATCCCATCGCGCGAAGTACTGGGAAGTGATCGCCCCGACAAGATGTCCGCCGAGATCAAGAAGCAGATCCAGCTCGAGATCGCCCATGTTTTGTTCATCGACATCGTTGGTTATTCAAAACTTTCGATTAACGAGCAACACGCTGCCTTGGATGAGCTGACGCAGATCGTTCGCGCGACTGAGCAATTTCAAAAAACCGAGGCGTCGCAACGCCTGATCAAAATCGCCACCGGCGACGGGATGGCGCTGGTGTTTTACACGAGCCCGGAAGCGCCGGTCCGTTGCGCGGTGGAGTTGAGTCGCGCGCTCAAAGATCACCCGCGCTTGCGCGTACGCATGGGGATACACAGTGGGCCGGTCAGCGGAGTGGTCGATGTTACGGGTCGCACAAATCTCGCCGGTGCCGGTTTACATCTGGCGCGACGTGTGATGGGCTGCGGCGACGCGGGCCACATCCTGCTCTCTAAACACCTCGCCGAAGATCTGGCCGAGTTCGAGGAATGGCGACCGCTTCTTCACGAGCTTGGCACGTGCGAAGTAAAACACCGTGTGCAGCTTGGCGTTGTCAATCTCTGCTCCGACGACGTGGGGAACCGTCAGTTCCCACAAAAGTTTCAAGCCCTCAAGAAACAGCGCGCCCGAGTGCGCTGTGCCGAAGTGGCAGCTGCACTACTTTTACTCGCCGGCATTGCAGCTGCTTTCCTTCTCGTTTCCATGATGTCAGCCAGATCGGTCATGATCGTAGCCGCAGCCCTTCTCCTCGCCGGAGCGGGCTCCCTGGCGCTCATTGCCCGGGAACTGCGCAAAGCGCCGGAAGGCTATGAGGACGATCACGGCTTCCACATCGTCTACAAGGATAAGGGCGGATAGGTTAAAGCAAAAAAGTCGCCGGTGCAAAGCGGTTGGAGTTGGGGTTGCGTCTCAGCGATTGATTCCAATGGGCTAACAATCTGGATTGCAGACGCACATCGCGACGATGCAAAAGCCAACAAGACGTAAAGCAAGACGTGCGCCGGAAGTTTCAATTTACCCTCGCACGTATTAGCACCGCCACGGTGTGGATCCGGTTTAGTCCCTGTTCGAAGGCGCGATGAGGAGTAGCGATAGACTCGTTGGACCCCTTTGCGTCAAAGTGTCGATTACTTCCATGAGGCACATGGAGGATTCGCCATTTGGCTCGACCCATTCGGGATATTTGATCCGCAGGTAGTCGTGAATCTGTTGCCGGAGCTCGCTGTAGGTATGGATTTGGTGAGACATTGCTCTGACGACAGAATCCTTCATAAACTTTGCCAATATGCTCTGCATCCCGCGCACGAACAATTCATCACCGCCTTAGACTTCTTGTGCGCCGTGAGCGCGCGGCGTGGCAAAGTGAGGGTATTCCAAAAAACGGCACGTACGTGCTTGCGGTGTGCGCGACGCCGGGCCAACTGGAATACTCTGTAGCGCTGGCGTTGCAGCAACACGGCCAGCAGTCCGCTTTGCGAAAGGGTCATGGTTGATTCTGTCATAACGTAGCTCCTTCTGTTTTTAATGGTTGACTGCTCCAAATCCGCGCGGAACGAGGAACCATCTTCACGGGCCGCTTTCAACAGCGGCCTCGCTTCAGGTGACTCGTGGCTCCAGTTGAATCTGGAGATCGCGCAAGCGGTGTCTCAGCGAAGGTTAAGCCTTTCAACCGGTTTTCAAGCCGGCCGAAAGCGCATTGAGGCATCGGATGACGTAATCAACGATGATTTTACCAGCAGTGCCGACAGCCGGAAGTAGGACTTTAGTCCAATGCGTTTAGGGGGTAGTGGTACAGTTTCCTACGAGGGTCAATTTGCCGGTTAGAGCATCATTTTGAATTGACAAAATTGGGATTCCGCTAGTTATGTCCTCCCGATTATGGCCGATCAATCAGAACCGGTACAGGAACCAGCTCTAGTGCCAGGAATTAACTTATCCGATCTCGTGATTAAAGAAGCTGGCAGCAACAAACTGTCCTTCATCGGATGTTTTCAAGCATTCAATTTTCCACAATTCCCAGCGCAAATCGGACGATTTTTTGCTAGCGTGGCGGTGACAAATCTTCGGGGGAATCCGAAAGAACTAAACGCAACTTGCCGACTTGAAGTCGCAGGAACAGGTCATGTAATTTCAAGCACGAACATTAAGGTGCAATTCGCAACCGAGAACCCTCCGCTTGATCCGCGCATGGGTATCGATCTCTCTTTTCCTTTTATGAATGTTCGATTCCCTGAGGCCGGTCGTTATTCTTTTGTAGTTTTAGTTGATAACGAAGAAGTTGGACGACGAAATATAGAAGTTTCGGCGATCACTTCTGCCGCTAGTCCACCGGTATAATCAAAAGCCATGAATGAACCTCGCATCATCATTGAAACTAAATCAGAGGAATTGGAATTTACGCGGGTGCAACCCGGCGATTATCGTCAGGTAATTGTTGAGGACGAACCCGAGTCTGCCCTTTCTCTGACTGCTGGTTCGATTGCGCCCCAAAGACTCTTTATCTTTGAGACGAAGCCGACATCTCACTCAGGACAGGAGTGAGATAAGTTCTTCAATGTCCCAAACGTGATCTGTGATTCCAGCCTCCATTGCTGGCGTCACACGCAACGTTTGATGAATCCGGCAGAAATTGTAGTGCATGTAATGGAGCGCAACGGCGTGCTCTAGATTCTCTAGCTTTTTTGAGAAGGCGTTTGTCAGCCTCGTGAATCGGGGCATGGACATTCGCATCGTCAAATTCTGCCGCTCAACATAGCGGCGCGATGTGATCGGCTGCGAAACTTGGCGTAGCCGATTGCGTCACTGATTGCTTTTCCTCTGTAGTAATGTGAAATCTGCGAAAGTTCGCCTGAGAAATCGGCGTGTAAGGCGTATAATTTCCCGGCCGAATTGCGATATGCCCACTGATTCTGAATCAGATCTTCAATTGGAGATTCGGCATGTTCTATTCATGGACGTGGTCGGTTACTCGAAATTGCTCCTCGACGAACAGCGCGAGCGACTCCAAACGCTCAATGAAATCGTAAGAAACACCGCGCAGTTCCGTGCGTCGGACGCAAAAGGCATGCTGGTCCGGATTCCCACAGGGGACGGGATGGCGCTGATCTTTCGCGATAGCGTTGACGCGCCTCTGCGATGCGCAGTTGAAATCAGCGGGGCAGTCAAAACGCATCCTGAGATTCATTTACGGATGGGGATTCACAGCGGCCCAGTGAGCGAGGTCAGGGATGTCAACGAACGAACAAATATCGCCGGAGCCGGAATTGACATCGCGCAGCGAGTGATGGATTGCGGCGACGAAGGACACATCCTTTTATCAAAACATGTAGCGGAGGATCTTGCCCCGCACCCGCGCTGGAACCGCTATCTCCACGATCTGGGTGAATGCGAGATGAAACATGGCGTGCGCGTCTCGGTCGTGAACTTCTATGACGATCAATTCGGTAAAGCGTCGACGCCGCGCAAATTCGAGACCGTGCAGAAACGTCGGGCGCGCGTGCGCTCGGCAGAGGTTGCCGTCGGACTGCTCGTGCTTGCCGCGATTGTCGCTGCTTTTGTCTTCCTTTTGCGAAGACCGACCCCCTCAGCCTTGGTGATTGCGGGAAAATCCATCGCCGTTCTTCCGTTTGAAAATCTCAGCGAAGAAAAAGCAAACGCGTATTTCGCTGAGGGCATTCAGGCTGAGATTTTGACCAAACTGGCGACTGTGCATGATCTGAAAGTTATCTCGCGCACCTCGACGGCGAAATACAAGAGCAAGCCCGACAATTTAA
>DATEZD010000038.1:0-2294 GCA_035255865.1 Candidatus Udaeobacter sp.
CCGTCGATGTCGATGTTCGAAGCAATCGGCGCGTTGCTCGTGCTGGGATTTGGTAGTCACGACGTTTTGACCGGCAGCTTGCAACTGGGCGATCTGGTCGGGATCCTGATGCTCATGGCATTTCTTTACGATCCGATCAGCCGGTTGCATCAGCTGAATCAATTGGTGCAGGCCGGCCGCGCAGCCGGCGAACGTGTGTTTGAGATTCTCGACGAAGATGTCGAGCCCGGCGTTGTGACGAAAATCGAGTCTGTAGGGGAACCTGACAGGTTCCCCGATCTCAAACACGATGACACACGGGAAGCTGTCAGCTTCCCCTACAAGCCTGCGCTGCCGATCATCGGCGACATTCGCTACGAAGATGTGAGCTTCAGTTACGTCGACGGGTTATCTGCACTTCGGCACATTTCATTTCACGCGCTGCCGGGCACCACGACCGCGCTGGTCGGCGCGACTGGCGCGGGAAAATCGACGCTGGTGAATTTGCTCGTGCGCTTTTACGAGTTCGACTCCGGCCAGATTTACGTCGATGACAAACCCGTTCGAGAGTACGAGCTGCGCACTTTGCGCGAAGCGATCGGCGTGGTGACGCAGGAAAGCTTCCTTTTCAACGGATCGATTCGCGAAAATCTTTTGATGGGAAAACCAACGGCCAGTGACGCGGAACTATGGCGCGCGGTGGATGCTGCGAACGCGCGACAATTCATCGAGCGTTTGCCGCAGGGGTTGGAGAGCGTGGTCGGCGAGCGCGGCGTGAAATTGAGCGTGGGCGAGAAACAGCGGCTCTCAATTGCGCGGGCGCTGCTCAAAGACCCGCCGATTTTGGTTCTTGATGAAGCAACTGCCAGCGTTGACACGGCGACGGAACGCTTGATCCAGGAGGCGCTGGAACACTTGATGGCGAATCGGACGTCGATTGTGATTGCACACCGCCTTTCGACGATCGTGGGTGCGGACCAGATCCTGGTGTTGGATCACGGCCGCGTCGTCGAGCGCGGCACGCACGAAGAATTGCTCGTGCTGGATCAAAGATACGCGCAGCTATGCCGGCAGAGTCTGTTAGAGTCGTCGCCTCAGCGCGAAGGAGAGCCGCAGGAGGAAATTGTCACCTCACAAGTCGCGGAACCTGAAGAGGAGCGATTGCAGGTCTAACAACTTGGCAGACAAAATGCCCGAGTTAGGAGAGATCGCGCAGCAAAAGGTCCTGGTATTTTCGTTCCAGCTCGTTGTAACGCTGCTGGCTCTCGGCAAGCGCGAGGCGTTCTTCCTGAAGCGTTTGCTCGAGATCGCGAATTCGTTCCTGAAGACGGACGGACATTTTCGCCACGGTCGGCCCGACGGGATCGTCGAGTTGAATTTGGAATTGGTTTTCGTCCGCCTCTGACGGCGCGGTTTCCCACAGGTCGGGCATTTCCCAGACTTGGCGGCGAGTACCATCACAGCTGTTGATCACAACAGTTTCGCCATCAATTTCGCCGAGCCGAATAAATTCGCGCAAGGTACCGAGCGTGGTCGGTCCATAATAATGCTCGCTTGTTAGTTCGACGAGCCAGTCCATGCTCAGCTGCGGGACCATCGGCGCTCTGACCCACGTCTGGCCGTCGCTAGACAGCGTATCGTGTGGCGCGATCTGCGCGGCAGCAGCCCAACGCGTGATCTGGTCGAACTGCACCGGCCCGAAGGTGCTTCCGTCCTCGTGTTTGCGAAGAAACCACTTTTGATTCACCGGAGGGTTGTCCTTTACGGCGACGGCGAGCCGGAAGCGGCAGGCGATGCCGTCGGAATAGCGATGGTTTGGCCGGCCTGCAATTTACGGCCGTCTTCGATGTGGTTGGCTTTCTGCAAATCGTCCACGGTCACTTTGTACATTTTCGCGATGGACGTGAGCGTTTCTCCCCGCGCAACAGTGTGCGTGTTGCCTTCGACGGGGGAATGCGATGCAGATGCTCCGGCAGCGGCAGCGGTTGCTGGGGCGGGTGCAGCTTCACCGATTATTACACCTGGCCGAGCATGCGAGAGTTGTTGCTCCAGTTTGAGAACCTCCTGAGAAAGTGCGTCGATCTTGGCGTTTTGTTCGTCAATCTTCTTTGCCAAAGCTTCAAGTTGCGCGGACTCCGCTAATTTTCTTTCGTGCGGCGCGGGACTCTCCGCAGAAGCAGTCCAAAGCGCGAAAGAGCTCATTGCGCAAAGAACACCGATTACTTTCATCTCAGCGAAATTTTGCCACCAAGACATTTATCTGACAAGCGGGTTCGCCGCACTTAACCGTTGTTTTTGCAAGTGTTAACGAATCC
>DATEZD010000039.1:0-3675 GCA_035255865.1 Candidatus Udaeobacter sp.
CCCGGTTCTTCAGGATTGCCGACGCGCAGACTCGCTGCGGCCGGGATCAAACGCTCCATCACGCGGTCGTAATTTTCTTCCAAAAGAATCAGACGCGAGAGCGCTGAACATTTCTGCCCTTGATAACCGAATGCCGAATAGATGGAATAGCCGATTGCTTCGCCGAGATCGGCATCGGCATCGACGATCATCGCATTTTTGCCACCCATTTCGCAAATCACATGTTTGAGTTCGCGCTGACCGGGTCGTGTCACACCTGCCGATTGCCAGATTCTTAAGCCAACTTCACGCGAACCGGTGAACGCAATAAGATCGACATCTTTATGATCGACCAAATGCGCGCCGATAACGGAGCCGTGTCCGGAAAGAAAATTCAAAACACCCGCCGGAACGCCCGCTTCTTCGAAGACCTGCATGAGCATGGCGCCACAGATGATCGATTGCTCGGATGGTTTCATGATCACCGTGTTGCCTGTCACGACTGCGGCTGACGCCATCCCGCACAGAATGGCGATGGGAAAATTCCACGGCGCGATCACGAACGCGACGCCGCGCGGCCAGTAATGGTGATAACTTTCCTCGCCGGGAACTTGCTGCGTGAGCTTGGGACGTCCCAAGCGTCGCATCTGCTGCGCGTAGAAGCGGCAAAAATCGATCGCCTCGCGGATGTCTCCGTCCGCTTCGTTCCACGGTTTGCCTACTTCGAAGACTTCAACTGCTGAGAGTTTAAAGCGCCGGCGCTCCAGGATGTCTGCAGCGCGCTCCAGCAAGCGCGCTCGTTCTTCAAATGGCGTCCGACTCCATTTGCCAAATGCTGCGCGCGCAGCTTTGACGGCACGTTCGGCTTCAGGAATCCCCGCTTCCGATCCGTAACCAACAATCTCGTCCGGAGCGCTCGGGTTCACTGAAGGCGTCAGGTCATCCGTCCAGACTTTTTCGCCGCCGAGGACGAGCGGATACTTTTCGCCAAAGCGTTTGCGCACTTCGCGCAGTGCGGTCTGCATCTTTTCCTGGCTGTCTTTGTAAGCGAAATTCACAAGCGGCGAGTTTCGGTAAACATCGCTGGGCGCAATGTCAAGGGCAGCGCCATTTTTGCGATGTCGATCTTGCGTTCTAACCACACTTGCTAACTCCGATGGGTTCGCTCCGTCTGACTTTACCAACTCTCTGGGATCGCGGAGCAATTCTTCGGCTGAAACGTTCTCAGCAAACTTTGCGCGCAGAAATCCTTCATTCGACGTGTTCTCGAGCAGGCGTCGAACCAGATACGCCATGCCGGGAAGCAGCTCGCCGACCGGGCAATATTCGCGGACGCGATAACCCATTTCCACCAGTGCCCGTTTGATTGGCCCGGCCATCCCATAGAGCAGTTGAAACTCAAAGCGGCTGCGATCGATCACGAGTTCGTCCGCGAGCGCCTGTGCATGCGCGATGCTGCGAACATTGTGCGACCCAAACGCAGCGGTAACGATGGATTCATTTTTGAAAAGCACGCGCGTGAGCGCCTCGAAATTCGCGTCGCTCTCGGGCTTCTCGAGAAAGACCGGAGAATGTGATCCGTTCTGGCGTGATTTCGTTGTTTCGTAATCCCAGTATGCGCCCTTCACCAGGCGGACTGCGAACCGCGTGCCGCGGGCGCGGCCCCACTCGATCAGATCGCGCAGGTCGGTTTCTGAATCTCGCAAATATGCCTGGATGACGATCCCGGCATGCGGCCAATCTTTAAATTCCTCCTCGGTGAAAATCGTTTTAAACAGTTCAAGAGTGATGTTTTTATGCGCATAACTCTCCATGTCGAAATTGATAAAAGCCCCGAGCTCTCGCGCGCGGCGCAGGAGCGGTCGCAACTTGGGCGCAAGATGGGCAATTGCATCGGCAGGATCGGCCGGACTGATTTGCGAATAGAGCGCAGAAATTTTCACCGACAGATTTACAACCGGAAAAAGCTCCGAATTTCTGCCTAACGGATCGCTCCACTCCTTCGTTTCGCGCGCGAGTTTCTTCAGTAAATCAAGGTAACGCGCTGCGTATCCGTCTGACTCCGCTTCGCTTACGACGGCTTCTCCCAAAAGATCGACGGTAAACCCAATTTTTTGCGTGCGGCGCTTGCGCAACGTCGCCATTACGTCGTCCGGATTTCTTCCGGCGATAAACTGGCGCGCCATTCCAGAAACATTCCAGCGCAGGATAGGCCCAGTTAACCAGGGAACGATGCGCGCCAGCCGAACGCCGACGCCGACCAGCGGCCCAAAGCCGTCATCGAAGAAGTACTCGTCGAGATGCTCAACAATTTCACTTGAACGGCGCAGCGAGGGCAGGACATCGACGAAGCGAAACAGTTGCGCCTTGAACCGCTCGTCCCGCATTGAGAGCGCCATCAAACGCTGATAAAATCCGGCCTTGCTGAAAAGTGGCTCCAAATGTTTATCGACCAACTTAAAAACGCTCTTGCCGCGCCGCTCGATTTCGCCCTGAAGCGCCGTCATTTGCGAAATTACTCTGCCCCTGTGCGTTAGGCAAAATGGAAGCAGTCCATCTCTCCGAGCATGAAATAATTTTTGCTGGCGGACACGCTCACTTGGCGGCCTGTGGCCGAAATAAAAATGAAACTGCTGCACGCAATTTCGGGGAGCAAGTGGAGAGAGATTTGCCTGGCAGACATCGGAGGCCCAGGGCTCGATCTGTCAGGCAATCTCTTGTGTCCTGATTGATCCGGCGCAAAAACTCGCGTAGCACAGACGAGATGATCCTAGAGCGCCACGAATTTTCGAGCGATAACGCAGCACCGATTTGCCCGGAGGCCTGGGCCGCATTGCAGGAAGCCAATACCCATTACACGCCATCCTATGGCGAGGACCGCTGGACTGCGCGCGCGTGCGATCGGGTCCGTGAAATCTTCGAGATCGACTGCGATGTTTATTTTGTTTTCACCGGCACGGCGGCGAACGCGCTGGCGCTCGCGCAGCTGTGCAGGTCGTTCCGGAGCGTCATTTGTCACCAACATTCTCACATTCAGACGGACGAATGCGGCGCGCCTGAATTTTTCACCGGAGGATCAAAACTGCTTTTGGTCGGCGGCGCTGATGGCAAGCTCGACATCGCCCCGGTGGAAGCGCTGCTGGCCCGCCATAACGAGCTGCATTCGCATAAACCGGGCGCGATCAGCGTTGCACAAGCGACGGAGTTTGGAACGGTTTACAGCCGCGCCGAAATTGCCGCGATCGCGGATCTGGCGCGGAGGCACCAGCTGTTTCTCCACATGGACGGCGCGCGTTTTGCTAATGCAATTGCATCGCTCAACTGCGCGCCCAAAGCGATCACATGGGAGGCGGGGGTTGACGCTCTCTGTTTCGGAGGAACAAAAAATGGAGCGGCTGTCGGCGAGTTGGTCATCTTTTTCCATAAGAACATCTCACGCGAATTTGATTATCGAGCGAAACAAGCCGGGCAGCTCGGATCGAAGATGCGTTTTCTCGCTGCGCAGTGGCTGGGGCTTTTGACCGGGGACGCCTGGCTGCGAAACGCGCAGCGCGCCAACGATGGGGCGCGGCGGCTTGGGGATCGGCTGCGAAAGGAGGCAGGAATCGAGAGCGTATTTCCGGTCGAGGCAAACGCAGTGTTTGTGTCGATGGATGAGCGACTCGCCAGTGGCCTTCACGCGCGCGGCTGGCGTTT
>DATEZD010000040.1:0-2409 GCA_035255865.1 Candidatus Udaeobacter sp.
GATCATTCCTTCCTGTTGCGCGGCGACGTCTTCAACGAAGACTTCATCGCCAACTGGATCGACATGAAACAAAAAGAATACGACGCGCTCCGTTTAAGGCCGCACCCTTACGAATTCGCGATGTATTATGACGTGTAAGAACTGCTGTCATTCCGAGCGAAGTCGAGGAATCTCTGACCATTTTCCTCCGCGAGCTAAGCCTGAGAAGGCAGCTTCTCGATTACATTCAAAATAAAACGTTTGTTCAGACTCTGAGTGGCGACGACGTCGATCAAGTCAGTAGAGCGACGCTGCAACTAGCTGCGATGGACAAACGGTTTGCAAGTGCTTGAGTCGAGCATGAAAAAGACACAGCTCGCATCCTATCTTGTCGCGGTCAGCCTGCTTGCCGCGACCCAATTCGCGCTTGCCGCTGATCCCGCCCATCCGGACCAGCCGAGTGTAGCTCCAAGTGACGCAATCTCGAAGCTCAAAGAAGGTAATGGACGTTACACAAGCGGCAACCTTCAACATCCCGGTCAGACGGCCGAACGGCGCACGGAACTGGCAAACACTCAGCATCCGTTTGTCACCATCGTCAGTTGCTCCGATTCACGCGTACCGCCCGAAATTGTCTTCGATCAGGGGTTGGGCGACTTATTTATTGTTCGTGTGGCGGGGAACGTGATCAATGATGAAGGGCTGGGCAGCATCGAGTACTCGGTCGATCATTTGGGTACGCGCCTAATTTTGGTGCTTGGGCACCAGAGCTGCGGCGCCGTGAAAGCGGCAAAGGAAACGATTGCTGCCAAAGGCAAAGCACCTGGGCATATCCAATCGTTGGTCACGGCTATCAAGCCCGCGGTCGAGGCCACTGTCAAAGCTGATCTCGAAACGACAATAAAGGCGAACGTGAAGGACGTCGTGCAAGCGCTGCGTTCGTCCACACCAATTCTCAAGACTAAAGTTGATTCCGGTGAATTACAGGTAATCGGTGGCTATTATAGTCTCGATACGGGAGCCGTTACTTTTCTTGATGAGAAGTAGTGGGTTCGCGTAAGAATTGAGGATCATGGCCAAACCCGAAGAAACAGACGCAACCGATAATCTTAGCCCCGCCCAACAAACTCTACGCCACCTCTGGGAAGAGCATGTGCGGTTTGAGTTTTCCATGCGCAACACCGACGACACGCTCACCACGATGGTCGATGACGCTTATGTGAATCACATTCCAGTATTGACCGGCGGCGTCGGCAAAGATGAGTTGCGCGAGTTCTATTCGAAACGGTTCATTCCTCAGATGCCGCCGGACACGGAAATGACGCCGGTCTCGCGAACCATCGGTGAGGATCAGTTAGTGGACGAAATGGTGTTCAAGTTCACACACACGATCCCGATGGATTGGATGTTGCCGGGGGTCGCTCCGACCGGAAAGCGTGTGGAGGTTCCGCTAGTCGCAATCGTCCGATTCAGGGACGGCAAACTGGCTCACGAGCACATTTACTGGGACCAGGCATCGGTGCTGGTTCAGACCGGATTGCTCGATGCGACTAAGCTGCCTGTGGCTGGGGTTGAAAGCGCGCGCAAGGTTCTGGACCCGGGTTTACCCGCAAACGAACTGATGAAGCGCCCTGATCCAACCGCGCAATCCACACGGAAAGACACATGAGCATCGTCGGAAAGGTAGAGAGCCTTTGGCGTTACCCGGTCAAAAGCATGCGTGGTGAAGAGTTGGATGAATTGTTTGCCGGTTTCGCTGGAATTTATGGCGATCGCCTCTTTGCCTTTAGAAGTTCCGCGAGTCCCAAGGGATTCCCCTATTTCACGGCGCGCGAGCAAACAAAACTTTTGCAGTATCGTCCGCGCTTTCGTTATCCCGACCACGCGGCGCGGCCTGTCAACTTGAGTGAAGCGGAGAGCATGGGCGCGAATCCCGTCTCGGCCGATGCTTCGGAATTAATGGTCGATGTTGAAACTCCGGACGGCCGAACACTCGCTATTGATGATCCGGCGCTGATGACGATGGTGCGAGCCAACATCGATGAAAAGCATCAGCTCACGTTGATGCGATCTGAGCGCGCGATGACCGATTGTCGTCCGTTTTCGATGTTTAGTTTGCAATCGGCGCGACAATTGGCTGAAGAGACGGGCACTCCGATGGATAAGCGGCGTTTCCGAGCAAACGTGTATGTGGACCTCACATCCGCTCAAGGCTTCGCCGAGAACGATTTTGTAGGCCGATCGCTGCGGCTTGGGCCCAAAGTGGTCGTCACGATTCTGGAGCGCGATCCGCGCTGCATGATGATTACACTCGATCCCGATACCGGAGAGAAAACGCCCGCGATACTGAAGAAAGTAGCGCAAGCTCACGATGGTATGGCCGGCGTTTACGGTGCGGTCATGGTCGAAGGCATGCTGCACAAAGGCGAT
>DATEZD010000041.1:0-5842 GCA_035255865.1 Candidatus Udaeobacter sp.
CAAGCTCGACATACGGATCGTATAAGAACGACGCGAGATCGTATTCGGCGAGACCGGGACGCATCCCCTGAAAATCAATCAGATTAGCCTGCCCATTCTTGATGATGATGTTTTGCGATTGAAAATCGCGGTGCACCAAAACCCTTGGCAAACTCGCAAGGTGTTTTGCGATTTCGCGTAGAGCCGGAAGCGCTGCCAGCTCTTTGCGTTTTGACTCGCTGACGCTGAAATACCGGCCGAGGCAATTCTGGAAAAAGTATTTCTGTTCCCATCGGTAAAGAGCAGCGTTGAACTCGGCCGGTAAATGCTCCTTCATTTCTACGCAGACCGACTCTGGCAGACTGTGCAGCTTCACAATCTGGTCGAGCGCTGATTCATAGAACGCGCGGCGGACGAGCCAGCTCTCGTGTTGGTAACTGTAAAGATCGCGCTCGCCCAAGTCTTCGATCCAAATGAGGCCCTCCGCTGGATCGTGAAAATAAATCTTCGGTACGCGGATTCCCTGGTGGTCGAGAAATCGCGCGATCTGGACGTAATGCCGGTTCTCTTCGCGCTCCAGATTGTATTTAACCAGGATCAGTCCGGCAGTTGCCGGATCCGCGCCGCATTGGATTCGATAAAACTTCCGGTCCGAGCCTCCTTTTTCAATTGGCCTGATTTTTATGTGATCGACATCCAGACGCGGAAAATGCATTCGCGTTCGTCGGAGAAGCAGCGCCGTTCCCATGGTGGAAAATTAGATGTCGATGTTGCGATGGATGCCGTTGACCTTTTTTTTGGAGCGGACAATACAACCGTGAAGCTGACTTTGGGAAGCAATTTGTGCACCCGGCCACAAAATAGTGTCTTCGAGGACCGCTTCTGTGCTCACTCGGCAATGTTCTCCGACCACTGAGCAGCCGCGCAATTCCGCGCTAGACTCAACGATGGCTGATTTGGCTACGCGCTCAGGCCAGTCACGGTTTTTGACGTAATGAGGTTTCCAATCTTCCCGCAAAATCGTGCGGTGCACGTCGAGATATTCCGTGCGCGAACTAATGTTGAACCATTTTCCATCGTTCATCACCAAGCCGCCGATCTTGCCACCCTGGCCTATCCAATCCCCGAGAATCGGAATAAACGAAATCTTTTTGTGCGGCGGAATTCGCTCGAAAACCGCTGAATTCCAAACAGCGATGTTGGCGAAATCGAGACTGCCCGCGGTCCCGTAGCGATTCGCGATATCCACAACGCGGTGGTCGCGCAAAGCAACCTCTGACGCCAAACCGGTTTCACGCAATGCGAGCGTTACGTCGTTCCCGCGACGGAAATGTTCGTCAATCAAAGGTTGCAGATTCACGTCGGTCAAAATGTCGCCGCTGTAAGTGATGAATGGATCGCTACCGAGGTAGCGTTCTGCGTTCTTGATGCCACCGCCGGTCTCCAGCAGTTCCCGTTCGTGAACAAGCGTCACTGAATAGCCGGCATAGTCGCCTCGGTTAAAAAAGCTTTGAAATAATTCCGGGCGCCTGTGCGTGTTAATGACGAACTTGTCCACTCCCACGTCTAACAAATGATCGAGCGCAAAAGTGATCAGCGGTTTTTGAAAAATCGGTATGAGCGGCTTTGGAAGATCGTCCGTTAACGGACGCAAACGTGTGCCAAGACCTGCGGCTAGAACGAACGCCTGTGTGATTTTGCTCACGACCAGAAAAATCAGAGATTCCTCGACTTCGCTCGGAATGACAAGATGAACGGATGAAGCTACGGCACGGCAGGCGACTTCATTCGGAATTGCAAGGCGATTGCCGGTCGGTCGCTACCTTAAATAGAGGGTGCGCGAGCCGAAGTCGATGATGCCGTGATGCCGTCTTAACGTTTCCGCGCCGAGCAGACCGGCGACGGGCGCCCCGCCGTCGCGTGGTTCCAATAACCTGCCATGAATTAGTCCTTCCAGGTCAATAACGCCCACTTCCTTACCGATAATATCGACGGAGCCCACCGACAGTTTGCGAATAAGCGCCACGCGCACGCCGCGCTCTTTCAGATTCACAGCCGACGAACTGTATTGGGTCTCCCGAGTCGCAATTCGCATTCGCCGAACGAAAGATCGGTGCAGTAGCGTGGCGAATGAACCCGTATCGACCATGAGCTTAGCAGGTTTTCCGTTAACGGAACCACTAACATACAGATTATAATCATCGCTGACCTGAATTGGCACAGCTCGCAATCCGCGCCGGTCGAATCGGGGAAAGCTGCCAAGGACTTCGGGATCGGTCTTCAAAATGAGTAACTGCCGTTCGCAATCCAGCACCGCTTTTGTCGGGAAAAGAATGTCCGCTCCAATGATTCCGTCGATTTCCTGTTCGTGAGCGCGCCGCGCTGCGCGGGCAGAGTAGCCAAGGTCCACAGTAACCACCGGTTCATCGACCAGAGTCAGCGCTCCGAGCCGCAGCTCACGTGCGATCGCTACGCTATTGAACGCTCCGTTAATCTGAACGCGTGCCGGCAACTTCGATTCGGCTGTGGTTGGTTTCAGCCGAAAATACTCGCGACGATCCAAAGTGATTGCGCTTACCGGCGCGCCGCTATCGACCGTAAGCCATGCTGGCTTGCCATTGATAAAAGCGCGCACCAGTAAATGATTTTGCCGCGAGCGCACGAGCGGCAGCGCTTCAAACTGCGGGGTCGCTCGCGCGTAAGCGCCCTGCGGTGCGATGGCCAATTCGACAATCACCGCCAACGCAACGCAGAAAATCGAGACGAACTTCCGCACGAAGGAGAGACGATTTGAGATCGGCACGGGGCGGGAGATTAGCACAGTTCTTTTTTACGCGTAAGCACTTTTGCGTTTTAAATAGCCGTTTTTTTGCATTGCACGATGCGCATCAGTGGTGATTAACTCTGCGCAAATCAATCGGCCTGGATGACAACTGCGATAATTGAAACACCTGTAGCCGAGCAGAAATTCGTCAGAGGACTCGGCTTGCTCGACTCAACGATGCTCGTGGCCGGCTCGATGATTGGCTCGGGAATTTTCATCGTTTCGTCGATCATCGCTCGACAGGTCGGTTCGCCGGGTTGGTTGCTTGTCGTTTGGGTCGTGACGGGGCTGCTCACGCTGACGGCCGCGCTATCGTACGGGGAATTGGCGGCGATGATGCCAAAGGCCGGCGGCCAGTACGTCTATCTTCGCGAAGCTTTTTCGCCGCTTTGGGGATTCCTTTACGGCTGGACGCTGTTCCTTGTTATTCAGACCGGGACGATCGCTGCGGTCGCCGTCGGATTCGCCCGTTACACAGGCGTGCTCCTTCCGTGGGTTTCAGAAAGCAATTATCTAATCGCGCCGATCCGCTTCGGCGGCTACGCCGTGTCCCTTTCCACTGCGCAGCTCGTCGGACTGGCGCTGATCGGTTTTCTCACATTCACGAACACACGCGGCTTGGAAGTCGGAAAACTGGTACAAAACGTTTTCACCACGGCAAAAACTGGCGCGCTGATCGCGCTCATCGTGCTCGGCATCATCGTCGGCCTGCGATCCGGTGCAGGCGCCGAAAATTTTAGCAACTTCTGGACGCCGCGCGGCAGTTTGCAAGAGGTCGGCGCCGGTCTAACTGCCGCAACCGTATTCGGACTTTTTGTGGGAATCTGCGTCGCGCAAACCAATTCGCTCTTTTCGGCTGACGCCTGGAACAACATCACCTTCACCGCCGGCGAAGTGAAAGATCCGCGACGCAACGTTCCGTTATCGCTCGCGTTCGGCACGTTTTTGGTGATCGGACTGTATTTGCTCGCAAACGTCGCTTACCTGGCAGCGCTGCCGTTCGGCGTGATCCAGAATGCGCCGAGCGACCGCGTCGCGTCTGAAACCGCCAACGTTATCTTTCCTGGGGCGGGCGCGAGCATCATGGCGGTGGCGATCATGGTTTCCACTTTCGGTTGCAACAACGGACTCATTCTCGCTGGCGCCCGCGCCTATTATGCAATGGCCAAAGACGGTCTGTTCTTTCGACGCGTCGGCGAGTTAAATAAACAGGCTGTGCCGGCGTGGGCGCTTGTCATCCAAGGCATCTGGGCCGGCGCGCTCGTTCTGCCGCGGACGGTCAAGACAGATGCCGCGGGTAACGTGACCGGTTATGGGAATCTATATGGCAATCTGCTCGACTACGTGATCTCGGCGGCACTGATTTTTTACATTCTGACAATCATTGGGATCTTTTTGCTGCGCTGGAAACGACCCGATGCTGAGCGACCGTACAAAGCGTGGGGCTATCCGATCGTGCCGGCGCTCTACATCGTCGGAGCCGCTGTGATTCTTTTTGTGCTTTTCGTCTATCAAACAGCGACCACCTGGCCCGGGCTGATGATCGTGCTCAGCGGCGTGCCTATTTATTTTGTTTGGAAATTTGCCGGGGGAAAATCGCAGACGTGAACAAGCGTTTACCAACTAGTTCCCCATACCAATTCAGCATTTGAATTAACAGGGACGACTTATGGCGAAACTATTTGCGAAAAAACCGATCGATCGGCTAATGGAGGAAGGGCGCGAGGTTGGCGAACACACTCTGAAGCGCTCTCTCGGGCCGGTAAACCTGGTGGCGCTTGGCATCGGCGCAATCATCGGGGCCGGCCTGTTTGTTCGCACCGCGGCGGCTATCGCGGATCGAGCCGGCCCCTCCGTCGTTCTTGCCTTTGTCGTGGCGGGCCTCGGTTGCGCGTTTGCCGGCCTGTGTTACGCGGAATTCGCTTCCATGATTCCCGTGGCTGGAAGCGCCTACACTTATTCGTATGCGACGATGGGGGAATTCGTCGCCTGGATCATCGGGTGGGATTTGATCCTCGAATACGCCGTGGGCGCGGCAACCGTGGCAATCGCGTGGAGTGAGTACGCTAATCGCGTGCTCGACTGGTTCGGCTTGCGCATACCATACCAATGGGCGCACTCGCCATTTGAGCACGATATCAACAGCGGCGTTCATGGTATAATGAATATGCCGGCCGTATTCATCCTGCTCTTACTCACGCTACTACTAATTCGCGGCACGAAAGAATCAGCATTCGTAAACGGGCTCATCGTCATTTTGAAGGTCACCATCGTGTTGCTCGTGATCGGCATTGGGTGGCACTTTATCAATCCGGCGAACCACACGCCGCTCATTCCAACACCGACCACCTACGTCACACCGCAAGGCATTACCCACGCGTACGGAGGAATTCTGGGGATTCTCGGCGCGGCAGGCGTTGTGTTTTTCGCCTACATCGGGTTTGATGCCGTTAGCACTGCGGCGCAGGAGGCACGAAACCCTAAACGCGACATGCCGATCGGCATCCTCGGTTCTTTAGTCATCTGCACGATTCTGTATGTGCTGTTTTCGTACGTGTTGAGCGGCGTCGCAACCGTGCAGGACTTCCGCAGTCATGGCCGTGAAGCTTCGGTCGCGTTCGCGATCACGAAATACATGACTGGATATGAATGGCTCTCGAAGTCTGTCACAGTCGCAATCCTTGCCGGCTTCTCATCCGTGATCCTCGTGATGCTGCTGGGCCAATCACGCGTTTTTTATTCAATGAGTCGCGACGGACTGGTCCCGAAAACCTTTTCCGACGTGCACCCGAAATTTAGAACGCCGTACAAGTCGAACCTTCTTTTCTTTTTGTTCACCGGCGTCTTCGGCGCATTCATTCCGGAGGACATTGTCGGTGAGATGACCAGCATTGGAACGCTGTTTGCATTCATGCTCGTTTGCGCCGGAGTTTGGATTTTGCGCTCCTCACGCCCCGATCTGGAACGTGCGTTTCGGGTACCGGCGGTGCCGATTGTCTCCACGCTCGGCATCATCGTTTGCGGCGCGATGATTTATGG
>DATEZD010000042.1:0-5345 GCA_035255865.1 Candidatus Udaeobacter sp.
ATGTTTTGCGAACATCGCGGCATAGAGATGCATCATCTTTGATTGACCCACCGCGGCGCATGCCTGTCCGGTCGTCAAGTCTAGCGGGCGCTCCTTCAGCCCGATAACGCGCATTCCCGCGGCAACCGCACCGCTGGAGACGATGATGCACTCGCATCCGCCATGAACGAGTTGGGCCACATCGGCAGTGAGACGGCGAAATTGTTTGTCATCGAGTGCGTTGGCACGCGGTCGAGTGAGAATGCCAGAGCCGAACTTGAGGAGAATGCGCCTGGGCTTCTTGGACATGTAGAGCTGCTACACAAACCGGAAAACGAAACTGCGCAAAAGCAATTTCCGCGATTTTGTCACAAAACTCCATCCGACTTTACTGAGATTGTTAACGATGATTTGTCAGTGACTTTGAATCACCTGATCCGAAGATCGGATACAAAACACTGAGCGGCCACCACGGAGTCAAACTCCGTTGGACGCGAAATCTGATGCTGTGCGGGGCTGCCGTCCCGGTCATCCCCTGCCCCCATTCTCGACCAATTTCCGCAAGATTTTAATCTTGACAGGGAGCGCGGTGATTCCATATGGAAATTCCCTTAAGATTTTTCGGAAATTCCCTTAAGTTTTTTTCTTGACAGATTGGTTCGATTTTTCGCAAAAAGTCTAAAAGACAAATCTGAATCGGGGGAAACGGCACTTCCCCCCCGTCGGGTTTCTTATCCTAGTTCAGACTTGCCGCCGCAGGAGCTGGAGTATTGTGGAAGAGGCGCCAAATTCGAATTTCGGGAGTAAGACTTTCGATTCTGCTCCAACGATCGGCGTATACGACAACTGTCCCGCACAACGCGCGATTATCTGCAAAATCCTCAGTCGGATCGGCGCACGCGCGACTAAGGTGACCTACGTTCATCCGCCAAAATATTCGCCCAAGTGCTGCGTTGCCATAGTCGGAATCGGAACGGAAATCCACTACGAGGAGTTGCAGATTATTCGAGAGCTAAAGGCGACGGGATTTCGAATTATCGCCTGCGGAGACGGCGTTGAATCGTGGAGTGTGAAACTCCGCTGTCTGCCACTTCTAGCCGGTGCTGGACAGTTGCTGGACAAGGCGGTTGCTGATTTTAGCCATTGTTTGCGTCGCGCCCTAGAACAAGCGCTCGCGACAGAAACGAAGAACCAGCAGGAAGTAGAGAAAATTAAATCCATGCTACGTGACATGGGCATGGTAGGCCAGAGTACCGCAATAGTGCGCGTTTTCCGCAGGACTGTCTCGTTTAGCAGGCTAAGCGATCTGCCGGTGCTGATCATGGGCGAGACGGGCACTGGTAAAGAAGGTCTGGCGCGTGCGCTGCACCAGCTCGATCCGAAGCGTTGCACTGGCCCGTTCGTACCAGTTAATTGTGGCGCGATCGTGCAGTCGCTGGCTGAGAGTGAATTTTTTGGCCATCGGCGAGGAGCCTTCACGGGTGCCGACCGGGACCGCAAAGGACTGATCCGTTCGGCGGAGGCTGGCGTGCTATTTCTGGACGAGATTGGCGAACTGGATGGTGTGATTCAAGCGAAACTCCTGCGCGTACTTGAAGACAGTCACGTACTGGGTGTGGGCGAAGATCGTGATGTCAAAGTTAACATTCGCGTCGTTGCAGCCACCAGCCGCGACCTAGAGAAAATGGGGCGCGCGGGCTCATTTCGCACGGACCTTTTCCACAGATTAAATGTGCTAACCATTAAAGTCCCCGCGCTGCACGAACGGACCGATGACCTCTCCCTTTTGACTGAGCATTTTCTCGAGAAATATCGAACTCTTAACGCCACAACGTCTGCCATTGGCATCGGTGCAGACTTCTTGGAGGCATTGCGGCAACTTGAGCTGCCAGGCAATGTCCGGCAACTGGAGAACATAGTGCGGCAGGCGCTCGCACGACGAGACACGAATGATCCGCTCGGCCTGGGCGACCTGCCGGTGGACCTTTTGCAGCAATTGTCAGCATCGCCACCGTCTGCTCAAGTTGCTGCTCAGCCGGAAAGTCATGAATCGGAGGGCACCGATATTGTGAAAAACGTCATTCGATTACTGGAAGACAACGAATGGAACCTCTCCCGTTCGCTGGAAACATATGAACGGTATGCCATGGACGCTGCTATGCGCCGCACCGCGGGAAATCAGTCAAAGGCAGCCCGTCTCCTCGGCATAACACCGCGCAGCGTGTATAACAAAATGCACAAGCATAGGTTGGCTTTCAGCAAAACTTCGTCCCGACAGTTCTAAGGATTTTACGAAGGACCTGGGGTTCGGGGCAGTGTTTCCCTCCGGTGCCTGCTACACGCTCCATATAGCAGCGCCTGTGCTGCGTCACCTCCCAGGAAAAGCCTTTCCGGAAAGAACTGGCGCTGAACCGGAAGACGGTTTCCGAAAACTCGGAGAATCACAGTTCCGTGCGACGCGATGCCGAGCGGCGTCGCAACCGCTATTTTCCTCTGAAACACGTACGCGACCACGCGAGCATCCTCGTCGTGGCACGGAACAAGCTAACTACCAAAGTTTGAAAATGTGCGAAACCATTGGGTCAATTTCAAAATCAAGGACGTGTATGTGCCTGATGCCGCCCAAATTCTCATGGAGCTTCACGGGGACGATGTGCTCCAGGGAAGAATCATTGATGCATCTGACAGCGGCTTTCAGCAGGATGCATTCGCGGTGGTCGAAGTGGAAGGGTTGGCCCAGCCAGTCGTTGTGCCTATGAACCGCATCAAAGGACCAATCCGTGAATGATCCAATTTTGTCCCCGGTTCACTGTTCCCAGGATCCGCATCGCGCGTGTGCCGAAAGGGCCGCGCGGCACGATCGCGAGCGCCGGTCTGATCGCCCAGTTAATCCGCGATGGCGCACGCGATTTCTATGTCCGACAGAAAGCGATCGAGATTTTTCGAGAAGCAGGAGCGCGACCGAAGGATCGTTTTGGCGAAGTTCTGTCACTCTTTCATTGGGTGCGCAACAATATCCGTTACACGCGCGACATTTTTCGCGTCGAGTTACTTCACACCGCCCGGCGCATGCTGGAGTTACAAGCAGGCGATTGCGACGACATGACAATTCTGCTCGGGGCGATGTTACTCGCTACCGGTCATCCGGTACGCATAGCACTAACAGGTTTCAGACCAGGGAAGCCGCACGTTTACAGCCACATTTACCTGGAAGTAAATGTGAATGGAAAATGGATCGCGCTCGACCCAACGATGGATCGGCCGATCGGCTGGGCACCGCCGGCATTATGGAAACGAATTTGTGAAGTCGTGTAACTGAGGAGTCTTATGCTTATACAGGATCAATTTGGTTACTTCCATAATGTGCCGGATGAACGGTTCGGTGGCTGGGTGAGTCCGGGATTTGGGGAAGTCTACGACCGCTTGGGAAATCCGCTTGGTTTTCCAGCTCTCGCAGCGCTCCTTCCGTTTGCGGCAAAGCTACTGCCCATGGCCGCCAACTTGCTCCCAATGCTCGCGCCCTCAGGCCCTTCGGCGCCTTCACCTTCCGCTCCCCCTCCTGGTGCCGGTATTACACCTGCTTCTCCGGTCGCGCCTTTTCAGACTACTCCCAGCATGGCGCCGCCGCAGGTTATCGTCATACGCGAACCGACATCCGACGGGCCGATGTTATCACCTTCAGAACTGCCGGCAGCCCCGCCAGGAAGGCAGGTGATATTCCGTCGACGACGCACGCGACGGCACCGCGCGCCAGTGCGGGTAAGATTCGAGCAAACGCGAGAACAAGTTAGCTTGCCACCACGGGCGCTACCTCTGCTGCCACTGGCGACGGAATCGAGTGGGCAAGTGAGCGGCTGCTATCCAGCGCCGCATTTTGGCAGTCACTACTAAAGATCAACAAGAACATAACGAATAAGGACAATATCACAACCGCGACATTCGACTAACTAAATTAACCAGAGGACAAAATATCATGATCGTGCAAGACAGTCAGACAGGAGCTTTACATCAAGTGCCAGACCGACTTTCCGGTTACGGCGAACGCGTAGTGTACGATGGGCTAGGCAACCCAGTAGGTCGTGTCGCCGGTATTTTCGATGACATAGGCAAAGCCGTGCGAGGCGCTGTCAGCGCAATACCCGGAATCGGGCCCGCTGTAAGCGCAATCAGCGCAATACCCGGAATCGGGCCCGCTGTAAGCGCAATACCCGGAATCGGCCCGATCGTAAGCCAGCTTTTGCCGGGAGGCGCGATGGGGCCGCCTGCTCCGGCGTTTCCGCAGATTCCAGGTCCGCCGGGCTTTCCGACACCTCAGGGTTTTCCAATGGGTTCGGGCGTTCCGATGCCTGCGGGCTTCCCTGGCTTGCCATCGTTTCGACCGCCCTGGCCAGCTGGCTGGGTGCGTCCGCCGTTGCCTTACACTGGGCTTGGTCCGCGCCGTCTTTACATGCGCTGCGCAGTGTGGCCGGGCCCGCGCGGTCTTGTTCCCGCTTTTGCTCAAAATGCACCGCCGCAACCTCCACCGGGAGTTCCGCCGCAAGCCTTGCCTTATATGGGCGGCGGCCGGCGTCATCACCGCCGTCATCGCCGATAACCTTGGAAAAGGAGTCCCATAATGAAATGGAGCTTTGCCGGTGAGTTACTTGATACGGATCTCGGCGCGCAGTCTACCGGTCGCGTCGGCGAGCGTAACTCCTTCGCTTGCTCCGGCAAGGGAGATTTATCGTCGTTTTCATTGTTATCCAGCGCGGCAGACTCTTCGGCTGCGCTGTGCGAAACAGGCGCCCGAAGTGCAGGTAGACCTCGGCGAGCTATGCGGACTTATCTACCGCAGTGTTCGCGGGCTGTGCAACCGGCCGCAAACCTTTATCCATTTTCTCGAAACGCCGGCGCGGCTGACCTGCAATCCGAGTGGCCGACAGCTCTACATCCACGGAGGAAATTACCGAGTAACAAATCGCGGCATCGAGGGATAAGCAGTTTTAATAACACATGAAGCACAACCGTGGATACGACGAAGTCATGATTGTTAATCCTTATGACCCACAATCCACTAACCAACAGACTAATCTTATGACATTCCATGCTACACCTGAAATGGGCTACTATGCAGCCCCAAGCGACTATGGTTACTATGCCGATTCACCCGAGACGATGGGTTATTACGCGGCAGAGCCGGGCGCTTACGGCTACTACGCCGACCAACCTGAGATGGGTTGGTATGCCGACTCACCTGAGATGATGGGTTATTACGCGGCAGAGCCAGGTGCTTACGGCTACTACGCCGACCAACCTGAGATGGGTTGGTATGCCGACTCACCTGAGATGGGTTACTATGGCGATCCAGGCTACGGTTACTATCCGCA
>DATEZD010000043.1:0-3142 GCA_035255865.1 Candidatus Udaeobacter sp.
CCGTCGCCTGGAGCGCTCTCAGGCAGATCGGAATCCGCGTCCGGAGCAGCGCCGGAATCTACTTTCGGCACAATGCCGTTCTTTTTCGCCTCGGCCAGTTTCCCAGGATACATGATCAATTGCAGATTCGGTTTATCGACGGTGTCGAGCGTCACGCGATAGATGCTGGGCTCTTCCTGATTCCGCGCCAGGCGCTCTTTCGAACGCGTTTCCTTGCGCAGTTTATCGTCGGCAGTCTCTTTTTTTCGCGCATCTTCATTCAGCGAAATTCTGTTTTCGTCGATCTTGTGGCGCAAACGATTCATGTCCTCCATGACGTAGTGAAATTCGGGATCGCCCTTCACACGCTCCTCTGAACGTCGGCGGAGCTGGTCAATAAAAAGGGAATGGTTGTCCGACCATTTTGTGTATTTCGCCTTGGTCACTTCGTCATATGCCAGGGCATTTTTGAGCGCGCCTTCACCGAACTCAGGAAGATCGCTCAAGCTCGGCAGAACAATATCGGAGGCCACGCCGTGGAGCTGCGTTGAGCCGCCCGCGACGCGATAAAATTTTTGGATGGTTAACTTCAACGCGCCATCTTCATCGGTATGACTGCCCAGCAGCGAAGCGAACCGCCCAATCGGAAGGATCGTCTGCACAGTGCCTTTGCCGAACGTATTCTTGTCGCCGACGATGACCGCGCGGCCATAATCCTGAAGCGCAGCGGCGAAAATCTCGCTCGCCGACGCACTTTGCCGGCTGGTAAGAACAACCATTGGCCCGGAGTAAGCGATGCCCGAATCCGGATCGGACGAAATCCTGATCGTCCCGTTATAATCTTTCGTCTGAACGATTGGACCTGATTTCAAAAACAAGCCCGTCAGCGAGAGCGCTTCTTCCAGTGAACCGCCGCCATTCTTACGCAGATCGACAACCAAGCCGGCGATGTTCTCTTTCTTCAGCCGCTTGAGCAATGCGAGCACATCGCGCGTCGTGCTCTTCTGGTGCTTGTCCATGTCGGCATAGAAAGAAGGCAGGGTCAACCAGCCGAGTTTTATCGGCTCACCGTTCTCGTCTTTCCTCATGATGATGTCGGCGCGGGCTTCCTGATCTTTCAGCTTAATTTCATCACGCACCAGCTCGACATTCTTCCGGCGCGACGGATCGGTGGCATCGGAGGGAATCACAAGCAAGCGAACGCGTGTACCTTTCTTTCCGCGAATCATTTCGACGACTTTGTCGAGTCGCATCTCGCGAACATCGACATATTCCGCCGGGCCCTGCGCCACAGCACTGATGCGGTCGCCTACCTTGAGCCTTCCGTCCACTTGCGCGGGGCCGCCAGGAACCAGGCTGTCAATTTTCGCGTAGCCATCTTCGGAGCGAAGCAGTGCGCCGATGCCCACCAGCGACAGGCCCATGTTAATGCTGAAATTCTTCATGTCGGCCTTACTCAGATATTCCGAGTGCGGATCGTAGGCCTGGGCGAGCGCGTCGAGGTAAAGTTTCATCTGCTCGTCCTTATCCTGCTCGTGAACATTCCGGGCCAGACGTTCATAGCGGCGAGAGACCAGCTGCGGCGCAGGCTCGATCGGGTGCTCGCTCAAATGCTCCTGAAGCAGTTCGTTTGCGATCCGGCCGCGCCAGAGTTGGTCGGCTTCAGCCTCATTTTTCGGCCACGGCGATTTTTGACGGCTCAATTCCACCGTTGCAGTACTTTTGAAGTCGATCGGCTGTTTCAACAGCTCCTTTATTTTCGCTACGCGTTCATCAACGCGCTTCGTGTATAGCGCGTAAATCTCGTAGCCGGGCTTAAGCGTCCCCATAAGAACGTCCCCAGCCATGGCGTTGGCATACTTCTTAGTGACGGCATCAACGTCTTCCTGCGTGAAAAAGAGATGGCTGTAATCGAGCAGCTCCAGATACGTCTGCAGGAATTTTTTCGAAACCTCTTCGTTCAGTTTTTGCCGGGTGTAATGGCCTTCCTCCAGGAGCCGCCCAACAGACATCGCCACCGTTTCTCTCGAACTCGCCGGTGCCGGCGGAGCCGCGAGCGCGGCCGCAAAAAAGATGGTGCAAAGGACTAGTGATCGCCGCAAAGATGATCTCATTGTTAAAAAAGAGGTTTAAGATACTCGCAGAATTCGGCTCGCAGCGCAAGACGACGAGACAAGATCGGCATTGTTGGATAGAAATAGACAATCGACAGCGCTGAACATTCAAAAACTTCGTTACAATGGCATCTGCGACTTACAAAACGTTTTGCGGTGGGATCTTTGAAACCAATTGCTATCTGTTCGAAGCGCCGGAGGGATGGATCCTGTTCGACGCACCTGAGGGTGCGTGCGAATGGGTACGCTTGCTCAATATCCATCCCAAACTTTTGCTGCTAACACATGGGCACGTCGATCACGTCCAAGACGTTGCGCGGGTTAAACGCCAGTTTCATTGCCCTATCGGATGTCACCCGCTCACCGCGCCTATGATTTCTGATCGCGATTTCTTTCGCAACTTTGGGTTCGCGCTCGAAATCGAACCAGTCGAACCAGATTTTCTCATCGAAGAAACACCAAACCGAAGTTTTCTCGGCACCGACTTCCAGGTTCTGGAAGTGCCTGGCCATTGTCCAGGCAGTCTTTGTTTCTTTTCGCCGAAGGATCGGTTGCTCTTTGGTGGCGACGTTCTTTTCGCCGGCAGCATTGGTCGCGGTGATTTGCCCGGCGGCGATATCGATCTGCTAATCAACGGGATCAGGGAAAAGTTAATTCCGCTGGGCGATGATGTGACTGTGCTCTCCGGCCACGGCCCGCCAACAACCATCGGCCAGGAACGCCTGACAAATCCATTTCTGCAGGCATAAAGAAGGCGGGACCTGTCCGCCGTAGCCTCGGCGAAGGCGGATCACCACGGAATCTCTTTGCGATCACGCAGGAACTTACCGGTCAGATCCTGCGGCGCTTCGCTGGCAAGCCACACAATCGTGTCCGCGCCTTCCTCGACTGAGCGGCTTGCGTTTTCGCCACCCATATCCGTCCGCACCCAACCAGGGCACACCGAATTGACGGCGAATTTCGGCAACGCCGTTGCAAGCTGCACTGTCACGCCATTCAACGCAGTCTTCGAAATGCAATAAGCCGGCGCCCAACCATCCGCCCCGCCG
>DATEZD010000044.1:0-24947 GCA_035255865.1 Candidatus Udaeobacter sp.
CGCCGTGCTGATTTTCGAAAAGCGCGTGATTGCCAAAAGCGTTGTTGGTGTATCCGTCAAGGTTGTTAAACAGTGCAAAAGCGCCAAACCCATCGTTGAAGTTGGCGCCCGAATGGCCGAACTGTCCGTTAAAGACAAGCGTATCGGTTCCATAGGCGCAGTTCTGTGAGCCGTCGAAGTTGAGCAAAAGCGCCACAGCGCCAGTGGCCGTATTGGAATCGTTGGTATTGAGGACCAGCGCTCCTGCGCCAAGAGCGGTGTTGTAGTTGCCAGTATTGTCTATAGACAGCGCACGCCAGCCAACGCCTGTGTTTCCCGAACCGCTAGAGACGCCATTAAGCGCGAGGCATCCTTCCGCTGTGTTAAAGTTGGGATAGCACCCGTCCGGGCTTGGTGAGGGCAATGCTTGTGGTGCTGCCTGCATTTGCGGTGAAAACGCAAAGCACACTAGAATGAGCGGGATGAGAAGGAACCCGCGCCGTAAAGGCAGCGGGCGAGCCGGATCTCGTCCGCATGAAACTAACGTTTTAAGCTGAATTGAATACATGGGATCTGTTCTTTCTCTTTCCCGGTCGTGTTTATTTTGGTTTTTTGGTCACTGGACTCCAAACAGACAAAGAACCCTACCGGGCAAAAGTCCTTTGTCTGTTTTGCAGCCACCCGCGTTCATACTGAATTTCAGCTGTGAGTGTCAATACTTTTTTTAGATTTTTTTTGAGGAACGCCTCGCCTCCCCAATGTCGTAGAGCACCGCGCTCCAAAATATTGCATCGCCGGGGCGGCTGGGCGCGGATTGCCGTTTGCGTTGCTGAGTGTGTTCCGGTAGCCTCAGGCGCAATGGCACGGTCTGGTCTCGGTAAAGGTCTTGGCGCGCTAATTGGGACGCCCTCAGTGGCCGCACGTACGGACGGGGACGAGGCGGGCGAAAGAGTGCACCAGATTGATTTGGCAGCCATTGTTCCAAGCGCGTTACAGCCGCGCAAAGATTTTGGACGCGACGCGTTGCAGGAATTGATCGATTCCATTCGGCAGCATGGCATCATTCAACCGCTCATCGTCCGCCAGGCAGGCGCGCGATTTGAACTCATCGCCGGCGAGCGCCGCTGGCGCGCCGCGCAGGAAATCGGACTTCCGACGGTGCCCGCCATAATTCGAAGCGCCAATGACCTGGAAGTGCTCGAGTTGTCCTTGATTGAAAATCTGCAGCGCGCGGACCTCAACGCAATCGAAGAAGCTCAGGGGTACGCCAGATTGGCTAATGAATTTGGAATGCGGCAGGAGGACATCGCACTCAAAGTGGGTCGCAGCCGGGCGGCAGTGGCGAACGCGTTGCGGCTTTTGGATCTGCATCCGCAGGTGCAAGTCTGGCTAGCTCAGAATTTGCTTTCGGTGGGTCACGCAAAAGTGCTGCTGGCATTAAAAGCCCCCGAGGAACAACTGCTCGCTGCAGAAACAGTTCTGCGGCGCAATGCCACGGTACGTTCCACGGAGCGGTTGGTTGCCCGCCAGCTTGGGATCGGACGCCCGCGGCGCAAATCTCGGCGCGTCGGGATCGAACTCGGCGCGACGACAACGGCAGTCGGAGATTTACAGGACCGGTTGCAACAGCATTTGGCCACCCACGTCACCATCCATCACGGAGACAAACGCGGCCGCATCGAAATCGAGTATTACGGAACGGACGATCTCCAGCGGATCGTTACCGCCTTGGGGCTGCCGCCGGACGAGAGCTGACTTCCCTCAAATGGTTGAATGGTTGAAGCGGGTGAACGAAACACTTCAGCCGTTTAACGCGTGGTCATCCCGAACGAAATGAGGGATCTCACGCTCGGTCTATGAATGATCTTCGCTGCGATTGGGAGGTCCTTCGCTCCGCTCAGGATGACAATCTAGTTGAGCATTGGACGTTGAGCGTTGGGCATTGGACGTTGAACGTTTACTTTTTGAAACCGATCAAGCGATGAGTAATCGGACAGCGATTGCACGTGGCGCACAGGTTTTGCTCCTTGTGTTGACGATATCAGTGACAGAGGCGGGTGCGCCGAAGATTTGGGAAGAATTCTCAGGCGATAAAGCTCTTGCTCATGTTCAACGCCTCGTTGATTTCGGGCCGCGCCCGGCTGGCTCCAAGGCTATCGAAAAATCCAGAGCTTACATTGAGGATCAACTTCGTCGGTCTGGATGGCAGGTAACCCGTCAAGCATTCAATGACGACACTCCGCGGGGCAAGATCCAGTTCGTAAATTTGATTGCCCAATTTTCTGCCCAAGGGAAGGCGCCGTCCCCCTTGTTTTTATTGTGCTCGCATTACGACACAAAAATGTTCGATACCATTCGGTTTGTCGGAGCGAACGACGGCGGTTCTAGCACCGGTCTGCTTCTGGAATTAGCCCGGGTAATGGGGCAGCATCCGGATCTGGCCAGAAAAATTGAGCTGGTGTTTTTTGATGGCGAAGAAGCCTACGAGCAGTTTTCTGAGAAGGATGGTTTGTACGGAAGCCGTTATTTTGCCAGGCAACTCCAAGGCGCCCGACAATTTCGCGGCGGGCTTTTGTTTGATATGGTTGGCGACCGGTCGCTCGGCATCACGCTTCCCTCAGATTCGCCTGCGGAGATGTCGCGCGATATTTTTGCCGCGGCGGAAGCGCTCAAATTGCGAAATTACTTCACCTATCTGGGCCGGGAGCTGATCGACGATCACGCGCCGCTGAATGCGATCGGGATTCCGACGCTCGACATCATTGATTTTGATTATCCCTGGTGGCACACAGCCGATGACACAATGGATAAAATCAGCGCCCAGAGTCTTCACACCGTCGGGTCCGTCGCCATATATTACCTGTCTGAATTCGCGTTAAAGCGTTGAACCGTTGAATCGAGCCCTCTTTAACGGTGTAACGAATCACGAGTCACGTCGGTTCGCCCAAATTTCAGGATTGCCTGTTGCAACGTTTCCCAGCAGCCTGATTGTGAATTGTCACCTCCATGGAGCGCCTCGCATCTACGTCCCATCCAACGCATAAGAGCGTTGGCGTGATCGGCCTTGGGATCATCGGTCGGGCAGTGGCCGCGCATCTTCGCCGCAAAGGGTTTCCGGTTTTCGTCTGGAACCGCTCGCCACGGCCCGTGCCAAATTTTGTCGGCTCGCCCGGGGAACTGGCGAGCCTTTGCGATTACATTCAAATCTTTGTATCCGACGATGAAGCTCTGTTGGAGACTGTCGAGCAGCTAAGCGCAGACCTTGCCCCGCGTCACGTCGTCCTTGCGCATTCAACTGTCGCTCCGGATTCCATGCGTGCTGCGGCGGAAGTTGTCGAACGTCGGGGGGGGCGCTTTGTAGAGGCATCATTTACCGGAAGCAAGCCTGCAGCTGAAAAGGGCGAACTGGTTTATTACGTTGGCGGGACCGAGGCGGCGTTGCGGGAGGCGCGTCCAATCCTGGAGGCCAGCAGCAAGACGATTATCGAGGTGGGAACAGTTGGCCAGGCGAGCGCGATCAAAATCGCAACCAACATGATCACAGCCGCAAGCGCGCAGGCCGCAGCAGAAGCTCTTGGACTGGTACAAGCGCTAGGTGTGCCGCTGGAGAAATTCGTCGAAGCGATGCGAGCCAATGCCAGTTATTCTGGCACTCTGGCTCTGAAGCTGCCGAAAATGCTCGACCGCGATTTTGAGCCGCAATTTTCTGTTAAACACATGCTGAAGGATATGCAGATCGCCAGTCAGATCGCTTTGTCGCATTATCTGGATCTGGGAGTGACCGCTGCCGCCCGCCACCAGTTGCTTGAGCAAATGCAGTGGGGTCACGGCGACGACGATTATTCGTCGGTCGCGCGCAAATATTTGCAGGAGCCTGCTGCGGCATCTGATCAGCCGCCAACGGACGAGCAAGATGGCGAAGCAGGCAGCGGCCCTGCGATCATTGACTCAGCGCAGTCGGAGACGGAAAAACTTGAACCGCAAAACGCAGGCGGCGCAGATTCGCAGCAGCCTTTGCTCAGTTTTGGGACAGCAGCCGGCGGAGGCGCTAATGAAGCGACTCCATTACGCCGTGGGTTTCTGAAACAATTGCTGAGCCGGTTTTCGGCCGGACAGGAATGACGCAGCCGTCGCAAGCTGGGCAGGCGAGTTTTGTCGATCTGTCAGCGCGCGCAAAGTTTCGTATCATCGGGACCGACCGCTTTCGGTTTCTCAACGGCCAAATCACAAATGATTTGCGCAAGGCCAGCGAAACAAACGCCATTGAGGCGTGCGTGCTCAATGCGAAAGGCAAGATGAACGCCCACATTTTTATTGGTGCACTAGACGAGTGCTTTTCGGTGGACGCCGACCCAGAGCTTGGCGAAACACTCCGCACCCGGTTGGAGCGCTACGTCATTGCGGACGATGTTCAAATTGACGACGTCACCCATCAATTCTCGCTGTTTCATGTTCTGTCGAAAAAATCGCCAACGGCCGAGCATGGCCGGATCGTTTCCGTGCACCGCTTTGCTGAGCCGGGCTGGGACATCTGGAGTGACGCGGCGCGTCACGATGCTGTCTGGCAACAATTGTCCTCGGCATTTGCATTTGTCGATCCTGTTTTCGCAGAGGTTTTGCGAATTGAACAGGGGATTCCTCGCTGGGGCTTCGAACTGACGGAGGAGATTATCCCGATCGAAGCCAATCTGGAACAACGGACGATCGATTACGAGAAAGGCTGCTACATCGGCCAGGAAGTCATCTCGCGAATAAAGATGTCAGGCCAGACGAACAAACGCCTATGCGGATTGATTTCCCTCGATGATGTCCCGCTTCAGCCGGGAATGAAACTTGCCGCTCCTTCGGCAGCGGGAAGAGAAGTCGGCTGGGTTACGACCGCAACGCGCAGCGAACGAATCGGAAAGGAAATCGCGCTCGGATATGTGAAACGCGGGTTTAACAGCCCCGACACCAAATTAGATGCGTCCTCGGCGCAAAATTCTGCTAAGCCAATTCCGGTCGAAGTAGTCCCGCTTCCATTTCGCTGAGGGCACCAGCAACGGAATCGCTGCGTAGCTCACAGTTTGTGGAGCCAATCGCGGGCCAGCGAAATATCGGCAGGCGTTAACGCATGTCCTGCGTTGAGAAATTGGACGGTGACATCCGCACCAGCAGCTCTCAGAAGATCGACGAGACGCTGCGTTTCGGAGGATGGAATAATTGGGTCGTGGTTTCCCGCTCCAATCCAAACACGGACGTTCGCGAGTTCCGGTCGTTTCTCCGGCTCGAGCGGCACCATCGCTCTAAATAGAATTGCGCCGGCGAGAATTTCGGGGCGCAGCAACAATGTGCTCGCGGCGATATTCGCGCCATTCGAGTAGCCGACCGCAACAATGTTCTTGCTGTCGATATCGTAGCGATCCGCCGCTGCCGCGACAAAATCAGCCATCTCGTGCGTGCGCTTTTGCAGATCTTCCAGATCGAATACGCCCTCGGCCAGTCGCCGAAAAAATCGCGCCATGCCATTCTCTAAAACTTTTCCGCGTGGGCTCAGCAACGCGGCATTTGGGTCAAGCTCGCGTCCGAGCGGAATGAGATCGTGCTCATTCCCACCCGTGCCATGCAGGAGTAGCAGCGTGCGAGTTGAAGAACCGGGAACGAACTCGTGAATGAAATCCGGCGTCATTGGTTTGTAGGAGGCGCGATCGGCGGCAAAACTCTTTCGATTTGCTCGCGAGACGACTCCAGCCACGACGGAAGCCGCAAATTTTTGCCGAGTTGATTCGAGTCTTCATCCAATGTGAAGCCCGGCGGGTCGGTTGCGATTTCGAAAAGAATGCCGCCCGGTTCGCGGAAATAAATTGAATGAAAATAAATGCGATCGATCACCGGGGTGACGTTGTATCCAAGGGCAACAAGATGCTCCCGCCATTGCCGCTGTTCCGCGTCGTCACGCGCGCGAAAGGCGATGTGATGAACGGAGCCGGCAGCGACGCGGCCCGGGTGCGCATCGGGCATACAAAGCAGATCGATCACGCGACCGGCGGCAGTTTCATTCTGTGAAGCGAATCGAAAACGATTATTCGACTGATTAACCAGCCGGTAACCAAAAGTTTCCGTCAGCAATTTTGCAGTGCGTTCGTACCCCTCCAAAGCCGCGGAGACGCTGTGAAATCCGCAAATCGAATGTTCTGCTGGTACTGAACTCTCGTTCCAGTGCTCGACGTTTGGCGCCGCAGCCGATTCAATCAATTCAATAAGAAGTCCGTCTGGATCGATAAAGCGAATCAGTTCTTCATCAAAGCGGGGACTCATTCTTTCCGCCGACACATGTTCTTGTTTCAAGCGCTCCAGCCAGTAGTCAGTCGAGTTTTTTGGAATCGCGAATCCCACAGCATCGACTTGGCCTGTGCCGCGAATTCCGCGCCGCGCGCTCGGCCATGGGAAAAACGTCAGGATTGTGCCAGGGGTGCCGCGCGCATCGCCGAAATAAAAGTGGTAAGTCGCCGGATCATCGAAGTTCACCGTGCGCTTGACGAAGCGCAATCCAAGCACGCCAGCGTAAAAATCCAGATTGCGCTGTGGATCACTGGCAATCGCGGTGACGTGATGAAGTCCGGGAATTTTGATCTCCATAAAGCTAGAATCGGACTGCGACCTTACTTCTTATTTGGGTCCGCAGAAGCGATCATTTCGCGGGCATGAGTCATGCCCATCAATGCCGCACGACGTTGCGGAGTGGTTGTTAGCGCACGCTCAAACTCTCTGAGGGCTTCCTGGGGATGATTTGATTCGAGCAGAAGATCACCAAGTTGTTCGCGCGCTGGAACAATCGCCCCGGGTGTAACGGGACGCTTTTCGATGGCGTCCTCTTCATCGGCGGCCGCGCGCATTAACTTGAGAGCTTCGTCGGCTTTTCCTTCAGCCTGTGCGACCCAAGCGAGCGCTTCGCTCATCTGTACGTTTACTTGCGTCGCCCAGTAATCGTCCCCGGTTGCGCGCAATTTTTCGTAAGCGCTCCTTAATTTTTCGATTTCCTTTCGGGCGTCAGCCGTTTTCCCGCTGCGGGCGAGTCCGACGCTTCGCGCCCAAAGTGTGACTGCCGAGACTTGCGGCGCCGCCCCATCCACTGGAAGCCGTTGCGCCGCATCTGACCACTGGCGGCGCTCGATCGCGTAGCGCGCAGGCATTGCGTTTGCCGAGTAGCCCATCTTGAAATCGCTGCCGTCAAGCCCGCTCATGGCGCGCAGTTCATCGAGCACGCGCGCCGCCGCGGTGTCACGGCCAAGTTGGAGATAGGCATAAACCAGATAATCCATCGCGTGTAGCTCCTCGCCTTTGTCGCCTTGTTCGCGCGCAGCTTTTTGTGCCGCCAGGTTCGAAGCAATCGATTCCTCCCACATTCCCAGTCGCGTGTAGATGTGCGACGGCATGTGCAAAGCGTGTGGCGCTGAAGGCGCGATTTGCGAGTACGCCTTCGCGGCAGCGACGCCCTGCCGCGCCATTTCTGCATTGTCGCAGGCGTGAATCAGGTAATGCGCGATGCCAGGATGTTGTGGAGATTTCTTGAATAACGGCTCGAGGATGGCAGCGGCCTCTTTCTGTTTTGCATGGGTTGCGTCGCTGGGGGGCGCCGTGGCGATGAGCGCGAGCGCATAAAAAATCTGGCACTCGGCGTCGTCCCGATAACGCCCCGCTAGCTTGTGCATGGCCTCCGCGTAACGATTCAGCCGTTCCTGGTACGCCAGAGAGTCGGCGTTTGTGTAAATAAAACTCAGCGCGTCGATGAATCCGCGCTCTCGATCTGAGCTGCTGAGCCTTTTAGCTTGTTCGATTTCGGCCAGCCCACGAGTGATGTTTTGCGGCGCAACCGGCGGCTCCCACAGCTGATGGAAATAAGTCATCGCCACACCCCAGTGCGGCGCAGCGCAATTGGGATCTTTGGCTGCCACATCGCGAAATGCTTTTTCCGCTGCCGAGTATGCAAAAGAATGCAAAAGCGCCATCGCTCGCTCGAAACTTTTCTGCACTTTGCTCGAGCACGAAGTAGGAAACTGGACACTGCCAAGCTTCTCCGGGACAGGATGCTCATGTTCGGGGATAGCCGCTGGCGAGTGCGACTCAGCTAGCAGAAACGACAGGAAGCAGAGAGGCAGCGCCAGGGTCGCGCGTAGTTTTGGATTTTGGAGCGCCACGCCGGTCATATTAGTTGTCACTCGCCAAAAATAACTCTGTCACCGATCACCGTCATCACGATTTACCGCGATCTTCCGGGCTTGACGCTTTGGGGAAGTTCTGACGTGATCGGATGTCGCACGACAATTTTTAAATCAACATGAACCACGAAATTTGTTTTGCCCTCTCCCGACCTGTTTATAGAATCATCGTTACCCCTCGGACGAGCAATTAACCTTAACCCTTTTGCAGCGTCTGAACCAGACAGTTCCTGAGCTTAGTTTTGTTTTGTTGGCAGCTTGGCGACGCACGGCTGCCGATTCGTAATCATGGCAAATTTCTTTCCACGCTGGACGAATTGGGTGCCAATCAAGCTCCTGGTTTGCGGCATCGTGATCGTTTGTGGATTGACCGCCGGCACGTGGTATTACGTCACGCCAAAGTACACCAAAGTGCGTTATCAACCGATCCAGCCGGTGCCGTTTCCACACGATATTCACGTCACGCAACTGGGAATGGATTGCCGGTATTGTCACAGCTTTGTGGAAGTAGCGGCGCACTCGAACGTGCCCAACACCCAGCTGTGCATGAACTGCCATACCCAGGTGCAAAAGGACAACCCGAAACTGGAACCAGTGCGCGCTAGTTGGAAGACGGGCGACCCCATCGATTGGGTGTGGATCCATCGCACGGTCGATTACGTTTATTACAATCATGCGGCGCACGTGAATCGAGGCATCAGTTGTTTCAGTTGCCACGGTCCGGTCAATCACATGCCCGTGGTCTATCAGGCCAAGCCGCACAGCATGGCCTGGTGTCTCGAGTGCCATCGGCATCCAGAAAATTTCCTGCGCCCCGAAGATCAGGTTTTTAATCTCGATTGGAAACCGGAGGATGTGAAGCCGGTGCAGTTTGTCGCGAAATATGGGCAGCCAACAGGCGCGCGCGAAGATTTTTCGAAGAAGAAAAAGCTCACGCAAGCCGAGATCGGCCAGACGCTGAAGGAGCGCTGGAATATTACTCCGCCGCAAAATTGTCAGGGGTGCCACCGATGAAACGCGTCTTCCAACATCCGCCCGAGCGAGTAAACGGAAAGCATTACTGGCGAGGCCTTGGTGAGTTGAGCGATACGCCTGAATTTCGCCAATGGTTGGAACGCGAATTTCCTGCTGGTGCTGCAGAGCTGAACGGCGACGAATGGTCGCGCCGCGATTTTTTGAAATTGATGGGCGCATCGATGACGCTGGCAGGGGTTGGGCTGGCGAGTTGTCGTCGGCCGGAAATGCATCTGGTTCCCTTTACCAAGAGCGTGGAATGGACGATTCCCGGAAAATTCCTCTACTACGCAACCGCCATGCCGCGACGCACCGGGGCGATTCCATTGATCGCCACGACAGTGGACGGCCGCCCGATAAAATTGGAAGGCAATCCCTTGCACCTTGGCAGCGGCGGCGCGACCGACACTTTTGTTCAGGCGTCGATTCTTGATCTGTACGACCCGTCGCGCTCGCAGCGCTTCGTTCACAAAGGCAAAGCGAGCAATCGCGTGGAGTTTGACACCTACATCGGAAAGCTTCGCGACACGATTACCAGCCAACAAGGCGACGGTCTTGCCTTCCTCGTTGGTGAAACGCTTTCGCCGACACGTGAACGACTGCGCAGTGAATTGGAAAAAATGTTTCCGAGCATGCGCTGGTGCGTTTATGAACCACTCCTCAGTCAGGAGCAGATGACCGCTGCGAAAAGCGCGTTCGGGGCTGGCGCGCGGCTGATTCCGAAACTGGATCGCGCCGATGTCATTCTCGCTTTGGACAGCGATTTTCTCGATTGCGGTCAAGGCGATCTCGAATCGGTGCGCGCATTCACTTCGCGGCGAAGAGTGAACTCTTCGAAAGACAACATGAATCGGCTGTACGTTGTCGAGAATCGCTTCACTCTCACCGGTGCGATGGCTGACCACCGGCTGCGTTGTCCCGCGAGCCAAATCGCTGCGTGCGCCCACGCGCTCTCACAAAAAATTCTGCACGCGACGAACGATGCTAGCCTGAGCGGAGTCTTGGGAACTCTCCAAACTCCCGCAGGCGGAACAACATTCGATCAGCAATGGTTGAGCGAGGCGGCAAATGATCTTCTCGCAAAGCCCGGAGCAAGTTTGGTGCTGGTCGGCTCCAATCAACCGCTTGCGGTGCAATTACTGGTTTATGCAATCAACGCTGCGCTGAAAAATGTCGGCCAGACGTTGGTAGTTCGGCAGGCTCCGCAGAATCCGCGCACCATCGACATCTCCCAGCTTGCGTCGGACATAAACGAAGGTCGGATCAAGCAACTGTTCATTTTCGGCGGCGATCCGGTTTACAATTCAAAGCGCGGCTTGGTGCAGGATCGCGACACGAAGCTGCAGCTTGATTGGGCCGATCTGCAGAAAAAGGTGCCAGAGGTTGCGAGGCTCGGTTATCATGAGGACGCCACATCGGCGCTCAGCCATTGGCACGTTCCGCTGTCGCATTACCTGGAGTCGTGGGGCGACGCGCTGACCTCTGGGGGCGATTACTTGTCGATCCAGCCAATGATCCTGCCGCTCTTCGCCGGACTTTCGGAAATTGAACTGCTCAACGCGCTGCTCGGCGGCCCAAAAACAGAAGGGCCTGAACTCGTGCAGGAAACTTTCCGCGCCACCAATCCACCCGGCGATTTTCAAACTGCGTGGTCCCGTTTCCTTCACGACGGCTTTGCGTCTCACGTTCAGCTGCGTGATCAGACAGCCTCCTTCAACGCAAACGCAGTTGGATCGCTAGCTCAAAGCTCGTGGACCATACCGCCGCCCCCCACGCCAGATTCACCTGAGATTGTGCTGGCAGCGAGTTACGCAATGGACGATGGCCGCTACGCCAATAACGGCTGGCTGCAGGAGTTGCCCGATCCAATCACAAAACTCACGTGGGACAATGCTGCGCTCATGAGTCCTGGTTTCGCGAAGGCACTTGGAGTCCGTACGGGCGACCTTGTGCAAATCACGATCACAGAAAAAGGCGCTGCTGCGCAGCCGATTGAACGCGAGCTCGTCATTGCTGCACTTGTGTCGCCCGGTCACGCCGATAATTCGATCACAATTTCGCTGGGTTACGGGCGAAAGATGCCAGAGTTCTACGCGCTGCCGTATGCGGGCGGAGCACTGAAGGAAAGACCGGGAATCGCAGAGCAATCCGGCTTCAATGGTTACTTCTTGCGTACAGCGGCAAATCCGTATTTCGCCATCGCCGGCGGGAAGGGAATTGAGAGTGTGAAAGTGACCAAAGTCGGTCGCACTTATCCGTTCTCGATCATGCAGGAACAGTTCAGCATTGAAGGGCGCGGTCTGGTTAGGGAAGCAACGATTGAAGGCTATCGTGCAAATAACGAGTTCGCGAAGAAGGTTCCGGGCGAAGAAGAACTACCGCATCAGCCGCCGAGCATTTACTCGCATCCGCCACTAGACGCACCACAGCAGTGGGGAATGTCTATCGACCTGAATGTTTGCACCGGGTGCAGCGCGTGTGTTGTCGCCTGTCAGGCCGAGAACAACGTCCCTGTCGTGGGTAAGTTACAAGTGGCGCATGGCCGCATCATGCACTGGCTTCGTATCGACCGCTATTACGCCAGCCGGAAACCATACAACCAGGACCGTGGTGATTGGCCAGAGAACCCGGAAATGGTCCATCAACCGATGCCCTGCCAGCATTGCGAAAACGCGCCGTGCGAGACCGTTTGCCCAGTGAACGCGACGGTCCACAGCGAGGACGGCCTCAACGTCATGGCTTACAATCGCTGCGTCGGCACGCGGTATTGCTCGAACAATTGCCCGTTCAAGGTGCGCCGGTTCAATTTTTTCGATTACAATCAGCGGCCAGTCGGCAAACGGAAGATTAAAGGCGCATTCAGCGTCTACGAAGAATATTTCGCGCCGCTCACGACTAAAGGCGCTCCGGACATCATCAAGATGCAGAAAAATCCCAACGTCACCGTGCGGATGCGGGGCGTGATGGAGAAATGCACTTTCTGCGTGCAACGCATCGAGGAAGCAAAGATTGCGGCGCACGCCCGTGCAGGCGCGTCTGCGGACACGCGGATCCCGCGCGATTCGTTTACCACAGCGTGCGCGCAAGCCTGCCCCACCGGGGCGATCGTTTTTGGCGACATCAAAGATCCGGAAAGTCGTGTTTCAAAAATGAAACAGCAGGATCGCAATTACCGGCTGCTCGATTACTTGAACATCGGTGCGCGCACCAGCTATCTCGCGCGCATCCGCAATCCGAATCCGAAAATGCCGGACGCGGAGAATATCGGAGTCGCAAGTTTGGTTGAGAAATTACCAGAATGAGACCGGCATTTTGATCATGGACGCGGCACCAACAGCACCGGAAGTCGAAGAAGCGGAGCGACAGATCGCGCACGTGCCGCTTGTTCTGAACCGGCGCAATTTTAGTTGGCTGACGGAGCGCATTTCGGGTGTCGTGGAACAACCAGCCCCGCGCTGGTGGTGGGTGGCGTTCACCATCACCGCGAGTGCCGCCACGTTCGGTCTCTTTTGTCTTGGCTACCAGATTTCAACGGGTGTCGGCACCTGGGGAAACAACGTCCCGGTCGGCTGGGCCTGGGACATCACCAACTTCGTTTTTTGGATCGGTATCGGACACGCAGGCACACTCATCTCAGCGATCTTATTTTTACTCCGGCAGAAATGGCGTACCTCAATCAATCGTTCTGCAGAGGCGATGACGCTTTTCGCTGTGATTTGCGCGGCGATTTTCCCAGGCGTGCACGTAGGGCGCGTGTGGATGGCGTGGTATCTTGCGCCGTTTCCTAACAACTGGGGGATCTGGCAAAACTTCCGTAGCCCGCTGATGTGGGACGTGTTTGCCGTGTCGACCTATTTCACGGTCTCGGTCTTATTTTGGTATACCGGTTTAGTTCCGGACTTGGCGACCTTGCGCGACCGGGCAACCACAAAGATCAGGAAGTTCCTTTTTGGAATCTTCGCCCTTGGCTGGCGTGGTTCGAATCGGCACTGGCGTCATTACGAAATGGCGTATCTGCTTTTGGCCGGTCTTTCTACGCCGCTGGTTCTTTCGGTGCACAGCGTGGTATCGTTTGACTTCGCAACGTCCGTCCTGCCGACCTGGCACACCACAATTTTCCCGCCTTACTTTGTGGCGGGCGCGATCTTTGGCGGGTTCGCCATGGTGTTAACGCTGCTGTTGCCGTGCCGCGCCATGTTCAAACTGTACGATGTCATCACGCCGAGGCACATCGACAAAATGGCGAAGATTATTTTGCTGACCGGCTCCTTCGTCGGCTACGCCTACACGATGGAATTCTTTATCGCGTGGTACAGCGGCAATTCCTACGAGCGGTTCGCGTTTTGGAACCGCGTTTTTGGACCTTACTGGTGGTACTGGTGGGTTGGCATGTTGTTCTGCAACGTGCTTTCGCCGCAGCTCTTTTGGTTCCGCTGGTGCCGTTACAACGTTTACGTCGTTTATTTCGTCTGCATGTGCGTCAACGCCGGCATGTGGTTTGAGCGCTTCATCATCATTGTCGGCGGATTGCATCGTGATTTTATCCCGTCGTCATGGGGCTTGTTTATCCCTACTTGGGTGGACATCTGGACGTACATCGGCACGCTCGGAATCTTCACTTCACTCTTCCTGCTCTTCGTTCGGTTTCTGCCGATGATCGCAATGTCGGAGGTGAAAACTGCCGTGCCGGAAGCGGACGTGCATCTTGCTACGTCTCCCGGAATTCAATCTGTATCGCCTGGCGGAAAGGAGCGCACACGATGAGAGGATTCCGCCGTTTCTGTAGCCGCGTCTCTGTGAGACGCGCGACCTGCGCTTTGCAAACAGCTCAGCGGTGCGCATCGCACAGCGAGGCGGCTACAGCCATCGTTCATCGAAGGGAGCGGACACGATGATGCGGACTCCTGCTGGTCACAAGGTTTACGCCATGGCTGCGGAATATCCCAGCGCCGCCGCCCTGTACGAAGCGGCCAAGCACGTCCGCGACGCAGGATTCAGACGCTGGGATGTTTTTTCGCCATTCCCCATCCACGGAATGGATGAAGCGATGGGACTGGGAAAATCGTGGTTGAGCGGCTGGGTTTTGTTTGGCGGAGTTTCCGGTTTGCTAACCGCCGCCCTTGTCGAATTTGGCCCGTCGTGGGGTCTCTATCGGCTCGATGTGCACGGTAAGCCGTGGAATTTTTGGACTGTTCCGGCGTTTTTCCCCATCATGTTCGAGCTGACAGTGCTTCTCGGCGCGTTCGCCGCATTCTTTGCGTGGCAGGTAATGAATGGGTTACCGCGCTGGTATCACCCCATGTTTAACTGGGAGCGATTCAGTCGCGTAACGAACGACGGATTTTTCCTGGCAATTGAAGCGCGCGATCCGCGATTTACCGAAAACGGCGTGCGCGAATTGCTGGAACAAACTGGCGGCCAACACATCACCATCGTTCACGAGGACTAAATATGTTGCGCGCATTTGTTGTGATTTTTGTTTTGTGCACGATCGCGGTCATCGCGGTGTTTGGATTTCGTGGACAAATCAGCACGCAACCGCCGCTGGAGGTTTTTCCAGACATGGTGCGCCAGATGAAAGTGCGCGCACAAGCGCCGCTCGATTTCTTTGCGGATGGACGCGGCCCGCGGTTACCGGTCGCTGGCACGGTTCCAATTGGCTACGAAATGCCGAAGCCAGAGACGCCCGAGACGCAGGCTGCCGCGGTCGGACCCTGGTCGCATCCATATGCGAGTTTCAGCGTCGGCACTGATTACTACAACACGGGTAAAATGGGCGACCACTGGGGAACCGGGATTCCGCTTGAGGTGACGCGCGAATTGATGGAGCGCGGGCAACAGCGCTTCAATATCACCTGCGTGATGTGCCATGGCGCTGCCGCTGCGGGCAACGGCATCACCAAACAATACGGCCTCGCGACCGTAGTTTCGCTGCAGGATGAACGTCTCCGCAAAATGTCGGACGGCGAAATTTTCAACACGATTACCAACGGGAAAAACACCATGATGGCTTACGGGCCGAACATCATCGTGCCGGATCGCTGGGCCATCATCGCTTACTTGCGCGCTTTACAGCGCAGCCAAAACGCGGCGATTGCCGATGTGCCACCGGAACATCAGGGCGATTTGGACAAACCGGCTGAAAACAAACCGCCGGAGGCTAAACCCGCAGCAAAGCAAGAGGCGCCCAAAAAATGAGCGAACGTTCACATACGGTCCCTACGCCCGAAGGCGAATATTTCGAGAGCAGCCGTTTCGCTGGGCTCTCGTTCCTCCTCGGATTGATTGCAGTGATCGCGCTCGTGCTCTGCGCTGTCGGAGCAGTCGTGAATCCGCATCAGTTTAGTTATTCCTGGCTGTTTGCTTTCGCATTTTTCTTCACGCTCTGCGCGGGATGCTTTTTCTGGACAATCGTCCATCATGCGACTGATGCGGATTGGTCCGTCGTGGTGCGCCGGCAGTTGGAGAACATCGCCGCATTGCTAGTAGTGCTGGCGGTTCTCTTCGTGCCCATCCTTCTCCTTCGCCACCATCTTTATGCTTGGATGGATATTCCGCCGGGGCACGAGGCGTCGCTTGATTCCAAACGCGCTTATCTCAACTGGCATTTCTTTCTCGTGCGCGCGGTGGTATTCCTCGGCTTCTTTGCGTTTGCCGCCCTCGCTTTGCGCCGGTTCTCCGCGCGACAGGACAAGGACGGCAACCCGCGTTTCACCATCGGGATGCGAAAGGTGTCGTTTATCAGTCTGCCGATGTTTGCGCTTTGCCTGACCTTTGGCGCGTTCGATTGGCTGATGAGCCTAAACTACAGCTGGTTTTCAACGATGTTTGGCGTGTACATCTTCGCAGGCGCAGCGGGCAGCTCGATGTCGCTCCTTGTGCTGGTGATCACAGCTTTGCGCCAAGCCGGTTACCTCAAGGACGTGGTTACCGTCGAGCATTATCACATCATGGGGAAATGGATGCTGGCCTTCTCCATATTCTGGGCCTACATCGGGTTCGGCCAGTACATGCTCATCTGGTATGCAAACATTCCGGAAGAGACGCAATTTTTTATCACCAGAAACACTGAGTCGTGGTGGGCGCTCAGCATGCTGTTAGTAATCGGACGTTTCTTCATTGCTTTTCCAATTTTGCTGTTGCAATCGATCAAGCAACATCCGCACCAGCTCTGCATCATGGCGGGATGGATTGTTTTCATGCAGATGCTCGACATGTACCTCGTCGTCTTGCCCTCGTTACATGGCACCGGCGTGCATCTCAGCATCTGGGATTTGCTTTCGCTTATCGCCATGGGCGCGACCCTTGGTTTTGTTTATCTGCGACTCGTGCCCAGGACCTCGCTGTTTCCTGTCCGCGATCCGCGCCTGATCGAATCCCTGAACACAGTCAACTGACATGGCCGAGCCCGAATCTCTTCACCATATCGCACGTTCGCGCGCTCCGTTGTCCACGTGGTTAGGGGTGGTGCTTCTCTTCGCATTGTTCGGCGTAATCGTCCTGGCAATAATTGGACCGTCGCCACGCGGAAGTGATTACGAAGAGACGCGCGCGAAAAAACGGATGGAAAATCTGAAAACGTCGCGCGACGACGCAGAGAAGGCGCTGAATAGTTATGCCTGGATCGACAAGAACAAAGCCGTTGTTCGCATCCCGATCAGTCGCGCCATGGAACTAACGATTGCACAGTTGGCCCGGCAAAAACCCGCCGCGGCGGGTCCGATCGCTACGCCCGCCTCCGCCGAGGCCACGGCGGGCAAGCCGGAAGCGCAGGCCGCTTCGCCCGCGCCCGCCGGTTCTCCGCAACCGGGCGCCACGCAACCCGCTGCATCACTTTCACCCGCAGCGCAATCATCACCTCCCGCTTCCGCTTCACCCGCCCCAGCCAAAACTCCATGAACGCCGCCGGAATTCCGTTGAAAGAGCCAGCGATCTCTGCTGTCGCAGGGGACACAGAGCAGTTGGAGCGCGCCTACATCGACGCGTCAACGCGTGTGCCGGTGCTGATGTTTTATACGTCGGCGATGGCGTGGCTGATCCTCGGCACGCTGTTGGCCGGTTTCGTCTCGTTCAAATTGCACTCACCTGATTTGCTTTCGGACATCAGCTTTCTGACGTGGGGACGTGTGCGTCCCGCCCACATGAACGTGATGGTTTACGGCTGGGCGTCCATGGCTGGAATGGGCACCGCGATTTGGCTCATGGCGCGATTGTGTCGGACGGTGCTTCGATATCCGCTGTTGCTGGTTGCGGGCGCTTGCTTTTGGAATTTGGGCGTGCTGCTGGGCGTCGGCGGAATTCTTCTCGGTGACAGCACCGGCTATCAATGGCTCGAATTTCCCGGCTACGCAGCGATCATTCTTTTCGTCGCGTACACGCTCGTTGCCTCGTGGGCGGTGCTCATGTTTCGCTATCGACGCGGCGAACAAATTTACATTACGCAATGGTATTTGCTCGGCGCGTTCCTCTGGTTCCCGTGGCTGTATGCGGCTGGGCAGCTGATGCTCTTCGTCGTGCCGGTGCAGGGCGTGTTGCAATCGGCTGTCGGCTGGTGGTACGCGAACAATCTGCTGTTTCTTTGGTTCGGCGCGATCGCTCTCGGCACCGCGTATTACATGATTCCAAAGGTCATCGGCCGCCCGGTTTACAGTTACCATCTGGCCACAATCGGTTTTTGGAGTTACGCGTTGTTCTCAAGCTGGACCGGAATGCAGCGGCTCGTCGACGGACCGTTTCCAGCATGGATGATTACGGCCAGCATCGCGGCGACGATCCTCACGATGATTCCAGTGGCGACTGTTGGCTTGAATCATCACATGACCATGCGGGGTTATTTTCCGCTGATGCGCTACAGCCCGACGCTGCGGTTCACCGTGTTCGGCGCGATGTCTTACACCGTCTTTAGCGTAGTCGGCGTGTTGATCTCGCTCCGCTCGGTGGCGCGCTACGTCAACTTCACACAAGCGAGCGTCGCTTACTCGCATCTCGGTTTGTACGCATTTTTCACGATGGTGATTTTCGGTTCGATGTACTACATCGTCCCGCGTTTGATTGGCCGCGAATGGCGTTACGCTTCGTTGATCAAACTGCATTTCTGGGCATCGGCTTATGGCATCGGCCTGATGACGCTCATGCTGCTCGCGGGGGGTTTTCTTCAAGGTTCCAGCATGGAAGATCCCTCGCTCGCGTTCAGTGAGAGCGTAGAAACGGTGCTGCCGTATTTGCGCGGGCGTAGCCTCGCCGGTCTTTTGCTCACCGCGTCGCATTTTATTTTCGCGTATCACTTCGGATTGATGCTTTTGGGATTGGGACGCACATCGACTGTCCCCACATTTCTCAATCCAGTTGAAGCGGAGGCTTCCGGAGGGCACTGATGAAGGGACTCGCCCCTCTCTTTCTCGGAATCTTCGGCACGTTCGCCTTTTCGTGGCTCGGATTGACCGTTGTTCCGAACTGGCAAATCGGCCATCTCGATCCTCAATCGGACGAAGAAGGCACCGACATTTATCCGCAGCCGCAATCGGGAATGTTCGAGCGCGGCGCGCACGTCTACGCCGCGAACGGCTGCATTTATTGCCACAGCCAGCAAGTGCGCGCTGATTACGCTGCGGCCGACATCGAACGAAAATGGGGAAATCGTCGCAGCGCGCCGCGCGATTATATTTTCGAACAACCGGTGTCTCTCGGGAAAATGCGAATGGGCCAGGACATCGCGAATATCGGCGCGCGTGCCCCCGCGGAACAGGCGAGCCCGTCTCCAGCTGGCGCTGCCGCTCCTTCAGCATCACCGAGTGGAGGAACAAGTCCCGCCGCGTCAGCTGCACCGCAAGGAGGAGCGCCAGCCGCGGGTTCGCCTTCGCCACCGAGCTCGCCAGCACAACAAGGAGCGGCGGTCTCAAGTCCGCCGTCCCCGGCTCCCGCTGCAGTCGCTGCGAGTGCAAGTCCGGCAGTATCACCATCCCTGGCAGCAGGAGCGCCATGGCCAGTTCAAACCGCTGGCGAGCCGCCGATGTATTCCGCCGCGTGGCATCATGTGCATCTTTATTCGCCGCGCAGCATCAATGTCGATTCGAACATGCCGTCCTATCGTTTTCTCTACGAAAAGCACCGCATCCGCGACGCGCGCTCGGCGGACGCGCTGCAGCTCACCGGTTCCGACGCGCCACCCCAAGGGTGGGAAATTGTTCCGAGTTTCGATGCGAAATGTCTGGTCGCTTACTTGGTGTCTCTCAATCAATCGCATCCGCTGAAAGAAGTGAGATCAGTCGGAGGTGCACCGGCAGCGCCCGCGCCTCCAGCTGGATCGCCACCGGCGTCACCAGCTCCTTCGAAATAACAACCGATGAACGAAGAACCAAAAACGCCGGCGCGCATCGGTCAGGGAATGGATTACGGCGAACAGGACGACGTCCAACAGGTGCACGCCGCTGTTCAACGTGAAAAACGCGAGCCACGCGTCGGCGCCGAGCCGCTCTCGATTTGGCTTATTGCGATCTACGGGTTGGCGGTATTTTTTGGCGGCGCATATCTCGGGCGCTACTCTGGAAATTTCATGAGCGGCGGACTCGACCCGATGGGCGCGCCGCCCACGGCGAAAAAAGCAGTGGCGGGTCCAGGTGGCGGCGAGCAAGCTGCCGAATTATCGCCGCGCGATCGCGGCAAAAAGATTTTCGCAGCCAATTGTCAGACGTGCCATCAAGCCACCGGCCAGGGTGTGCCCGGTCAATATCCGCCGCTGGCAGGTTCGGAATTTACGAACGGCGGCTCGCGACGCATGGGCATGATTGTGCTCAAAGGCTTGCAAGGCCCTGTGAAAGTTAAAGGGCAACAGTATGGTAGCGCAGTCATGCAACCGTGGGACAAAACCTTGACCGACCAAAAAATTGCCGACGTCATGACCTACGAGCGAAGTGACTGGGGCAACAGCGCCAGTCCAGTCACAGCTGAACAAATCGCAGCATTACGGAAAGAACTGGCCAATCATCCCGAATCTTTCACTGAACAAGACATTCTCGGCGCTCCTGACGAAGATCTTCCCGGCGGCGCGCCTGCAGGCGGCGCCGCACCAAAACCCGGCGAAGCCGCAAAGCCCGGCCAACCGCCTAAACCGCAAGGCTAAAGCGCGCCGGTACCCGATGACCTCGGGGTTTGTTATGAGACGCAAACTTGCGGTTTATTCCTTGATCTTTATGAGCGGCGTCTGCGCGAATGCCCAGCCGAAGCCATCGGCAACGTTGATCATCACCAATGCCGCAGTTTACACAGTAGATAAACAGCATCCCAGAGGCGAAGCCGTGGCTGTTGTCGGCGATCGCATAGCGGCTGTCGGCTCCCGCGCGGAGATCGATTTGTGGCGCGGTCCGGAAACGAAAGTGATCAATGCCGGTGGCAAGCTGGTGTTGCCTGGATTTAACGACGCGCACGTGCATTTCATTCAAGGCGGAGCACAGCTCGACCAAGTCCAGCTTACTGATGCTGCGAGCCCACAGGAGTTCGCGAAGCGCATCGCGGTGCAGGTGGCCAAGACGCCGAAAGGCGAATGGATTTTGGGCGGACGGTGGGATGAAACCAAATGGCCCAAGCCGGAGCTTCCGACTAAAGAGCTCGTTGATGCAGTGACGGGTGCCACTCCAATTTTCGTTGAGCGCTATGACGGTCACGAAGCTCTCGCTAATTCGGCGGCAATGAAACTGGCCGGCGTTGCCGCTAAAACCGCGGACGTTCCCGGCGGAGTCATCGTGCGCGACGCAAGCGGAAATCCCACTGGCATTTTCAAGGACGCAGCGCAGGAACTGATCAACAAGGCGATTCCACCGATGTCACGCGAGCAGCGGATCCGCGTTGCACGCCGAGCGCTGGAACACGCAGCATCTCTGGGCGTCACGAGTGTGCAGCACATGAATCCTGAGTTTGCCGACGTGGCTGCCTATTCGGAGCTGGTGGAAAAAAGTGAGCTCACCACGCGCATCTACGCGGCCCCGATGGAGACGGATTGGCGAGATCAGGCGAAAGTTGGCATTCGTCGCGCGTGGGGCTCGCCTTATTTGCGACTCGGCGCAGTGAAGGGGTACGCCGATGGCTCGTTAGGCTCTCGAACGGCGTACATGTTTGAACCGTTTGCCGATGATCCAGGCAACAGCGGCCTGTTGAGCGACGAAATGCATCCGCCCAGCGCCATGCGCGAGCGGTTAATGGGCGCCGATGCCGCCGGACTGCAACTGCGTGTTCACGCCATCGGCGACCGCGCAATCTCCATGATGCTGGATATTTTCGGCGATATCGAAAAGGAGCACGGCTATCATGACCAGCGTTTTGCCATCGAGCACGCGCAGCATACGGCGCAGAAAGATTTCCAGCGTTTTGCCAAGCTTCATGTGATCGCGTCGATGCAGCCTTATCACGCCATCGACGACGGTCGCTGGGCGGAAAAACCTCTGGGTCACGATCGCGCGCGATACAGTTACGCGTGGCGCAGCTTCCTTGATCACGGCGTGACGCTCGCCTTCGGAACCGATTGGCCTGTCGCTCCGCTCAATCCCATGCTGGGACTTTACGCTGCAGTGACTCGCGCCACGCTGGATGGCAAAAATCCCAGCGGCTGGATTCCGGAAGAAAAGATCACGCTGCCAGAGGCGGTGGAAGCCTATACAATGGGCGCGGCGTTCGCCGAATTTCAGGAGCATGAGAAAGGGTCCATTACGCCTGGCAAACTGGCTGACATTGTCATACTGAATGACAACATCTTTGACCTGAAGCCGGAAGCCATTCGCAACGCGAAGGTGAAAACCACCATCGTAGGCGGAAAGGTAGTATATGGAGGGACAGGCAATCGGTGACGCGAAGATTGCCAACCAGCTTGAGCATTCTCTTCTGCCCTTTCGACGATGTCCCGCGTACTGGCAGAAAGGTTGACAACTAGATCATCACGGCTTCGGATGCGAGTTCCTAACACTCTTCTCGTCATCGCCGCCGGTCTTGCGTCTGCTGCATTCTTCTATCTCGGCACCGGGCTTCATCCAAGTTGGTGGGCGCTTTGGTTGGCGCCGATCCCGGTGCTGGGAATTGCCCCAAAACTTCGCGGCCGGTTCGCTTTTCTGCTCGGTGCAATTGCGTGGTTCCTCGGCGAAATGAACCAATGGAACTATGTCCGGCATGAGATGGAATTGCCGCCGCCAATCACCATTCTCTACTTTGTAGTTCCTGCCGTGATTTTCGGCTTGGGCGTTCTATTTGTGCGCATTTTTATCCGGCGCGGATCGGTCTTTCTCGCCTCGGTTGCTTTGCCCGTTTACTGGGTGACGTACGAATATCTTACCGCGATTGCGTCGCCCCACAGCACATGGGGCAATCTCGCATACACGCAAATGAATTGTCTCCCCGTGATCCAAGTCGCTGCGATCATCGGTCTTTGGGGAATCAGCTTCATCGTGTTTCTGTTTGCCGGCGCCGCGGCAGCACTGTTGACCGGCGCGGGAGGAGCGTGGCAACGTCGCGGGCTTGCTATTACTGCCGGGTTCATCATTTGTGCAGTGCTAGTCTTTGGTAAATGGCGATTGCAATCGAACTCGTCTGAATCCGTTGCAGTGACGCTCATCGCCAGGGACGTGCCGATGAGCGTCTACCTCGGCCCTGAAGAGCAAGCCTTGGAACTGCTGCGTGAGTATGCTGACGAAGTTCGCCGTGTTACTTCAGCCGGAACACAGGCCGTTGTTCTCCCGGAAAAAATCGGGCGCGTCAGCGAGAGCGCGCTAGCGGAAGTGGATGCTCTCTTTTCTTCGGCTGCCACTGATACACGCGCGGCGATTGTTGTTGGCCTTGTTCGAAGAACGGCGTCGGCTGCCTTCAACTCTTCGCGCCTTTATTCCGCCGATGGAAAATTAGGGGCGAACTACGACAAGCATCATCTCTTGCCTCGAGTCGAGCCTGAAAAACCAGGGGACAAACGAGTACTTCTCGATGAGCCGTCCGGACGTTGGGGACTGCAAATTTGTAAGGACATGGATTTCCCGCAGCTCAGCCGCGAATACGCAGCCGACGGAGCGAACTTGCTGCTGGTGCCTGCCTGGGACTTCAATCTGGATCGTTGGTTGCACGCGCGCATGGCTGTCATGCGTGCAGTCGAAAACGGCTTTGCCATCGCTCGTTCGGCGCGCAACGGATTGTTAACACTGAGCGATAACCGCGGTCGCATCCTGGCGGAAGCGGCGACGGTGCCGGGTCGCTTCGTATCAATCAATGGAAAAGTAAGCGTTGCGCGCGAGCAAACGTTTTACACTCGGGCCGGCGATTGGTTCGCATGGGTTTGTGTCGCTGTGTTCGTCAGCCTGCTGGCTTTCCAGCTCTTCGCGCAACCACGCGGCAGAGCGAAAACCGCGTAATTGAATGTACGCAACCTACGACGCGGTAGCGCTTGCTGGAATAAAAGTTTCCGGTTCGTCGAATCGAAGTCGTTTTCGCAGCTCGTGCCGCAGCAGCAAAAGATTCACGCCCATCTGAAGAACGGTCGATCCAACCGATAGATACCAGACGTGCCGGATCTCGAAGCCAGGCGTCCGCGAGATGAGCAACGCCGGCACAGCAAACAAAATCAGCCGCGTCATCGAGCTGAACAGCGGCGGCAGCGTATTTCCGATTCCCTGAAAAATGCTGGACGTTACAAAAACAATTCCTGCCGAAATGAAATTTAACGAAACGATCCGAAGGTATTCGCTGCCGAAAGCGATCACTTTCGGGTCGCGTGAAAAAATGCGAATGAGCGTCGCCGGCGCGAGGAATGCGAGCAACGTGAGCACGAGCATCATCAACGATGCGATGCCAATCGCGGAATAGACGGAATGGCGGACTCGATCCGCCCGGCGCCCACCAAAGTTCTGCCCTACCACAGGCGACACTGCAAAGCTGAGCGCCACCACAGGCAGAAAAAGCGCCTGCATCACGCGTGCGCCGATCCCGAAACCCGCCTGAGCTGCTGGTCCAAAGCCGCGAATAATCGCGTAAACGAGCATGATGTAAACGAAGAGCAGCAAAAACTCGGCGCCGGCAGGTACTCCGATCCGCAGCATTCCTCCCCAAACCTTTGTGCGTGGGCGAAAAAGTGGAAAACGAAATCGCAGATAATGATATTTCTTTTCGAAATAAATTACGATCAGCACGTCCGCGACGAGAATCGAAATAAATGTCGCAATCGCCGCGCCGGTTACTCCGAGTTTTGGCCACGGTCCAATTCCGAAAATCAGCAAGGGCGCCAGCACGATGTTGAGCAGGACGCTGAACACTTGAAATCCCACGGTCGGTTTAATGATTCCGGTGGCACGCAGCGCCGACCCCAGAGCTACCAAAGGAAACTGCAGTAAAAGCCCGGGAAGAAACCAGAGCAGGTAAGCTTTCGCCAGTGTGGCCGTCTCTGTATCCGCGCTCAGCCATTCACAATATGCTGGGCGCAGAATGAATCCGACAACGCCCAGAGCGAACGCAATTACGATCGACATGACGAAAGATTGATTAAACACCAGCTCGGCGTGTGGCTGGTCTTTTCTTCCGGCTGCCTGTGAAATCAACGTTGTTGTTCCCACGCCGAGCATTTGGGTGAGCGCAAGCACAACCATCGTGATGTTGCCCGCCACGCCGACCGCCGCGATTGCTTCCTTCCCGAGACGTCCCACCCAGTAGAGATCGGCCAACAAATAAAGCGTCTGCACGACCATGCTCATGGCCAGAAACGCCGACATGTGCAGCAAATGCCTCGTGACTGAACCC
>DATEZD010000045.1:0-6174 GCA_035255865.1 Candidatus Udaeobacter sp.
GATGGTGGTTAATTCTTCAAACGGACGGAGCCCTTGATATTTCGGAGGCTCTTCGCCATTGATCGTCAATAGCTTGACCAACTGCGGGCCACGGCTGCCGCGACGAGTCTCACCGTAAATCCACATCCCGTCGCGCAAGGCGAAGCGGCGCACAATTTCAGGAGTGACAAAAATGTCCTGCGGCGTCTGCACAAAGTTGCGTTTCGGATCGCGCAGGAACCCGAAGCCTTTGCCAGAAATTTCAATGATGCCTTCGCCAAATTCCGGCTCCGTTTGAACCGGCTCGCCCGTTTCCACGGCGCCCTCGACGGCTTCTCGGCCAGCTGAAGCCGGGCGATCGAGAGTCTCGACACCGACGTCCGAACCGGTGGCACCAGCGTTTGTTGAAGAAGAATTTGGGGATTCTTCGGAATTATCGCGCCTGAACCGATCGTCCCGGTCGCGGTAACGTCTTCGTGGAAATCGACGGCGCGAGCGATGCTGGCGTTGCTCCGGCATGGCGGACTCAGTCGGTACAGGTTGGTTTTCGTTTTCTTCGTTCATAAGCTGAGATTCTTCACTGCGGCGGGGCAGAGCCTTAACGCGTTTTCTACAGGCAATACTTTTCAGGCCGGCAACCTGGCCAGCAATTCGTCGGAAATATCTAGATTTGAATAGACGTTTTGCACGTCGTCGTCCTCTTCAAGTGCATCACACAAGTGAAGCACCTGACGCGCCACGGCCTCGTCCCTGACCGCGATTGTAGTATCGGGGATAAACGTAAACTTTTGCCCATCGGTAGTGACGCCTGCTTTCTTGAGCGCCTCAGCTACGGCGTAGAGCTGATCGTGGGAAGTGGTGATAACATACTGATCCTCCTCGGTTGTCAACTCTTCCGCGCCGGCTTCCAAAGCGATCTCCAGCAACCGATCCTCGTCAATGCTTGATCGAGGGACCGTGATTTGGCCTTTCCGGTGAAACATGTAGGAAACGCTCCCGCTCGAGGCGAGGTTGCCATTGTTCTGGGCGAAAATTCTCCGGATCTCCGCCCCCGTGCGATTCTTGTTATCCGTCGCAGTCTCGACAATGATCGCCACGCCTCCCGGCGCGTAACCTTCGTAAACAATCTCGTCGAATTGTTCGCCGTCCCTACCCTCGCCCGTGCCGCGTTTGATTGCGCGCTCGACATTATCGTTGGGCATGCTCTGCGCCCGCGCAGCCTGGATCGCGCTGCGCAGACGCGGGTTGCCGCTTGGATCGCCACCACCGGCTTTTGCCGCGATGGTAATCTCCTTCGACAATTTGCTGAAGATCTTGCCGCGTTTCGCGTCGATCGCGCCCTTAAACCGCTTGACCTTCGACCACTTACTATGTCCCGACATACGCGCGGATTTTGTGCAATTGCTGATTGAAACCTGCGAATTTCCGAAACAACACCTCGCCAAGAGAATGGCTAGCGAGAAGGGGAAACTAACGCGCCATATTCAATCGCAGCAAGAGTCGTTTGTCAAGATGTTGCGAAGCGTTCGTCGGTAAGCGAAATAATCTTGAAATGAAAATTCTTCTTAGCGGCATTCTCGCTGGAATCGTCATGTTTATCTGGACGTCTGTCGCGCACATGGCGCTGCCTCTGGGCGAAGCTGGCATTCGCGAAATTCCAAACGAATCAGCTGTCCTCAGCGCAATGCAGAGCAACATCGGTGACCAGACCGGTCTTTACATTTTCCCTGGACCCGGCGTTGGCAAAGACGCAACCCGGCAGGAAAAGAACGAGGCAATGAAACACATGGCGGAAAAAATTGCCGCCAACCCTTCCGGCATTCTCATGTATCACGCGCCTGGTCGTCCGTTCACGTTTGGCAAATGGCTGGGCGTCGAATTTGCCACCGAACTGGTCGAAGCCGTTTTGGTCGTTTTTCTTTTGACGCAAACGCGCATTGTGAGCTTTGCTGGCCGCGTCGGGTTCGTGCTGGCTGCCGGAATCCTGGCGGCCATCACGACGAACATTTCCTACTGGAATTGGTACGGCTTTCCCGGTGTTTACACCGCCAGTTACATGCTCATCCAGATCGTCGGCTTCCTTCTTGCGGGAGTTGCTGCCGCGCTCATCTTGCCAAAGCGCGCTTCCCATTGACGCGAATCACTAAGGTTTCGCACGAAGTTCCCGCACGGTCAGTGCCGGCCGGCCATTCACGGTTCCATAGGTTGCTTCAGCTTTGCCATCGCTACGATTGAAACGCCGTTCCTTAGCGGTGTTGTCCGGCGTCCACGTGGCCCCGGCAGCGTTTGCCTTCAGAAATCTCATGATCTCTTTTTCGGAAAGATCTGTGCCCTTCACATTGAAGTACATTTCCGAAACGCTCCGGCCATTTGCGAAGATTACCTGGTAAACGTAGCGATCTTTATGGTAAACAACGCTGACCGTTCCGTCATCACGCAAACGTCGCTGCACCAGGTTGCCGTATGAGTCATCAACTTTGTCGCTGCCGTCGCCCAAATTAGCCCAGCCGCAGGTCAAGGTTGCGAGAATCACCAGAAGAATAAGGCTGAATTGCTTCACATTGTTCAGTCGGACAATTCACAGGAATCTGCAACCGCGCATGCGCAATCCTCGGTTGAAAACGCCGCATCGTGCTAGAGTTCCCGGTTACAACATGAGCGACAACATTAACACGCGAGAATTCTCCATCAACGATTACGACGGGGCGCTTCAGGTGTGGCAGCGTGTCGAAGGTGTCGAGATCGCCGAGGGTGACGACAGGGGAGGCGTCGCTCAATTTCTCGCTCGGAATCCAGGACTGAGCAGAGTGGCGATCGACGGACCGGCAATTGTCGGAGTCGCGTTATGCGGACACGATGGACGTCGCGGACATATTTATCATTTGGCCGTTGATCCCGCTTATCAGGGACGAGGACTCGGTAAGCGTCTGCTCGATGAATGCCTCGACGGCTTACGCAGGGCTGGGATGCAACGCGTCATTATCCTGGTGGCTGACGACAACCAGCGCGGCGCGGAATTCTGGAAGCGTTACGGCTGGGAGGAAATCCTCGGCGCCATCGCGATGGGAAGTGATGTTTAGGAGCTGAGATCACAATCGCAATTTATGAAAGTGGGCGGCAGACATTTTCGAACGATTTGGGTTAAGCCAGACGATGAAGGTGTCGTGCAGTTGATCGATCAACGATTTTTGCCGTATCGTTTCGTGACCGAAGAAGTCCGCAGCGTTGAACAAATGGCGACGGCCATTCGGGAAATGCATGTTCGTGGCGCGGGATTGATCGGTGTGAGCGCGGGGTTTGGGATGTATCTGGCGGCGATCAAGGCGGCGGCGCGTCCCGCAGGCGCGGGATTCGATGAGCGCGTAGCCGGCGCAGCGGAGCAACTCAGAGCGACACGGCCGACGGCTGTGAATCTTTCCTGGGCCATCGAGCGCCAGCTAAGAAGTATCGCCGATGGAAAAACGGCGGAAGAAAAGGTGGCTCTTGCTCTGCGCACAGCCAATTTGATTGCAGAAGAAGACGTGGAGCACTGCCGGATGATCGGGCAACACGGGTTAGCTCTCATTCAGGAAATTGCGCGGAGAAAAACGGACAAGTTCGCCATCCCGACTCAGTGGGGATCCGCTGGCGGACCGGTCAATGTGCTAACGCACTGCAACGCCGGGTGGCTCGCCTTTGTTGATTATGGCTCAGCCACCGCCCCGATTTATGCCGCGCACGATAGCGGGTTACCGCTTCACGTATGGGTGGCTGAAACGAGACCTAGGAACCAAGGTTCAAAACTTACGGCTTGGGAACTGGCTCAGCACGGTGTGCCGCACAGAGTGATCGCGGACAGCGCGGCGGGCCATTTGATGCAACATGGTGAAGTCGATCTTGTGATTGTCGGAGCAGATCGCACTACGTACACGGGAGACGTTGCAAACAAGATCGGCACATATTTGAAGGCGCTGGCGGCCAAGGCTAATAATGTTCCGTTCTATGTCGCGCTGCCTTCAGCTTCGATTGATTGGAAGATGCGAGACGGGTTGAAAGAAATCCCGATCGAGGAACGCGGCGGGGAAGAAATTACACATGCGGATGGATGGTTTGATGGGCAACACGTCGGAGTGCGCATTGTGCCGGAGGGAAGCTCCGCCGCAAATTACGGATTTGACGTTACGCCCAGACACTTAGTGACCGGCCTGATCACAGAGCGCGGCGTGTGTGAAGCAAACGAAAAAAGCATTTTCTCTCTTTTTCCCGAGCACGCGAGATGAGCGAATACGTAAAGTTCACCTACGAACGCGCGACTTCGGAATTCGCGCCCTTTGCCGGGCTTGCCGACCTAAACGCACACAGGCGGGAACTTCGCGAGTTGCAATTGATCGGCATCGACTCAAACGGCGTCAACTTTGGTAACCTGAGTGTGAGAGATGGCCCGATCAAAAATTTTTACATCACCGGCTCGGCAACTGGCGGCTTGCCTGAGCTGACGCTCGCTGCTTGCGCTAAAGTGGTGGCTTACGACTTTAAGCGAAATTGGCTCCGATACGAAGGGTGCGCGATTCCTTCGTCCGAATCTTTGACTCACGCTGCGATTTACGAGTGCGATGTATCGGCGCGAGCCATTATTCATTGCCACGACTCAAAGTTCTGGTTGCGGCTTCTCGATCAAGCTCCGAAAACTTCACAGGCTGCCAAGTACGGCACACCAGAAATGGCGCGCGAAATCATGCGCCTGTTCGAGACCAACGATGTGCAGCGCAGAAAGATTTTGGTGATGGGCGGACACGAAGGAGGCATTGTCACGTTCGGCAGAAATCTCGCCGAGGCATTTGCGGTTTTGATGCGCGAGCGAAACGAAGCAGCTCACTTGCGCCGGTAGTCCTTTTCGCGAACGTAAATTTCTGCGCGTCATGACGGATCAACTTTCTCAAACCGATCGCGGACGAAGTATCCCGCGTCGAAAGTTTCTTGGACTCAGCATAGCAACGGGAGCCGCGCTCTTTTCTGGGAAATCCGATGTGATCTTTGGAGCTCAGTCATCAACGACACCAAAAATGGCTATGAACACGACTTTAAAATTGGGCGGCGACCTGACAGTGAACCGGCTTGGTTTTGGCGCGATGCGTGTCACCGGCGAAGGCATTTGGGGCTGGCCACCGGATCGAGCGAACGCACTCAAGGTTCTCAGACGCGCAACGGAACTGGGTGTCGATTTGATCGACACAGCCGATGCGTATGGGCCGGACACAAGCGAATTGCTCATAGCCGAAGCGCTTCATCCTTATCCGAAAGGATTGGTGATCGCCACAAAAGGCGGTCTCACACGGCCGGGACCCGGCGAGTGGGTACCAAATTGCCGCCCCGAACATCTCAAACAAGCTGTCGAAGGAAGTTTAAGGCGGCTGCATCTCGAGCGGATCGATTTGTATCAATTGCACACGGTCGATCCTAAAGTGCCTATTGAAGAATCGGTCGGCGCGCTTAAGCAAATGCAAGATGCCGGCAAGATCCAGCACATCGGATTATCCAATGTCGATCCAGACGAAATCACACGTGCCCGCAAGATCGTTCCGATTGTCAGCGTGCAGAACCGGTACAACATTGAGGACCGCAAATCGGAAAACGTTCTGGTCAATTGCGAGAAAGAAAATCTTGGGTTCTTGCCATGGTTTCCTATCGGAGGAGGAGGCGGTTTGAAACCTGAGAACCCGATCAACGCAGCGGCAAAGGCGCACGGCGTGAGTGTTTACCAGGTTGCGCTGGCCTGGCTCCTGGCAAGGTCGCCAGTGATGCTGCCCATCCCGGGGACGTCGTCTTTGGCGCACTTGGAAGAAAATGTTGCCGCTGCAAAGCTCAAGCTGACTCCGGAAGAATGGAAAGCGATCGACGCCATTGCGGGCTAGCACTAGGATTAGAAGTCAGCGGGCCAGACGCTCAGCGGTCAAACCGCTGAAGGACCGCCTCGCGACCGATGTGAGGCACGAAGCTACCACTCGGCCCCCTTCTAGGGCGTTGGCGATGCTGTTGGCGTTGGCGTTGGCGTTAGTATCGGAAAGATGGTAGGAGCGGGCGTAGGGCTGGCGAACACAAAAATTCCACCGCCGCCGCCGCCTTCATTGGATTGTTTTCTGTAGGTGATGAAGAGCGTTGCACCGGTCACCGGCACGACCGTCACTTGGGCCGGACCCGCGATTATCACTTTGTTAC
>DATEZD010000046.1:0-7138 GCA_035255865.1 Candidatus Udaeobacter sp.
AACGATGGCCGCAATTACCTGGTGCGGGTGAAGGCTGGCATGGAAAAAACCCCATGTGATGCACACAGCAGCCAGCGTTTGCATCATCTCGAAGTAATCGGTCGATGGTCCTCGCAGATGCTCCGTCGCAACAAACCGACGATTTTTCATTTGGGAATGAGGAGTTTCAGGGAAGAAAAATAATCGCGCAGATAGCCGCGGTCGCGGGCAAGCAGCCGGTCTGCGTGGACCTTGGCGTGCGCGCCGATCAAGAAATCAGCGATGATGCCGCCTTGTTTGCGAGTGCGTCGCACATACGCCGCAAAGATTTCCCCGGCGAGCAGCGCGCTCTCGCGCGAGGAGGGCACGAAACGCAGCTCCCAATCACCCAGGAATTCGTCGACTTGCCCGGAGGTTGCGAACGCCGGACGAATTTCAGCCAGCACGCACTCGCAAATTATCAGCCCGCCCTCCCCAGCGGCTTTGCGCAGCGCCTGTTCTGAAGAATCAGCATGCGCTGCCGAATTGGTGAGCACGTCCAGCAGCACTGAGCTGTCAACCGCGGTCAGCATCGCGGGTTCGTTTCAGGTAGCGATCGACAGATAGACCTTTGGGGAGATTGCCTTTCCCGCGCCACTTCCTGAAAACATCGTGAGCAACTTTTTTGCTGCCAACCAGTCTTCCATTGAGCGCTTGAAATTCCAGCACAGCACCGGGCAGCAAACCGAGCTTTTCCCGCACCGGCTTCGGAATTGTGATTTGGCCTTTCTCAGACAGGACTGCAGTCATACGCGTAAAGTAGGAATTCTTACCATTCTGTCAATCACCACCAACAATCGAGGTGAGCCTGCGGAGTACGTTTTGCCTGTTGGCCTAACGAGGATTTCCTGCCGGCTCGACCTGTTGTTGCACGTGGTGCACCATTGCCACGGCGGCAATCAGGATGATGGCCGCAATTACTTGATGCGGGTGAAGGCTGGCATGGAAAAAACCCCATGTGATGCACACAGCAGCCAGCGTTTGCATCATCTCAAAGTAACCGGCAGTTGATGCGCGCGTGAGATGCAGCCCCTGAAAATAAATCAAGAGCGGTATCCCGCCTGAGATCGAGGCGAGGAAAAACAACAAGACGATTGCCTTTGTTGTGTGGGCCTGCGCAGCCGCGGGCCATAGCGCCGCGCCGTTCAGTTTTCCATACGCCAAAAGAATCAGGGTCATGCAGGTGAGTCCAACGACGATGCGCATGCTGGAGGCGAGTCGAAGCGACATGCCGACCATGACACCGCGGCCGGCAACGGTTGAGAGACCCCAAAATAGCGCGCAGATCAGTGCGTAGCCTGTGCCGAGATTGAGGCCGGCGCGCTCGAATGAGACTCCGATCATGGTTGGATGCGCAACAGACACGAAAATGCCGGCGATGATCGCGACGCCGGCGTAAAAGAAAAAGCGTCGGGCGAGCCGGTCACCAAAAAGCAGAAACGCGCCGATGGTTGAGATAACGGGCTGGATATTCAGGATCACGTTTACGACCGTTGGATTGCCGTATTTCAACGCGAGCGTAAAGAAGATCGTGCCCACAGCAGACCCTGCGAACCCGGAGAAAAGTATGTAGCCCCACGTGCGCGCGCTGACTTTAGGAATCTCTTTCATGCGCGAGATCAGAATCGGCAGGAACATGACGAGGATGAAAACGTGCTCCCAAAAAACGATTACCTTGGCATCGAACAATTCATTGAGCGGGATGCGCCACGCGCTTTCCGTGCCCCAGAGCGCTGCGCCAAGGCCGACGAGCCATGGACCGTAAGTTGCAGTGCGCGCTGCAGGCTTTTGCATTTCGAAGCGTGTATCGTTGGCAGTGCGTCGCGTCAATGCGCGAGGCTTGCACCAATGGTAGGGACGGCGCGCTGCGCCGTCCGGACGCCGCAGCGCGGCTTCCCTGCCAGCGAAATCCAAGCAGCAAACATGATGACGATTACGAGCATAAGCAAGAGTATGAGCATGAGTAAGAATATGAGCGGAAGAGCGAAAGAAGGATTGACGCCACAACTTATGGTGTGCTAATTAGCGCTCCAACACTATGCGTTGCCCCAAGTGCGGGTCTCGTGATGACAAAGTCATCGACTCCCGTCAGTCGCGCGATAGCTCCAGCATCCGTCGTCGCCGCGAATGTCTGACGTGCAAATTTCGCTTCACGACCTATGAAGAAATTGAGCGCTCGGACCTGCGCGTGGTGAAACGCGATAGAACACATGAACCATTTGATCGGCGCAAACTTGCCGCCAGCATCGCAAAAGCTTTTGAAAAACGTTCCACCAGTCTTCTTACATTGGAGGATATGGTGGACGAGATTGTGCACGAACTGGAAACCAGCGGGCGCGAAGTTCCTTCGTCGGCGATCGGCGCCAAAGTGCTCGAAAAACTCCGTGCGATCGACGAAGTGGCCTATTTGCGCTACGCGTCGGTGTATCAGCAATTTCAGGATGTCGATGAATTTGTGGATGCCATTCACACGTTGGGACGACGCATAAAACCCAATGCGCTGCAGCGGGAATTGTTTCCCGCTGAGACTCCGCAAAGTTCCACGCCTGCAGCACGCAAAATTTCGACGAACAAGCACCATGGTCGCGTTTAAAGAGGAATTTCCGTATCTCCGCACGGAGTCGGGACAACTTTTCGAATTCAATCGCGATTGGCTTCATGCGGCAATCACGCGGGCCGCTCATGAAGCCGGTTACCCCAGTTGGTGGCTCACCGATCACGTGACCGAAAGTATTGCTTTTTATCTGCATCTGAGAAACGACGAAAACGTGGTCGCATTCAGTCAGCTCTCGCAGACTGTGCGTTACGTCCTGAAAGTGATCGGTTACAAGGAAATTGTGCCGCATTTTGCGCCCGCGCCGCCGCCCATTTCCATTTCGTTGCTGGACATCGCGCAGCACGCTGGCGCAGGTTATGAACTCGCGTTTTTTGATCTTTTGGAAAAGCGAATCGACAGCTTGCTCGAAACCGGTGCCGATAATGTTCAGCTTTGTTCGCTCCAAGCTTGTGTGAAACAGCTTCGTGGCGTCAAAACGTGGACGCGCGCTTGCGATGCGCTGCGCGAGGAAATTGTCTGTTTCGTGCGCGAAAGATTAACAGCCTCGGCTGATTTTTCACGATTGGATTGTTCGCTGCGTTGAAGCGTTCGCCTCGCTCTCTAACACCGCTACAGGTTTTCGCATTTGAATTAGTGCCAGATTGCGCAGATTTACGTCGACCCGCTATCCGAAGTTCCAAGCCCATAAGATGTCATGACCATTTTCGAAAAAATCATCGCAAGACAAATTCCAGCAAAAATCATCTGGGAAGATGACGATGCAATGGCTTTTCATGACGTTAATCCGCAGGCGCCAGTGCATGTGTTGATCGTGCCAAAAAAGGTCGTTCCGCGGTTGACGGACGCGACCGACGATGACCGTGCGCTGCTTGGCAAGTTGCTTTTGGTCGCGCGCGACATGGCAAAAAAGCTGGAGTTGTCGGGCGGTTATCGTGTTGTGATCAATTGCGGCCCCGATGCCGGTGAAAGTGTGCCGCATTTGCATGTCCATTTGCTGGGCAAACGCGCGCTCGCCTGGCCGCCCGGCTAGTAGCGCGTGCGTCCCCGCTCGTGTTTCCTTAGCGCCAAAGGCGCGGTGTTCATCAGAGCCTGGGGCAACGCCCCAGGGAAGGCCGTAGATACAAAGCCCAGCGCTGAAGGCGCGATTCAATCGAGCGTTGAGACGCGCTTTCAGCGCTCGTTCACTATGCAATATGGAGCCCCAGGGGCGTTGCCCCAGGCTGTCATGAGTCGGCGCTTTCAGCGCCAAACATACCCGCTTATGGTACGCTGATTCGCAAGCCACAGGCTCTCGCCACTCCTCTACTCATGAACAAGCGCCCAGTCGATTCCGACGATCCGCATTCCCGCAAAGCGTTTCAGCGACTTGGGAAAAATCAGATATCGCGCCTCCTTGTTCTCCTTGAAACCGACGATGCCGAAATCTGTCCCACTCGGGCTCTTCACGATTGTCATGACGCGGTTGTTCTTTAGCTGCGATTGCAGGTGACGATCGCTCGATGGTTTTTGCCACAGCGTGTAAACCTGCGGCTTACCGCAATCTTCGACCACCTGCGCGAAGCGAGCTGTTTTGACCTTCAGGAGTTTCATTGCGGATCGCCAGGCCGGCGCGCATCCTTCGACTTCGCTCAGGACAGGCTAGTGACGCGCACTACCGATCAAAAGGTCCGCCAGAGAACTACGGCAAGGAGGATCAGACTACCGTTGCTGCATTCCTGCCCTGGCGGGATTTGTAAGTCCTCAATCCATAGCCCCTGACGGAGAGCAAATCTTCTCGCAAGAATCGCGACGCGCAACCCGGAACTCCGAAACTTTCGACGAGAAATCGCCGCATTTGACCAATCACCGCACTTCTGTTTGCATCGGCATCCCGGAATGGCTGGCATTGCTTTGACTACTGCCGCCGGAGTAACATCCGTGGCCAGGGACGCCACGCTGTCTGATTAGCGCCAATGGCGCTTTCCTAAAACGAGCCTGGGGCAACGCCCTAGGAAGTCGATCATTTCGGCAACGGGCGCTGAAAGCGCAATTCATTCGGTTTGGAAAGAAGTTGAGACGCGCTTTCAGCTCTGGTTTTTACTTTTTTTATTCATCCCCGGGGCGCTGCCCCGGGCTGGAATTGGATGCTGCGCCGTTGGCGCTAAACACAAACCAGCAACCAGTGCCGACCGGACGCCGCAGCGCGGCGTCCCTACCTCTCAGCCGAATGGGAGATTCGCCTTTATGCGCGCTACATCGGTGGTATCCACAAGCGCTGCTTTGCCCAGACGGCGTTTGCGCTTTGCAGTTTTCGCAGCCAACAAATGGCGTCGCGAAGAGTGCGCTCGTAACACTTTGCCGCGCGCCGTGATTTTAAAACGCTTCGCTACTGCCTTTCTTGTTTTGCTTCGCGCAATTGGCTTCGGCATGAGGCGCGAAAGATAGCACAATTAGCGAATTAGCGAATTAGAGATTTAACGATTGGCTTAAATCGCTAAATCACTAAATCATTTAATCGTTAAATGAACTCGAAACCGCACGTTATCATCGTCGGCGCGGGTTTTGGCGGGCTTGAGGCGGCGAAAAAATTGGCCTGCAAAGATGTGCGGGTCACTGTGATCGACCGCACCAATCACCATCTCTTTCAGCCTTTGCTCTATCAGGTCGCGACAGCCGCACTCTCACCGGCCGACATTGCTGCGCCGGTGCGCGCAATCTTGAGCAAATGCGGCAATGTGGTAGTGATCCTTGCCGAAGTGCAGTCCGTGGATGTCGCGGCGAAAAAAGTCAAAACGGTCGATCTGGAAATCGATTACGACTTTCTGATTCTCGCCACCGGCGCGCGACACTCCTACTTTGGGCACAACGAGTGGGAGAAACTGGCGCCAGGATTAAAAAGTCTCGAGGACGCGGTTGAATTGCGCCGCCGGATCCTCCTGGCATTCGAATTTGCCGAGAAAACTACAGATGAATCGGCGCGCCGGGCGGCGATGAATTTCGTCATCATTGGCGGCGGCCCGACTGGTGTTGAAATGGCGGGCGCGATCGCAGAAATTTCTCGCTACACGCTGTCCAGAGACTTTCGCCACATCAATCCGTCGGAGGCGCGTGTCATTCTGATAGAAGGCGAGCCGCGTCTCCTGGCTGCTTATCCGCCGGATTTATCGGAGAGCGCGCGTCGGCAGCTCGCGGATCTGGGCGTGGAAGTGCGCACAAGCACGCGGGCAACAAATCTCACTGAAGCCGGCGTGCAGATTGGCAACGAATTTATTCCCTGCCGCGTGAAAATTTGGGCGGCCGGGAATTGTGCGTCGTTCGTTGGAAAAACGCTCGGCGTGCCGGCTGACAGGGCCGGCCGCGTCATTATTAACGACGACCTTACGATTCCCGGGCACCCGGAAGTCCAGGTGATTGGCGATCTGGCGAATTTTACGCATCAGACTGGACAGCCTTTGCCGGGCATCTCGCCAGTGGCAATGCAACAGGGCCGGCATGCAGCGCGCAACGTACTCGCAATGATACAAGGGCGTAAGCCGCAAAGATTCCGTTATTGGGACAAGGGAACTATGGCGACGATCGGGCGAAACAAAGCGGTCGCCGATTTAAAGTTCATGCACCTGAGCGGTCGCCCGGCGTGGCTGGCGTGGTTGTTTGTGCATATCATTTTTTTGGTCGGTTTCCGCAACCGTTTGCTAGTCCTGTTTCAATGGGCGTGGGCGTATCTAACCTTCAACAAAGGCGCACGGCTCATCACGCGCAACTTCCAATCGGAACAAAGACCGCCGGCGTGAAAAGAATTTAAAGATTTAGCGATTTAGTGATTTAACGATTGCGTATGAACACACTCAATCAAGCCAAACAGTTACAGGACAGAACGAAGGGATTCGCGGTGCGCATTATCAAAGCATTTGCGAGACTTCCGAAAGATGAAGCCGCGCGCATAATCGGGAGACAGTTTCTGCGTTCGGGAACTTCTCTTGCAGCCAATTACCGGTCGGCATGCCGTGCGCGGTCCGCGGCTGATTTCATTTCCAAAATCAGTGTCGTGGCTGAAGAAGCGGATGAAACACTATTCTGGTTCGAACTGTTGGCGGAAGCGGAATTGGTCAATACGGAGGCGGTCGAGCCGCTAATGAACGAGTGCAAAGAACTGCTAAAGATCTTTTCGGCATCGCTCACGACTGCGAAGCGCAATCGCTAAATCACTGAATCGCTAAATGGGAAAATGTCGCCCCGAATAAGCGTTCGTAATCTGCAGCGAAAGATTTCACTTAATGCGGCCGGCCTTGAAAAGTTCGCGGCGAAAGCGGTGCACTGTTGCCTGGAAACGCATAAGCCAAAAGAGACTGAACTGACGAGACTGCGGGAGATTTCCATCTGGCTCATTTCCGATCGCCGGATGTCGCGGTTACATCGGCAGTTTCTCGGTCAAATGGGTTCGACCGACGTGCTAACATTTCAACACGGTGAAATTTTTATCAGCGTTGAGATGGCTGAACGGCACGCTCGCGCGTTTGGAAACTCGCTCCTGCGGGAGCTTCAGCTGTACATAGTTCATGGTCTTCTGCATCTGCACGGATTCGA
>DATEZD010000047.1:0-3221 GCA_035255865.1 Candidatus Udaeobacter sp.
AGCTGGATCTCCTTCTTGATCTCGGCCGCCATGTTCCGATGCGATTCATTCACATTCTACGGTGCCCCGTCGAGGAGATAAAGATCGACAATCGCACCTTGCGAGGTGTGGCACGTTATAAACCGAGCCGGCGCGAGGCGGCTGAAGCGAACACCACATCTGGCGCCGCGCTGCCCGTTGCCTAACCTGCTCCGAATGCCCTTCGTGTGCGTCGGCTTAGATTGGGCGCGCCCTAAGTTCCTCTTCCAAACGATCGCATTGATCAAATGGTCCGGCAGCTGCCGGACGGATAGGAGTAAGAGCCGCTGGAAACAAAACCAACGAGCAAATAAGGAAGAGGAAGCGCTCCAGAGAAAACACACTCAACTCCCATCAACAAAGCTTATGAACTAACCACCCCTTCACCCATACTCGCCCGCAACGCTTGACATCTTACATAGGGGTTAGGCGTTTACGGCCGCGCGGATGACATCGAGCACGAAGTCGGGATGCGAGAGCATCGCCACATGGCTGCTATCTACCTCACGGACTGTGGCACCCATGCGCTTCGACACGAAACGCTGCAGATCGGGATGAACGGTCTGGTCGCTCTTCGCGACGATGAACCAGCTCGGTTTGGATTTCCACGCCGTGCCTTCCATCTTTTGGTCGAACAGGTCGGCAGCGGGCGCGTAGTGAGTCGCCCACACGACATTCTGCTCTGCCTCCGGCAGATCTCCTGCGAAATATTTGACGCCCTCTGGCAACATCCAAATCCGTCCGTCCGCGACTTCGATGTGCCCGAAGACGCCGGTCGTCGGAAACTGCTTGAGCTGGCCATTGACCGTCTCGTCAGCATCCGGCGCGACCGCGGCGATATATACCAGGCCGGTAACACGGTCATCCGTTCCGGCGGATGTTATGACCGCGCCGCCGTAAGAGTGGCCGACCAGGATGGCTGGGCTGCTGACCCGTCCCAGTGTGCGCTTTACTGCCGCAACGTCGGCGGTGTGCGTGTCGAGGCCATATTGGGCGGCCATCACTTCATGCCCCTCCGCTTGAAGTGTGGGGATCACCTTGTTGAAGCATGAGCCGTCAGCCCAGATTCCGTGGCAGAACACGATGCTCTTCTTGATCTTTGTCATATTTGTCTCCTTCGTTTTGGTTTTGGTTACTTGTTTACTCTGAAGCTCTCGGATAATGAGGCCTAACTAGAATTCGACGAAACTAAGTTTCGTCTATTTCGGCTGTCACCCAGGCAATGTTCGGAATAAAAGGAATGCATCGTTCGATCTCTTCCCTGAGGCTCATGATGGTGGCGAGGCAGTCGATTCACGGGTCGGGTTTGGGCGGAGCTGAACAAGACTACCGAACCAGAAAACAGCAAGCTCGCCGGCACCAACGCGACCAGTCCTTCAAGTAATGTGACATTCATCGCGTGGCGTGTGTAAGCCAGAATTTCCGCTTTGGCCACTCGGGATCGAGATTCAGCGTGGGTTTGTCGAGTATATAATTACGCGATTCCAGCGCTCGAGTACTCGCGCGGCCTCGTTAGGCCGCAACGCCGAAGCTCACTCGCTGCGCCTGCGCGAAGCTGTGGTCTTGCCGCAAGTGTCCATAGGTTTTCATGCAGAGCGCGCCGCCGTCCTTATGACCGAGCCAGCGCGAGACAGTCGGAATATCAACGCCACTCTCAATGCAAATCGTGGCGAAGAGATGGCGCAAATCATGATGAGTGATTCGCTTCATTCCGATCTTCGCGGCCGCATGCGTCATGCTGTTCTGACATTCGAAAACGCGCATGACGGTCGCGTTTAAAGGCTCGGTCGCTCGTTCCTTTCTCAGTTCGCTTAGCATCTGTTCCAGCTCGGGAATCATTGGAACGTGCCGTGTTTCTCCGTTTTTCGTCGCGGTTTCGGGGTCGCCTTTCACGTGCAATTGCCGCCGATCGAAATTTACATCCGCCCAAGTGACAAACTTCGCCTCGCCAATTCGAACGCCGCTGTAGGCGAGAAACCGCACGAGATTTGCACAGTCTTTCGACTGCCTCGCACCAGCAGTGCGAATTTCCTCAACGAATTTCAAGAACTCATCACGTGACGGCAGCTCGAGTTGTTTTTGTCGAACCTTGATCCGTGAAAGGGCGGCAGCCGGATTGTTAAAACGCGCGCCTGTGCTGATCGCTTCGTCAAATACGGCACGCAGCGTGCCGATGCTGTTGTTGACCACTGTCGGTGCGTATCGTTGCTGGTAGCGGGCGAACCAATTCTCGCAATCCCGCTCACTCACTTTTTTGACATCGATTTCCAGCAGCGATGGCCAGGAGCGTTTGATAAAGCCAAGGATCATCTCGCGATAGTCTTTCGATCGCGGTTTAAGCGAAGCGCTCGCCCGCACTTTGAGAAGATAGACTTGCGCCGCGTCGCCAACCGTCATTTTTCCATCGGCAAACGCTTTCGCGGATTCATGACGCGAACGATACTCGCGCATCTTTTCGGGCAACCGTTGCTTGGCAACCGAGAAAACAGTCGTTTCGAGACTTTGACGGATTGGTTTGTTACCAATCTTGAAGCGCGCGAAATACGTTCCTGACGGCCGATAACGAAATAGATTCTGGACGTTTGTGCTTTCCCAAGGCGATTGGCTCTTCTGCAACATGGCGCGGCGAGATTTTGGCGAAGCCGGCCGTGCGGTGTGCTCTAATGGACGAGCATATTATGGCGAGGAGCGCGAAGACTTGCCCGAAAAGCGGAGACAGATGAACAATCCCGTTCGATTTTAAGCTAACGGGTACAAATCACGGGTACAATCGCGGTAGAAAACAGAAAGAAACCCGCTATTCTCCCTCGTAAATGCCGGCATAGCTCAGTTGGTAGAGCAGCTGATTTGTAATCAGCAGGTCGTCGGTTCGAATCCGACTGCCGGCTCATCTTGGTACGGGTAGGAGATTTCGGACTGCGGATCATTAGCCGCTGTTCGCCAACGCGCTACACCGAAACATCGGTAGCTTTCCCGGCGAGATGCAGATGCCCTAGGATTTCGCTGCGCAGGCGGAGGAATGACTCGCTGGTGCGATCGCGCGGGCGCACAAGGTCAATGTCAATCTCGCGATCGATTCGGCCAGGACGCTGAGTCATTATCATGATTCGATCGCTCATGTAAATTGCTTCATCGATATCATGGGTGACGAGAAGCATCGTGGTGCGGCGATTTTCCCAAAGCCGCAAGACTTCGTCTTGCAT
>DATEZD010000048.1:0-3699 GCA_035255865.1 Candidatus Udaeobacter sp.
AAGCGATGGCCCAGTCTCCCGTCGAGCCTGCCGATCTGCTCGATCTAAAGTTGCTGCCTGCGTGGGTAACAGAACCTCGTGAGCCGGGACGCTATGAGCGTTACACGGGAGCAGAAGAGAGTGGCGTCCAAAAAAAGGGGACGGCTCGTCCGCAACACCGCAGATCAAAACGCCGAACATCCGACTTCGATAAAGCGCGGGCAGACATCCAACATCCAACGTCCGAGCAAGACAGAGGACAGCGCGGCAGATTGCGGAAGAAAACAGGCCGCAGGGACGGTCGTACGCACGGCGCCGAAGATCGCCCGTCGCCAAATCGGCATGTTCCGGCAACGCAAACGCCGGCAGTTACGATTCGTTTCCTCCCATACTCAGTAGTATTCGAAAATGTGGTAGCGCAGATCAAGTCCGGTTCAGTTGCATATTCGCTATTTGCGCTGGCGCGTTTGTTCCTGGAAAAACCGGTGGGCTACGAGGTGTGTCTCAAGGCCAAGCAGGAATCGCCGCTTTACCAGCTTGGCGACAACGGCATGGTGTCTGCGGATCGGGAATTCCTCGACCGAAGCGCATTCCGATTCGCCCATCGCGATTTCTACAAGATCGACGTTTCGGAGACTGATCCTATCAAGGGAAATTTCTCGAATGTGGCGCGATGCCGATTGAGCGGGACGCTTCTTGGCCCGACTAACCATCACAGCTATCAACCGCAACTGCGCAGCCTTTACGAGCAACGTTTCAGTCGCCGGATGAGTTTTGCCGATTATCAGCGGCAAATCGAGATTGTAAGCGATGCCGCGTTAGTGGAACGCTGGAAAGAAGAAGCCCGAAAGGTGACGATCTACACAACGCTACGTGAAGAAAATCCTGTGACGTTTTCTTCTGCGGTGGAAGTGGAGCGGCATTTTCGGTCGCATTATTTGCCGGGATTGATCCGTAGCGTGGAGGAAGTGACCATCGGCGGGAGCCACAGCCGGAGTTTGCCGCATCGGATCCTGAACCAAGCGATCGAGGAGGCGTGGGCGACGGAGACTCGTTCGCCTTCGAACATGATGCAGGAGTTGGCCAGTCGATTTCGACAAAACGGACTGCACGTTTTCCGCCATCGCCGCGGTATGTTGTTTGTCTCGCCAATCCGTGAACGCGCGTTCGTTCATGAGCAAGCCGGAGTGTCTCCGTCTGTGAACGCGATTCTCCATGCGCTGTCTGGGACTGCGGCAATCAGTCGCAAACAATTCTTCGAAAAGTTGATTGGCGATGGCGCGAGCGAAGATGTAGAAGCACGCGGCCTCGCGCTCGCGTCAGACCTGCGTTGGCTGATCAATGAAGGTTACGTTATCGAGTTCAACGATGGCTCGCTTGATCTGCCCCGCGGCAAATCAAAGCAGCAGCAGGAAACTGTAGAGGCGCTCGCCGCGGCGAGCGCTTGGGCGGTTGACACAACCGTTCCTACAAGGTCTTGGCCTCTGCAGCTTACCTGGCGCGAACAGTAGCGAGGCCTCCGTACAATTTCAGATGGCGCCAGCTTTCTTAAGCGCCTTGTAAGCTCCGTGTTTGTTGATCGTCTTAAGACCGCGTGCGGTGACGCGGATGCGCACAAACTTCTTTAGCTCCGGCACCCAAATCCGCTGACGACGCAGGTTGGGCGCGAAAATGCGCGGCACCATTTTCGTGATGTGTCGGCCTACACCGCCTTTTTTCTTGGCCAGACCACGCCGGTGAATAACGCTGCCGCGTGCTACTCTTGATCCTGTGATGCTGCAAACTTTCATTTCTTCGGAAAAGCCGCCTAAACTGCCGTCACTCGGGGCACCGGTCAAGCGGATGGTCCCCAGCACCGTAGGTGCGCCATGTCTATAGCAGCGGAACGGTGAGAGGTCAAAGCTCCATAGGAGCGGCATGTGGTTCGGTAAACAAAACATGTCGCCCCGACGGGGCTGACCGTCTGGGGGAGTGAGTCCTATAAACATATCGCGCCTACGGCGTTTGCGTTGAACGCTTCCTTGCTCCTCGCGGTCAAATTTAGCTCGCATCACAGCCAGTCGAGCCTGCAAGATTGCTATCGCACGGAAGCAAATGCACAAAAACAATCAAAAACTGCGGATCGGCATCGTCGGGGCGGGCAATATCGTTCGCACTCGCCATTTGCCCGGTCTGAAGAAGCACCCCGATGTCGAGATCGTAGCGGTTTCCAATTCCACGTACGAAAGCTCCGAGAAATTTTGCAGCGAAAATGTGCCGGGAGCTACGCCAATAAAAAATTGGCCTGACCTGGTAGCGTTGCCGGACATTGACATTGTCTGGATCGGCACGCCGCCTTACCTGCATTCGGCGGTGACAATTTCCGCGCTTGAAGCGGGCAAACATGTCTTTTGCCAGGCGCGCATGTCGATGGATTTGGCGGAGGCTGAAGAAATGCTCGCGGCATCGAAACGTTATCCCGAGCTGGTAACCATGCTGTGCCCGCCGCCATTCGGACTGCGAGGGGATTTAATGGTGAAAAAGATTCTGGCCGAAAATTACATCGGCCGATCCCACCATGTGCGGCTGCAAAGCTTCACCAGCAATTATTTGGATCCCGGCGCCCCGGCGCATTGGCGGCAAAAGATCGAAATCAGCGGCCTCAATATTCTAACTCTCGGTATTTACGTGGAGGTGTTGCAACGCTGGCTGGGAGACATCACCGGCGTGTTCGCGCGCGGGAAAATCATTTATCCGGTTCGCGAAGGCTACGAGGTGATCATTCCCGATTTGCTCACCGTTCTGTGCAGTTTCGAAAATGGCGCGGAAGGCGTCCTGGAGTTTAGCGGCGTCAATGCGCTGGCGCTGGGCGATCGGCTGGAGATTTACGGCAGCGCCGGGACTCTGACCTACGATTTCACTTCCGACGTCGTGCAAGCGGGGAAGCTTGGCGATCGCGCGCTGCACGTTGTGGATCTCCCGCCGGAACTTGAAGGCGAATGGCGTGTGGAAGAAGATTTTCTGGCGGCGGTGAAATCCAAGGGCCGCGTGCGTCCTCACCCGACGTTCGAGGATGGTGTTCGATACATGCGCGTTGTGCAGGCTGTTGCCGATTCCCGTGCGCGGAATGAATGGGTCGCGATTAAATCCTGAATCAGGTCATTGCGTTTCCCACCAGTAATCTCCTAACCACCAGTGCCCATAACAGCAGCGTGACAAGTTGGTACCACGCAAAGAAGCGATCGTAGCCGCGCCGGCTGGCAATCAGACCAACGCCGGCGAGCAGCGCATATTGCCCGGCAAACGGCACGTACCAGATCGGCTGAAAAAGTTCGCCATGAACTGCCGTTTGCGCGACGTCGAGGAAACACATCGCGATGAAGGTGGAGTAATAGCCGGCGCGGTTCCGTTCAAAGCGGCCCTGATGTTCTTCCGCTTCGGAAAGGTCGGGCGGGTAAAGGAAAACTGTGAGCAGATACAGCGTGACGGTCCAGGCAGTCAGGACCAGGAACTTGTCAAAAGTCCAGTTCGCTTCGGTGTTCCACCTGAATGTGACCCACCACTGCAAAACCAGTAGCAGCAGGGTCGCGACGGTGAGGACAATGTGGACCTCATCGAGCGGATTTTCTTTGCGCCGGTAAAACGCGCGCCCGGATCCCGCGAGCAGATTGGTTACCCCAAGGCCGATGATTATCGACATGAGCGCCGCAATGAACTCGAAACTGCTCATCAGGTTTTGTG
>DATEZD010000049.1:0-19191 GCA_035255865.1 Candidatus Udaeobacter sp.
CTCGAAGAATGCCTCGACCGATACAGCGAAGAACTCGGCTGGATCAGTGGCGCCGTAAGTATTAAGCAGGGTCGGTACCCCGGTCTCATCTGCAGCGCGCAGCGACGCAAACTCGGTTCTCATGACTTCGCTCCAAGCCGACTGCTGCTCGCGCGTCGCCAATCCCGGCACCCCATCGACTGCATGATTTTCGAAGTCGAGTTGGTGAGCAAATTCATGAAGGACAACGTTCTTACCATCAGAGGGATCAGCCGCGCCGTGTTTGACGGCGCCCCAGGAGAGGACCAACGAACCCATTCTACGGCCGGTCTCGCCAAGACGACTCACAGTTCCCTCTTGCCAAACATGCTCACCAACCTGCCGTTTTTCTTCCACCATGTATGTTAAGGGATAAACGAGAATCGTGAGCAGATCTGGGAAGTACTCTGTCTCGCGATGCAGCAACAGAAGACAAGCTTGCGCTGCGATGGTCACACGGACCTCATTGGTAATCGCGAAACCGCCACATCCCTCGAAACGTTTTTCGGCAAGAAATACCTGAATATGACCAAGTAGTTCCGCACGGTCGCTCGTGGGCAGTCTGGGGAAGAATATGACGTGACGCTGAATCAGCTTCAGCCATTCCTTCGGAAATGGACGCGCTCGCAGGCGACGTCGCCTCCGTTGCTTCAGGAACTCAAAGATCATCTGAAAATGTTAGTAGAACGTTTCACCATGTTCGCCTCAATGGGTGCGCTTCGGTATTAAAGATGACGTTATCGAATTGCAAGGTTTCAGGTGACGCGAAGAGCAAATAAAAATATTTGAAAGTCTCAGCCAGCACGAAGCTCTCCATTTCGTCGCGTTGTTGTTTACTGACCACGTCGCCAAGCGCAGCATAGCCGGAGTCTGTGCGGCAATATTTGACAAAGTCATCGAACATTTTCTTGCCCATCTGCCGATACTCCGGGTCGCCCGTGTAATGATAAAGATAGTAAGTGGACTCAATGATCTCGGGACGCAGATGATAACTCCCGGCAACCACGCGCATCGTTTTGTAATCAAAAGTTTCCAGCTCGATACCGTGCAGGTTCCACATCTTGAACGATGAAGCTTGCAGGAGACGCGCGCGCTTTAAATCGCCGGACAGAGCGAGTAATGCCGGGAAGAATGCGTCGAGCGCGCCATAAGTTGTCTCGGTGCGCTTACCTGTCTGCATATCGGCGTGCCCGTACCACAATTCGCCGCGGATTTCGTCCGCAAGATATTTGTGAACGAAGGGAATGCTGGCGTTCCACATGTCGCGGCAATCTTTATCGCCGAACAGAAGCCAGCACTTCCAAAGATACTCGTAGTACGAGTCAATCCCGCCGCTGATGTGACTGTCCGTGCTTGTCCAGGCGCCTGTTTCGACGTTAATGCTTTCTCCGACGAGGCCGAGCGGCGAACGGCGCTTGAAGGTTTCGACCAACGCGCGTTTTGCTTTCTCGTAGAAAACGGGCTTGCCGGTCAGTTTGCTTAGGGTGCCAAATTCCAATAGCAGCGTGCCGGTTTCTGCCGGATTCGTCACCGCGCCGCGTATCTGCCCAGTGCGCAGGTTAACATAAACATAAGGCAGTCCCGTCGGTGAATTGAAAGCTGGAAGCAATCGGTTGCCCAAATCTTCGGCCAAACTCAAGAGGCGTTTGTCGCCTGTGAATTGATAGCTGGAGAGAAGCCCACCTAGAAGGCGTATCGTTATCTCGAAATTTTTGACATAGATATCGCGATCAAACGACAGATCAGTGGCGATAAGCGATCGTGCCCTTTCTGCCTCAGCATTGAGATCCATCAGGATGAGCGTGTCGAGCGCATCAACTGGCGTCATTAAGAGCGACTGTCCGTACCAGTCGTGCGCGGTCTTGCTTAAAGGTCGCAACGCGTCGTGACCCCACGCATAACGCTCGTAATTGTTCCAAGCGTGCAGAAATTCAGTTCGCACCCGCGCAGCGAGCTGCCGCGCATCATCGTCGTGGCGCGATTTGACGCATCCCGGCAATGCGGAGGCGGCCAAGGCAGCCAGCAAAAAGACAGTTGGCGCAATTCGGTCTGGCATTCGGTGTCGATCAGCCTGACAATCAACATCAAGGAAGGTTCACACAATGAATACCATGTCTATTTCTCGTCGTAGATTTGCTCAGCTATTAGGCGCAGGCGCGGCGGTCGCAGTCGTTAGGCCGCACCTGTCTTTTGCAAAGCCAACCCAATCTATTGCCACGTCTTCAACAGCAGTTGGCAACGTTGTCCGATTAAGCGCGAACGAAAATCCTTACGGACCTTCGCCAAAAACATTGCAGGCGATGACGGATTCCTTCGGCCTCGCCTGCCGTTATCCCGATGAACACAACAATTTGCTGATCGAGAAGCTGGCGAAACTAAACGGCGTCAATCACGATCAGCTCTTGCTGGGCGATGGTTCCAGCGAGATTCTGAAGCTATGCGCAGAGACATTCACGGGAAAAACGCACGGAACACTCGTCGCCGCTGATCCCACTTTTGAACCGATCTTGCAACAGGCGGGACTCAACGGCGCCGAAGTCGTAAAGGTGCCGCTGACTGCGAGCTTTGCGCATGACCTGCCGAAGACGCTTGCCGCCGCGAAGCGAGGTTTGATCTATGTTTGCAACCCGAACAACCCCACCGCCAGCATCACGCCGAAAAATGAATTGGCCGATTTCATCGGAAAGGCACCACGTGAAACGATGATTCTTGTGGATGAAGCGTACTTTCATTACGCCGACAGCCCCGATTACGAGAGTGTGATCCCTTTGGTAAAGGATCATCCGAACCTGATTGTGTCGCGCACGTTTTCAAAAATTTATGGCATGGCGGGGTTGCGCTGCGGTTATTGCGTCGCGCAAAAAGAAGCGCTCGACCAACTGCGTGCACATCAAATGTGGGATAGTGTCAACATTATGGCGTTGGCCGCGGCCAGCGCGAGTCTTGACGATTCCGATCAAGTTCCAAACGGTCAGCGTTTGAATAGTGAAGCGAAAGCATTCACGATCGGCGAGCTCGACAAGCTGGGCTACAAAACAATTCCGTCGCAGGCCAACTTCATCATGTTCGACTGCAAACGCCCCGTCGTGCCGCTGATCCAAGTGTTGAAGCAACGCAACGTACAGGTCGGCCGCTTATTCCCAGCGCTTCCAAACTACATGCGCCTTACCATTGGGAAGAAATCCGAAATGGAAGCGTTTCTGGGCGCGTTCAAGGAAGTGATGGCGTAACGACGAAACTTGTAGCGGCAGTGGTGTTAACCGCCGAACGAAAACCGCTCCTCTATAAGCTTGGGCTTTTAGCCGAACGAGCCGTGCAGCCAGAGATAAAGAGTTCCGGCGAGGACGCCGACACCGACCACCACCAGCAGCATGTTCTTGCGCCTGATTTTCGGCGGTTCACTGACGAATACTGCAATGTTTGGCGGGAACACGGCCTCGAGCGCTTCGTGGTACAAATGTCGATCGTCCACTGACATTTCGCCGGCGTGATTGAACTCGGCGTCGTTCATTATGATCTTCGCGTTCAGTTTTGCCGCCAAGCGCGCCCCGGAATGAAGCTCGGGCTTCTCCGCCATGGCGCGGTCATATGCAGCCCTAACGCGGACAGGCATGTCGTCGGTACTAGCGAACTCGCGGCCGTTGAACTGGATCATGGTTTTGGGTCTCGCCTTTACTAAAAGATGGTATCAATGCCCGAATCCCACGATGTAGACAACTATTTTTTCTGAAGTTCTAGCGTGTCGTCTTCTGCATTGACATAGACGGCTGGAGTTAAACGCCCAGCAGTTCACGCTGCCATAGCGCTAGCAACTTTTCGGCGCCTGACCGATCCGCCGCGATCGCCTCGAGCGTGCCACGCGGCGCGATGAATGACGGCTCCAAGCCGAGCTCTTCCGCTGATTTGTCACGCCGGCACCGCAGCTCCTCCGTGCGTCGCACCGTGTCGGCAGTTCGCCGAGTTCCAAACCGCCGCGGCAATACCGGCCACTCCGATTCAGGTGCCAGCAAAGCACTTCGTGCCGCCTCACGAAACCCCCGACGTCGCCGCGGAGAAAAATGTTTGTAATCAGGCACGCTCCCCGCAGCGAAACTTACTGCGGCGCTCACAAGCTTTTCGTTCTGCAAGATGTGAAATGGCGGGCGATCTGCCATCTCTGCTTCTTCTTCACGCCATTGCCAAAGTGCGCGAAGCACTGCTGCGGGACGCCCGTGAATCGAGCCAGTTCCGCGAACGCGCCAAAGTTCATCCTGGTTGCGGACGCGCGCGACAGCTGCCTGCTCAATCGCGCGCTCACATGATTGCCGCAGCCAATCCCGGCGCTGGAGCCGATCCAGCTCGGCTTCCAATTTTTCGGCGAGTGGTAAGAGATAACGCACATCGTTAATTGCGTATTCCGCCATTCGAGCCGGCAAAGGGCGTTTCGCCCAGTTCGCTTTCTGTGAACCCTTCGGAAGTTCCAAACCAAAGTAGCGTTTCAGCAACGCAGCCAGACTGAATTCGCGAATACCAAGGAGACGCGCTGCAATCAGCGTATCGAAGATCCTGTGCGCAGTGAAATTCAAGCCGCGCCGCAGCATTCGAAGATCATAATCAGCACCATGCAAGACAATTTCCCTGGGCTCGAGTGCCCGCCGCAGAGGCTCCAGATCGACACCAGCGAGTGGATCTACAATGAAGTCGTGCTGTAGCCGGGATCGGCGATCCCGGTTGCCAGAGGCGGTTTCCAAATCCGGGCCGGCATCAACGATGCCGGCTACAGCAGGCGCACTGATCTGAAGCAGACAAAGTTTCTCGCGGTACGAATGCAGGCTGTCGGCTTCGGTATCGAGCGCGACGCGATCGGCGGCAGCAATCTCACGGACTAGTTCCGCCAACTTGGCATCGGTGGCGATGAAACCTGATCGCAATGACGAATGACTAATGTCTAATGACGAGGGAATATCGAAATCCGAATGACGATGAGCTCCCTTTAATGGCTGCATCGTCATTTGTCTGCCGTGCCGAAGCGCAGCAAACGCGGGAGCATTCGGGCTTCTTTCGTCATTCGTCATTCGTGCTTCGTCACTTTCAGGGAATCATTTCAATCCGCTGAGCAACAATTCCGCATTGGTTTTCGTCGCGTGCAGATTATCAATCAATTTTTCCATCGCCTCGAGAGGCGGAAGCGCTGCCATCGTTTTCCGCAACATCAGCACTCGTTCCCATTCATCAGGATGATAAAGCAACTCCTCGCGTCTCGTTGCTGAGAGCAGCGGATGGATCGCCGGGTAAAGCCTCTTCTCCTGCAATCCGCGATCAAGATGCAGCTCCATGTTGCCGGTGCCCTTAAATTCTTCGAAAATTAACTCGTCCATTCGGCTGCCGGTCTCGGTTAAAGCAGTCGCGAGCACCGTCAGGCTGCCGCCTTCCTCCGCATTGCGCGCCGAGCCGAAAAATTTCTTAGGCTTGATGAGCGCCTTCGCTTCTACGCCACCGGACATGATCCGTCCCCTGCCCGGTTCCAGATTATTGTATCCGCGTGAAAGCCGCGTGATGCTGTCGAGCAAAACCACCACGTCATGTTTCATTTCGACAAGACGCTTGGCGCGCTCCAGCACGATCTCGGCTACCTGCACATGCCGCTGCACGCTTTCGTCAAAGTTCGAATGATAAATCTGGCAATCGATTTCCCGCTCCAAATCCGTCACTTCTTCCGGCCGCTCGTCCACTAAAAGCACGATGAGCACAATGTCCGGATGATTTACCCGGATCGCTTTCGCGATTTCCTTGAGCAGGATCGTCTTACCTACTCGCGGCGGCGCAACGATTAGACCGCGTTGCCCGCGCCCAAGCGGCGTCAGCAAATCGACTGCGCGCGCACAAATGGAGTTCGTCTTGGGATTTTCCAAGATAATCCTGCCCTGTGGAAACTGCGGCGTTAGCTTGTCAAAGTGAGTCGGCTGCTTCCATTCCTCAGTTGGTTGCCCTTCGATGTTTATCACCTTATCGAGCGAGAGGAACTTTTCGCGTTGAACTGGCAATCGTACTGTCCCGGCAACCCTTTGCCCGGGGCGCAGCTCATATTGTTCAATAAGGACGCGGGGAACGGCTACGTCCTCGGGCACAGGCAGAAAATTCAATTTTGGCCAGCGCAACATCGCAAACGAATCGCTCACCTGATCGAGAAAACCCTCCGCGGTAACCGTTCCGCCGCCAGCCAACGCGGCGCGGATAATGTCGAGGATGTGCTGATGACGCGACCGGGCGGGATGCAAAAACAAATCCAAATCGCGCGCCAATGCTTTTAGTTTTTTTTCCGAAAACTCTTGCAGCTCATTTAAATCAACTGAGCGCGCTGCTGTCGCCGGGGTCGTCGACCCCGGTTCCCGAATAGCGTCATCGGAAGACGCTACCGCATCTACTTTTTCGTCCATGATTGCTGTTGCCATAACGCGACGAAAAACTGCGCCTGTTCGGCAAGCGTTGCTCGATCACCGTTGTTCCAAGCGACGTGATCCGCGCGTCTGATTTTTTCCTCGAGCGGCATCTGTGACCTAATCATCTGTTCAGCTTCCTCGTGCTTGAGCGACATTCGTTCTATCAGCCGCGCTAACTGCACCTTGTACGAACAGGCCACCACCACCACTCGGTCGCACAATGTTTCACCGCCGGTTTCATAAAGGAGTGGAATATCAGCAAAGAAAAAATCGGGAGAATTGCGATGCTTTTTCGCCTCGGCCCTCCATTGGCGACGAATCCGCGGATGGAGGATCTGCTCAAGCGCGCGTTTCCTGGTTGCGTCGCCAAATATTATCGCTCGAAGTTTCGCTCGATTCAAGGCTTCATCACTTGAAAAGATCACGCTCCCGAACTGCGCCCGAAGTTCCTCTTTCACCTCAGGAAGCTCAACGAGAGCGTGCGCCGCTTCGTCGGCATTGAAGAATTTCGCTGCGGGAAGAATCTCGCGCAGACATTCGCAAAATGTACTTTTACCTGTGCAAATCCCCCCTGTGATTCCGATTGCAGGCATGAACTGAACCTCACCACGGCATAATTAACGCGCAGAAGACTGAAAATCGTGCAGTCATAAACGGGCAGAGTGTAGCGAAGACCGGCCGCTTTGCGATGCCTGAAATGCAGGTATCATGCAGAGCTTATGTCGCAGCAAGTTTTGTCAGGAAAAATTGGCCTGGTGTTTGGCGTGGCGAACAAACGCAGCATTGCCTGGGCGATCGCGAAGGCATGGGCCGACGCGGGCGCGCACCTGATTTTTAACTATCAAGGCGAGCGATTAAAGAAAAACGTCGAGGAGCTGGTCGGTGAATTCGGGGAAAAAACGCCGTTGTTCCCCTGCGACGTTTCAAGCGACGATGAGATCAGAGCATTTTTCGAAAACGTGCGGAACGAAACCGATCGCGTCGATTTGATGCTGCATTCGCTGGCATTCGCGCCACGAGAGGCGTTGGAGGGCGATTTTGTGAGCACCACACGCGAAGCGTTCCGTGTCGCGCACGATATCAGCGCTTACTCGCTGGTGGCGCTCACGCGTGAAGCAGCGCCGCTGATGACCAATGGCGGAAGCATCGTGGCGATGACTTATTACGGAGCGGAAAAGGTCGTGCCCCATTACAACGTGATGGGCGTAGCCAAGGCCAGTCTCGAAGCCAGCACGCGTTACCTTGCCTACGATCTCGGTCCGAAAAAAATCCGGGTAAACTGCATTTCGGCCGGCCCTGTGCAAACGCTGGCCGCGCGTGGAATCAGCGGGTTCACGTCGATGTTAAAGCATTATCAGCAGCGCGCGCCGTTGAAGCGCAGTTGCGATCCCGCCGAGCTAGGCGCCACTGGAGTCTTTCTTGCCAGCGACGCTGCCGCAGCCATTACCGGCCAAGTCATCTACGTCGATGGCGGTTACCAAATAATGGGCATGTGACAAACTCTTCCTCTTATTCTTACTCGTGCTCATGCTCTTGCTCGTAATCGAAACACGGGGGAACGGCGCGCCCGGCGGTCGCGCCCTACCATCTTAATGACCCATGATTGCGCGAATCTGGCGTGGCTGGACGAAACGAACGGACGCCAAGGGGTACGAAGAAATCTTGCGCGACGAAATCTTTCCGAGCATCGCGGTGCGAAACATCGCAGGCTATCGCGGCGGCGAATTGTTTATTCGCGATGATGGCGACGAAGTGGAATTCGTCACACTTCTTCGTTTCGATTCTATGGATGCGGTGAGAGAATTCGCAGGCGCGGATGAGACCAAGCCTGTAATTTTCCCGAAAGCACAAGCGCTCATCTCACGAATGGAGCGCGCGCGGCATTATCGCGTGGCGATCTAAGCGTGTTGGTTTGTATGCAACTCGCTTCGAAACTTCGGGAAATCCTCGGCAGCGAGAGTGTTGTGGACGATCCGAAAACACTCGCCGCCCACAGCGGCGATAAATGGTTCGCAGCGCACCAGCCGGAAGTTGTCGTCTTCGCGAGATCGACAGGTGACGTGAGCAAGCTGCTTCAGTTCGCGTCGCGTGAAAAAATTCCGGTAACTGCGCGCGGCGGCGGCTTCGGCTACGTGGGTGGATGCGTGCCGGCGCAGGGCGGCATTGCTCTTTCGCTTATGCGAATGAACCGGATCAAGGAAATCTGTTTTGCTGACGCAGTGGCGATCGTCGAACCTGGCGTGTTCACCGGCGAACTCAAAGCAGCGGTGCGCGCGCAAAAATTATTCTATCCGCCCGATCCGGCGAGCATGAAAGATTGCACCATCGGCGGAAATGTCGCGACGAACGCGGGCGGCCCGCGCTGTTTGAAATATGGTGTGACCCGCAATTATGTGATCGGCCTCGAAGTGGTGCTCGCCGGTGGCGATGTGCTGCGCATCGGCGGACGCGTCCACAAGAATAAAACTGGCTTCGATTTGATCGGTCTCTTTGTGGGCTCGGAAGGCATGCTCGGCGTGGTTACCGAGATCACGTTGCGCCTGCTCCCGCTCCCGCCCGCGCGTGCGACACTGTCCGCTGCCTTTGCTACGGCCACACAAGCTGCCGAAGCAGTGCAGGCAATTTTTGCGGCAGGATTCCTGCCGTCGTCATTAGAGATCGCCGATCATTTTACGCTGGAAGCGGCGCGACGCGATCTGGGCCAAATGATTGTGCCAGAGGGAAACGCGCATCTGCTGGTCGATCTGGATGGACAAGAGGAAAGCGTCAGCAGCGAGTCCACAGCGATTCGCGATTTGCTCGAGAAAAGAAAACCGAACACGCTCGAGATAGCAACGGGCGAAGCAGATTGCGAAAGGCTCTGGGCATTGCGCCGCCAGTTCAGCAATTCACTGCGCGCCACGGGTCTGACAAAGTTGAACGAGGATGTCGTCGTGCCACGCAGCCGCTTGGTCGATCTGATGGAATTCGCCGAGTCCCTGCAGGCAAAACACGGGTTCGCGATCGCGTGCTTTGGTCATGCCGGGGACGGCAACATTCACGTCAACATTATGGCGGACCGTTACAATCGCGATGCTGTAGTGCGCGAGAAAGTCGAGCGCGCACTCGACGATCTTTTCGCCCAAGTCCTGGCCTGGGGTGGTGTGATTACTGGGGAGCACGGAATTGGTCTCGCCAAAAAGCGCTGGTGGCCGGATGCGAGCAGTGAGGTCGCGCGCAATCTACACCGCCGGCTGAAACAAATTCTCGATCCAAACGACATCTTGAATCCGGGAAAATTTGTTTAATTCGGAGGTGGAACGCGTTGTCCTCAACGCGTTGGTAAAAATGCTGTTTAGCGGCCGGATATTTGCGCCTTCGGCGAATCTATTTGGCATCGTCTTCGGAGAAGCCGATCCACCTTTTGCAAAGGCTTCGTCATTCCTTCGTCATTTAAAATTCGTTATTCGTCATTCCCTTTTATTCACGTCATTCACGTGCTAATCGCAATTTGCGGGTTGACTAAATTCGAATCCACACCGAGATTCGCCCCAGCATTTTTTAACGGCGCATCTGAATTCGCCGCGACTGACGCGCATCCGCGTCCTCGTGAACGAACCAATAAGAAAGGCCTACGTCTTTCATTCGCGCTGCCTTAGCACCACAAATGAAACCTGGAAAATTTACTCACACGGTCGCGGTCATCCTTTCGTCGATCACGTCTCTTTTCGCCCACGGAACAGCGGAAAAAGCGGAACCTGCGAAAACAAAGTTCAGCAAAAAATCTCAGAGATCAGGAGACGACCGTTCGTTCGATGTTACTTCACTCGCGTTCACGCCGGGGCAGTTGGCCAAAAATGCGCCTGAGTCGGGACATCGTTTTCCGTGGAAAAAAGAGATCGTAACGACGGTGTTCTGGGTCGGCGAGAAACCAGCCGGTAACAATCCGATCCCTAATCGCACCAGCTCCTGGGACAAGGAATGGACCAAAAATTATGGCGGGGTTGATGAGCCTGATCCCGCTCATCGCAGCAATTACATTCCTGCAAAATTCACGCCCCGACAAAATCCATTTTATTGCGCGCTTCCTTACAACGATAAAGCGAGGGAGGGCCATCGACCCGAAGCGCCGCGCGTTGTTCCATGGTTCAATGAAGCTTATCAAGGCCCCGCTGTTTCGACGTGCAAAGGGCGCTGGATCGCCATTCGCAAAGGCAATCGCGTCGCGTATGCGCAATGGGAAGACGCTGGCCCTTTCCGCACCGATCACTGGCAATACGTTTTTGGCGACGAACGACCAAAACCTAACCTGAACAAAGGCGCCGGCCTCGACGTCTCGCCCGCCGTGCGCGATTACCTCGGGTTAGAACCAACCGATGTCACCGACTGGCGGTTTGTGGATTTCAGTGAAGTGCCGCGCGGACCGTGGTCCACTCTTGGAGAAAACAACACTTTCGTGATCAACGATCGGAAAAAAGGCGCGGCGCTGGTCGAAAAGCTGGGAACAATCGCACATTAGCTGATTTTCTGTAGGGGGAAGCTGTCAGCTTCCCCTACAACCCGCTGTCGCGTCCACGCATCTTTTCGGCGAGAGGCGATTGTAAAACATAAATGGCAAATCGCTCGCGAGGTTGTTCCTTTTCTTGCACGGTTTTTATCGCAGCCAGCTTCAGCGTCGCGGCCCAAGTTGGAGCCGACGCGCAAAGCGGCACGCTGCTCACAGGCAACGCTGCGATGGGCGATTGGACAAGTGATGCGCCCGGAGTGCGGCGCAAAATCACCGTCACCGACCTGCCGACGCCGAGTTCAAATATTCTGGCAATTAACCGGGCGCATGTCGTCGAGCGTCCAGCAGGCGCACAGCTTCGCGTGCCGCCCGGTTTTACGATCGAATGGTATGCAGGCGGTTTTCGCGATCCGCGATTTCTGCTGACCGCGCCGAATGGCGACATCTTCGTCGTTGAGAGTCGCGCCAATCAAATCAAGGTATTGCGTGACACGAAGCACGCCGGTAAACCCGATGTGACCGAAACTTTTGCAGACGGCAGCCTAAACAAACCGTTCGGAATCGCATTCTATCCACCAGGGAATGATCCTAACTTCTTATACGTTGCAAATACCGATGGCGTCGTCCGGTTTCCGTATCGCAATGGCGATCTGAAAGCCCGTGGACCAGCCGAAGTTTTGGGTGCACATCTCTCCGGTGGCGCGGCGCACCTGCGCAGCGGCGGACACTGGACGCGCGACGTCATCTTTTCGCCCGACGGCAAAAAAATGTATGTGTCCATCGGTTCGCGCTCGAACGTTTCCGATCGCGCTGCAGAAGCTGATCGCGCGCGCATCTTCGAGTTCAACCCCGATGGCACGGATCGAAAAGTTTACGCGTGGGGAATTCGCAACGCCGTGGGAATCGCGTTTCGACCCGGCACAAACGAGCTGTGGATGAGCACAAACGAGCGCGACGAAATTGGCGAGGATTTGCCGCCGGACTACATCAGCAGCGTGCGACCCGGCGGCTTTTATGGTTGGCCGTGGTTTTACATCGGCAACCACCCCGACCCGCGCCACAAAGGAAAACATCCCGAGCTTACCGACAAAGTGATCGTTCCTGATGTGCTCGTGCAGGCGCACTCGGCCAGTCTCAATTTGTGCTTTTACAACGGCGACCAATTCCCCGCCGAATACAAAGGCGACATCCTTGCTGCGTTCCATGGTTCATGGAACCGGATGAAACGCACCGGATACAAGGTGGTGCGTGTGCCGTTCGACCACTCCACCTACAAAGCGCTAGGCGAGTACGAAGACTTCGTGACCGGTTTCGTCGCGCCCGGCGGCAAAGTCTGGGGTCGCCCAGTCGGAATCACTGTCGCCAAAGACGGCAGTCTTCTCATCAGCGAAGACGGTAACGGCACCATCTGGCGCGTCAGCTACGCAAGATGAAGCATTTTGCTTCCTATTTTACGTGGCTTGCATCTTCCCATCGAAGCGCTGCCCGAAGCAAGTCAACGAGGGAAGTAACACCAAATTTTTCCTTCGCACGGGCGCAATAAGCCTGAACGGTTTTCAAGCTCAGGTTCAAGTCGCTGGCAATCTGCGACGTGGTGCGGCCCTGGCCGAGCAACCGAAAGATCTCCAATTCGCGGTCGCTCAAACGTTCGACCGGCGAACTACTAGCTGCCTTGCCGGGTGAACTAAGTCTAAGGGCCATCCTAGTCGTAACTCTCCCGCTCACGTAAACGCCACCGTCGAGGACTCGACGGATTGAGGCGAGTACGTTCTTACTTGCCTCGCGCTTCATGACGTAACCCTGTGCGCCCGCGCGGAGTGCACGTTCAGCATATAAGGCTTCATCGTGCATGGAGAGAACGATCAACGCGACTTGCGGGAACTGGCTTCTCAAATCCTTGACCAATTCCAATCCTGATTCGTTTTTGAGAGAAATGTCAATCAGCGCGACATCGGGCCGCGCCTTGCGGATTCTGGTGATCGCTTGGGCCGAATCTTCTGCCTCACCGCAGACCATGAGATCGTGCTGCGCGTTTATGAGATTAGCGAGCCCTTCCCGAACAAGCGGATGATCATCGACTATATAGACGCGACTTTTCCGCGCCGCTATTCCAGAAGGTTGAGGGTTCATCGTGCAAAATCCAAAATCATTGCGACTCGATATGCTTAACTCGAAACGTGGCAATTGTCCCGCGCTTGCCATTTCGCCGAACATCAAATTTCGCGCCGGTCAATGCCGCACCGTGTTGCATCAAACGAAGCCCGAGCCCTTCGGACTTCGGCGGCGTGTCAGGAAATCCGATTCCGTCATCGATGATTGTCAGGCAAAGGTCGGGGCCATCCTTCGCGAGCCGAATATCGACTTGCTTTGCAGCGCCATGTTTGACCGAGTTTGTCACCGCCTCCTGGGCGATTCGATAAAGCTGATTCGCAATCGTGCGATCATGGATCCGAATTGACTCATCGCCATCAATAACGCACTTGATCCGAAATCTCTCGCTTACATTTTCAGCGAGATGCTGCAATGCCACCGTTAACCCTTCCGCATCCAGTTCTGGCGAGAAGAAGCCACGTGCGAGGCTACGCGTGAGATCGATTCCTTCCTCAACGTAGCGGACGAGCTTGTCTGCTTCACCCACTTCGGGCGCAGACCGTGCGGCAAGTTTTTCCTTTAATACTTGAGCCGCGAGAGCCGTGCCGGTGAGGTGCTGTCCCAGTCTATCGTGCAGATCCTCGCCCAGCCGCCGCCGTTCACGATCCGCCACTCGCGCGATCTCTTGATCGAGCCGCCGGTGCTCAGCCATCTCACGTTGAAGCGCGGCCGTGCGTTCATGCACGCGTCGATCGAGCTCACGAATGAGAGTTCCTAACTTCCATAGCACACCTGCGAACAGCACATAGAAGCCGAAAGACATTGCAATGTTCCAGAATCGTAAAGCTGGAATTCCAGCTGCAACGTCTGAAACCATTGATACCACCACGCAGACGACGGCCATTGCCAGACCGAAGCGGAAGCTGCCAAACCACGCCGCTAACGAAATAGGCAGGAGGTAAAAGAGAAGCAGCGAACGCTCGTATCCTGTCAGATAGTCAAGATATCCGATTAAGCAGGCGAGAATAAGGCAGGCAACCGCCAAAGACCTCCGGGAAAATGTGAAGTGCGGAAAGTCCTGGAGCTTGGATTTAACCCTGTCGAACACGGTGCGGCGTAAAAATTTTGCCGATTGGCACTCTCTTACTCCCGCCAGGCCCTTCAACCAAGCAAAAAAATCCGATTAGGCGCGTGTAAGGCGAGGCCCTACATTAAAATTAGGCAGCGCCCGACTTGACGAAACTCGTACGGTTTCGATATAAACGGCGCACATTAAACGGATCTGAATCAGGCGGAGGACTCTTTCCCCGCCAGGTTCTTCGCCTCTTCCGGATCCCGCAGCTACCCAAAATCAACTCAGCGGGGAAAAAGAAAAAACAAACGATGATTCCGTCGATTCAGTTAAAGAAAACAACTTCAGTATTTCTTCTCGCACTTGCCTGCTTTGTGTTTTTGCCACAAATGCAAGCAGCTCCAGACGCTCTTCCGCCACCGCCGCCGGACGGGTGCTATCCCGGGTTCACGACGGCAGAAGGGTGCAATGCTCTTGCTGGCCTCGGGACCGGCGCAGGAAATACAGGATTTGGCTGGCATGCCCTCAGTTCTGTCGGTGGCGCCAACTATAACACCGCTATTGGCGCTGGAGCGCTGGTGCTCAACACGGGTGATTCCAATACCGCAGTTGGCACTGTAGCGTTGTTGCTCAACACCACCGGCCCAAACAACACGGCCGTTGGAACTGACGCGCTCGTCCATAACGTTGCTGGCGACAGCAACACTGCCGTTGGTGCCTTCACGCTCTTTAATAACACCACTATTATGGCTAACTCCGGCATTTCAAACAACGCCATCGGCCGTGCAGCGCTCCACAGTAACACCACCGGTAGCTTCAACCAAGCCATCGGTGTTAATGCGCTCCTGAATAACACTACTGGCAATCTCAACATAGCGATCGGGGACGATGCCGAGTTTAATACTACCGGCAATGAGAACGTGACTGTGGGAGCCGGGAACAACGGGCCGAACGGTATCACCATCGGCAGCAACAACGTGGCTGTGGGTACCCACGCCGGACTTGGTATCACCAGCGGCGGTCTGAATACGGTTCTGGGTGACAGCGCGGGAACCAACTTAAACACGGCTAGCGAAAACATCTATATCGGCCATGACGTGAACCCCACGGGAATGGGGTTCGAATTCAATACGGTCCGCATCGGCGACAACTTAAACGGGGCGATGGGGTCGCACTGTTTTATCGGCGGTATCACTGGTAATGGCCCTTTCGGTGCCCCCGTATCGATTAACGTGGCCAACGGCCAGCTCGGTGTCGGTGTCTCCTCAGAGCGGTTCAAGAAAGACATTGGCCCCATGGGCAACACCAGCGAAGCGATCTTTTCGCTTAAACCAGTGACCTTCCACTACAAGAACGACGAAACCAACACGCCCCAATGGGGCTTAATTGCCGAAGCCGTAGCAAAGGTGGATCCTGCCTTGATAGCTGTCGACAAAGAAGGAAAACCCTACACCGTCCGCTATGACCAGATCAACGCGATGTTGCTTAATGAGTTCCTCAAAGAGCACAAAAAAGTCGAGGAACAGCAGGCGACCATTGCGGAGCTGAAAAACGAGATGCAGACAGTGGTTGCCCAGCTGGAAGAGCAGGCTGCACAAATCCAGAAAGTGAACGCACAGATGGCAGTGAGCAAAGCCGCACCGCAAACCGTTCTAAATAATCGCTAAAAATTAATCGTCGGTTCAAAATCTAAGAAGAGGTACGTTATGATGAAATGCAATCGAAAGTCGGTTCACGCGCAGGGATTCACGCTGGTCGAACTTTTGGTGGTGATCGCAATCATCGCGGTCCTGATCGGGCTGCTCCTGCCGGCGGTTCAGAGGGTGCGCGAGACGGCAACGACGGCGTCTCAGTTCGTCGGCTTGCACACCGTTGCGTCGGAGGTACTTCAGACCGTTAACGTCGATTCTCCTCTAATGAATGCGGTCGCCGAAGCCCAGACGATCGTCACGACCGTGCGAACTATGCATACGCGGCCGGATCCCGCGCAGGTCTTAGAACTCATCCAGCACTTGCACCAGGGCGAGACAGCCCTCTGGCTGGAGTACTTCGCGATGCATAACCCGCCGAACCCCGTTCCGGGAGAACTGCAGGCGTACCTCAACTTGCGGAGCAGTCTCCTTGCGATGATCACCGACCTCCAGGGGCTCGAGTCTCGCCTGGGGGATGTGCTCCAAACCATCGCGCTCTAGCGGGGAAATCATCGCTGACAATATCACCAAAGGAGGGTGGAGTTTGGTGCGGATGAAAAGCTAACAGCATTTCTCGAATTTGAATCGGTGGCTCGTCGCGCCGAAAGATTGATGTGGAGGCGTAGCGGCCCGGCGCCTACAATCGTTTCCAATGCCGACCGAAGTGAACAAGGAGATCGAACTGAAGATCGCCTATGTGCTTGTCATCGACATTGTCGGTTATTCCAAGCTCGTAACGCACGAACAGCGGCGCTTGCTGGAGTTGCTGAATCGGATCGTTCGCGAAGCGGAACATCTCCGCCTGGCCGAAGCAAATCGGCGGCTCATCACCGTGCCGACCGGAGATGGGATGGCGCTGGTCTTCTACAACACTCCGGAAGCCCCGGTGGAATGCGCGCTGGAGATCGGTCGTGCCGCGAGGGAACACCCGGAGCTCAAGCTACGTATGGGAATCCACAGCGTACCGGTGAGCGGAGTTACCGATGTGAACGATCGCACCAATGTAGCCGGTGCGGGAATCACTTTGGCGCAGCGAGTGATGGATTGCGGGCACGCTGGGCACATTCTTCTGTCCAAGCATGTTGCCGAAGATTTGGTCCAGTACCGGGACTGGAAGCTGTACCTGCACGATCTGGGCGAGTATAAGGTGAAGCACGGTCTGCGTCTGCACTTGTTTAATTTTTGCAAAGACGGTCTCGGCAATCTACAGATTCCTCAGAAGCTCAAACGAAGGAGATGGAAGCAGGACTTCGCTCCGGTTCGGCCAGTCAGGCAACCTCAGTTCCCAAAGTTCCTCTTTCTGGTTGCCTTAGCTGGCTCGGTCTTTGTTCTGATAAGTAGTTCTTTCATCTATTTTCATAGAACGCCATGGCGAGCGATTACGTCGACCGTTTCTCCAGCCGCGACGAGCAATGTGCCAGTTCCTATCCCGGAGAAGAGCGTCGCCGTTCTCCCCTTCGATAATCTTAGCGAGGAAAAAGAGAACGCCTATTTCACCGATGGAGTGCAGGGCGAGATCCTGACTGATCTGGCGAAAGTGGCCGATTTGAAAGTGATCAGCCGCACCAGCGTACTGCAGTACAGAAGCGGAGCCGAGCGCAACGTGCGCGAAATCGGCCAGCAACTGAGCGTGGCGCACGTCGTGGAAGGAAACGTTCAGCGCTCTGGGAATCGTGTGCGTGTCAATGCGGTGTTGGTTGATGCGCGCACTGATCGGCAATTATGGGCGCACACCTATGACCGAGATCTGGCAGATGTATTCGCGATTCAGAGCGAGATCGCAAAGGCCATTGCCGATCAGTTGCAGGCAAAGCTGACCAGTCACGAAGAGGAAGTCATCGCCGCCAAACCGACGAATAACGTTGAGGCCTACGATGCCTACCTGCGGGGGCTGGCTTATACATTGAAACCAAACACAACCGACAACTGCCTTGATGCCCAGAAATACCTCAGAGAAGCGGTGCGGTTGGATCCGAAGTTCGCGTTTGCCTGGGCGCTCCTGTCTTACACTGATGGGCGCGGCTACCTTACAGAGAGTCTTCAACCAACACTCGCCCTGCGTGAAGAGGCACGCCAGGCAGCCGAAACCGCGTTCGCTCTTGAGCCCAACTCCGGCGAGGCCATCTTGGCCAAGGGCTATTATCACTACTATTGCCTGAAGGATTACGACACCGCGGTGCGTTACTTTGAGCAAGCACGCCAGCTCCTGCCGAATAGCAGCAAGATTTCTGAGGCGCTCGCTTATGTCGCACGGAGGCGAGGCCAGTGGGACCGGAGCGAAGCCTACTTCGACGAAGCTGAGCGGCTCGACCCGCGCAACGTTCAGCTGCTCACCCAGCACACAATTTCATATATCTCTCTTCGTCGTTTCGGCGAAGCGGAGCGGAAGCTTGATCAAGTTCTCGATGTTACACCGGACGACGTCAATACTCTCGCGAGAATAGCGGCTATCGCACAGGCCGAGGGCGATCTGCCGCGTGCCTCCGCACTGCTCGCCCCGCTTCATCCGACGTCCCACGACCCCTCGGTCTTGGAAACACAAGTTTACCAAGCCATCCTGGAGCGCCGACCCGAAGCAATTATCCCTCGGCTAAAGGAAGTAATTGCCAGGCTTGATCCAGCCGTGGGTTACCTCAGTGGCCAACTGCGCTTTTGGTTAGGCTGGGCGCAACAAGTCGCCGGCGACCATGTCGCCGCCGAGGAAACCTGGCGACAAGCGCGCAGCGAACTGGAATCTCTTCTCAAAGAACAGCCGGAAAATCATAGTCCGTTCGAGATTCTCGCGCTAACCAATGCGGGCCTCGGTGATAAGGCCGCAGCGTTGGCTCTGTCGGAACGGGCCACGGCGGCGCTCCCAATCGAGAAAGACGCCATAATTGGTCACGCTCCGATCGAGATCCTCGCCCGAGTGGCGGCACAAGTAGGTGAACCCGACCGCGCGATCACCGCTTTACAGACACTACTCTCAACACCGTACGCGGGCCCGCTGGCCGAAGAGCTACCGTTGACTCCCGCGCTGCTCCGTCTCGATCCAATGTTCGATCCGCTTCGGAATGATCCGCGCTTTCAAAAACTCTGCGAGGAAAAGAAGCCGTGAATGCCGCGGAAACTTCTTCACTGAGCTGAAACGCCCCGCAAAGTTTACAAATTCGTGGTTTCTTTTGTGCCTTGCGGGGAAACAACACGGTTCTTTCAAATCGCCCGCGTGCTCATGCGTTTCAATCACGTTGTTCGTTGGGATCGTAAACGCGAAGCTACCTTCCGCGTAACCTCGCGCCATTCCGAAGCCATAAACACGCGTTTGGCACAAACGCCTCTACAACATTTCTCGCTTGCTGACCTCGTTTGCTAGAATTAACCGATGCTTGAACGCATAGCCTACGCGTCGCGCAACACCAGCGCTCCCACGCTCGG
>DATEZD010000050.1:0-29264 GCA_035255865.1 Candidatus Udaeobacter sp.
GAGGTGTCACCCACCCCATGCCGGCAATCGCGAGACTCATGCTTAGAATCTACTCATCAGAATCGAGGCATTGGTCCCACCGAAGCCAAAGGAATTTGAAAGCGCCGTGCGCAGAACGGCCGGTCGCGTTTCGTTCGCCACAATGTTTAGATCGAGATGGTCGTCTGAAGCGCTGAAATTGATGTTGGAAGGTAGAAACTGATATTGGAGCGCAAGCAAACAAAAAACGGCTTCGACCGCACCGGCGGCTCCCAGTGAATGACCCATCATGCTCTTGGTCGAGCTCACCGGAACGCCATCAAATATTGTGTTAATCGCCTTTCCCTCTGCCGCGTCATTAAACACAGTGGCTGTGCCGTGTGCATTGATGTAATCGACTTCGCCAGCTGATAAGTTTGCGCTCTGGAGAGCTCGCTCCATTGCCTGTCGCGCTCCGACACCGGAAGGCTCCGGCTGCGTGATATGAAAGTTGTCTGTAGAAATGCCGTAGCCAACGATTTCTGCCAGAACGGGTGCGCCACGCTCTTGAGCTAGTTCGAGGTTTTCCAACGCCAGGATTGCTGCCCCTTCTCCCAGCACCATGCCGGTGCGATGCCGATCAAACGGACGGCATTTCTCCGCGGTCGAGGCTTGAAGCGAATCGAAGCCCACAAAGACCATCTCAGCGAGCGCGTCATAGCCGCCGGCCAACACGCGTTGATAGCGACCCGACCGCACGCATTCGAACGCATGACCAATGGCATTGGTGCCGGAGGCACATGCGTTCGCAATCACCTGGCACGGCGCAGAAATTCCAAAGGCTTCCTGAGCGTCGATCACCGGCTTTTGCGCGGGATAATTTGCGATCCACGTCGGCGCATGCCGCAGCTCCTTGGCTTGACGTAAAGAGCGATAGTAATGTTCGCCATAAGACATGCCGCCGCTTGTCGTTCCGATTACCGTCAATTCCGATTTAAACTGAGGTTGCTGCGTTACAACTTCTTTTAACGCTTGAATCATCATGTGCGACGCGCGATGCAGGCGTTGGCCTCGAAGCCCCTCCCCCTGGCCGGCAAGCAGGCGATCATCGGGGACTTGACCCGCGGTTTTACATCGGCATTGCGCAATCGAAAATCGCGTCACTGGGCTCACACAATCTCGCGCGTTGCGCAGCGATTCGAGTGTTTCGGCCACTCCAAATCCCAACGGGCTAACCACGCCCGCAGCCACAACGGCGACGCGGGCACTGGCCTTTTTTCCATTCGGGATGCTTGATTGAGCCATGGTTGGAAGAAAAAATTTGGCCCGCGATTTCTATTGCTTTCTTAGGGGAAGCATTTTACAAGTGACCCCAAACGAAAACGGAAGCCCGGAAGTTGGTGGATTGTCAGTTGAGTTTATTCAGTGACGATTTGAAATCCGATAAGCGGGAACAGTGACCTGGCAACGTTTTCCAGAATAAACTCAATGGGAACCAAATTATACGTAGGCAATCTTCCCTTCAATACGACCGAGAATGAACTGCAGGAGCTTTTTTCGCAGGCTGGCGCCGTGCAAGAAGTGACTCTCATGCAGGACAGATTCACTGGCAAGTCGCGTGGCTTTGCTTTCGTCACCATGGGTTCGGAAGAGGACGCTCAAAACGCCATTTCGAAACTCAATGGCCAGGCGATGGAAGGCCGGCCCTTGACTGTGAATGAAGCCCGCCCGCGAGAAGCGCGGCAGCCCGGCGGCGGTGGACGCGGCTACGGCGGCGGCGGCGGATACGGTGGTCGCCGGGAAGGTGGCCAGCGAAGAGGCCACTAAGCAACAGAGTTCGCAAACAACGGTTCGAAACGGCAATCTGGGCAGGGCTGGATTCGAACCAGCGAAGGCGTAAAGCCAGCAGATTTACAGTCTGCCCCGTTTGGCCACTTCGGTACCTACCCGTTAGTGCGAGCGATTCATATAGGCTCGCACCGTACAGCTTGCAACTGGCGTCGGCTTCGTCTCTGGAAAGCGATGCGCGCCGCGTCGCAGTGCAAAAAGCCTAGCTGCCAAATTACGTCGCTTTTGGCTGGTTCGCTAGCTCTGAGCCGTAGAACTCGGCAATCGCATCAACGACGTAACGCTGTGCTTCGCGTGAAATTTCCGGATAAATAGGTAGCGTGTTCGCCAAGATCAAGCAATGGCACGCGCATGGCCAAATAGCTTGGCAGCTTCGCCATCCGGTTCAAGGCGTTGTACGGCTATTGATCGCCTCATCCGCAGCGGCTACTCTTTTGCATGGCGCTGCTGCGCGGGCTTTTTTGGTTCGGCCTCTTCATCCTTTTCACTTTTTGCTTTGTTGTGCTGTTCGAGTACGGACCACGCGATTTTGCCAAGGGAGTACAGAAGGAATATGCCCGCGTGAAATCATTCGTCGTAAAGCAGACAGAGGGAATCGGGAAAACAAAGAAGAACCGCTGATCAGGGCACGGTGCGCCGCGCGGTTGGGACAGCGGATCGCGACGTCCCTACTAAAAAGCTGCGGAAGATGTTGCCAGAGTTTCTATCGGTAGAGGAGCAAGAAATTCTTTTGCATTCTCAATCTGCAAAACTGGCCGGGCCAGATGTGCTGCGAGAAAACTGGTATCTGGCGTGGGAGCAATCGCGGTTTGCGCGGCGATTTCGCATTCGGCCAATTGCTCGATAACTTGTGCAAGTTTTGGGCTCAAATCGCGGTAGTCTGTAAATTGAATGGTGCAAACACCGGGCGCAGTGCTTTCGACAAAGGGACTGAGAGTAAACGCGTAGTGAAGTAAAATTTCCTGGATCGATTTTTCCTGCGCGCGTGCACGAACTTTAATTACCACCAGCAACGATCGCGCCAGAGCCTGACTCGGCGTCATTCCTTTTCGAATTCCGGCTTTTTCCGCGGCTTGGTTCAGTTGAATGATGATCGGTTTCTTGTCCTGTTCTTCGATCAATGCGACCGGCTTGGCGCGCAATTCCGGCTGATGCCGAGTAGCAGCCTGCAAATAGAAATTCGGCAAATAAATTGTGGCGAACATTAGTTTAATTGACCACTGACTTGGCATGCGATCGTTTCACAACAATTCGCAGTTGGGAAATCGCATCCTGTTTTTCCAAAGTTTCCAGGTTCCAAGAATTTTCGAGAACAAGTTTAAGTTGTGCGCTGCCGACCATTTCATATCGGGTGAGCACCAGACATGCCGTAGGGACTACCTCGACCAACCGTTGCAAGCGATACCAGTTCGTTTCCGGAATTTTGCGCAAGTCTTCCGGTGAGTTCAGCACCAGATCGACAATCACCAGCGGGAAATTGCCGTCGCGCAAAAGGAGATCAGCCGCTTTGATGGCTTCAGATGCTTTGCTACAACGGACCCAAAACAGGTGTCGCAGTGAGAAATTATCTAACCCACAGGGATCAAACGAATCGCGCCCATCAATCAGCGTTACGAAATAATTATCGCGATATGCGCCGTGGATGAGAGCTTGAATCAGCGATGCGCTTCCCGCGCTTGTTCGTGGGCTGATCAATTCGGTGATCGCGCCTCGCGGCAATCCGCCACCAGTGGGTTGATCAAGAAAAGGTAAATCAGTGAATAAACGCGTTGCCGTCGTGACGGCGGGATGCGGAAACCGTTCCGCCAGCAGTTTCCGAAGATCGATAATCTTGGCGGTTGCAGCCATTGAGAAAAAGATGGCATGCTTTGATTATATGTTCAATCGAACAGATATGAGAGACGGATCCTCTATTCAGTGCCGTCTTCGCCGCTCTTGTTTCCGAATCAACGATACCATCACGCCCTGAATCTTGAGCTCGCGCGCGGGGACCAGATCGGGGTAGCGCGGGTTTTCCGCTTTGAGATACGGCCGCCCGTGGTCGACCACGTAACGCTTCAATGACGTTTCGCCGTCGATCAACGCCGCAACGATATCACCGTTGTGCACTTCTTTGGCGTCTTCCAAAATCACAATATCGCCATCCAAAATGTGCGCACCGATCATTGAGTCGCCCCGAACCCGCAAGGCAAATGTGCCGCGATTCTTCAACACATTCGCCGAACGCATATCGAGCGACACGTGGCCTTCGATCGTCTGCTCAGTCAACGCCGACATGCCGGCCGGGATCTGCCCATAGATGGGGATATCGGTGATTCTGACTTTCATAGCTGGAGTAATCAATGCCCGTGCTTTACGCGCATGCCGATCGAGAAACCCCTTTCGCTCCAACGCGGCGATGTATTGCATCACCGATGTCTGGCTGGCGAACCCAAAATGAGTTTGGATTTCGCGCGTGCTGGGCGTGATTCCTTTCTCGCGTTGCTCGCGCTGAATAAAATCAAGAACGCTTCTCTGCCGCCGCGTCAGCATGTTGAAATGATCACTCAACACGCACAAACAAGCAAGTTCAAATGAACAGATTCATATCGCGAGATTGTCGCTACGCTCGGCATCAAATACAAAGCATCCCTGCGCGAATTGTCATTCCGAGCTCGAAGCGAGGAATCTCACACAGGATGCTAAGTCACGCTTCCATGTAGCGTGTTCGAAGCTCCGACTGCGGGGTCCCTCGCTGCGCTCGGGATGACAGAAAGAGAATTACAGCCGTACCAGATCGACCAAAAACTGGCACCAAAGATAGATCATCCCGCGCCAGGAGTATTTGACCTCCCCTGGCGCGGTCTGTTTGAGGACGCCCTTATGAATGTTATGCTCGATCTGGTCGCGGAGATCCTTCTCCATTTCGTTCTCAATTTGCTCTTCATCGAGCGCATCGATCGAAGCGGGATCAATGCCGTTCTTGCGGAGAAACTCCCGATGACTCTGATAAAGCTGCCAGAACGATCGGTCTGGTCGCTGTCGATTAATTCGGAAGGCAGGAGTGAGTTTGAGACCGTAGGAAAGCGGATAATTCCATGTCGTCCAGACCGTGCCGTTTTGGGCGCGCGACGAAATGCGCAGGTAATAGAACGAAAAATCACGTTGTTCGTTCAGGCAGATCGCCGCTTGGGCGCGATCCTCTTCTTTGTAAAACAACCGGAAAAATTGCCGAAAATCTTCCCAGTCCCATCCAGCGTCGCCTACGTGCACGAAGCCTTCGTCCTCGATCTCACGCGTAATCTCACTGAGCGCTGGAAAAGTGTCCGCAGACGGCGGACTTTTCGGCCGTAGCTGTTTCTCCTTCGGAAGCCGGAGCGCACGAATCCGGGTGAGAATTTCCAGCCACGGCAGAAAGAACCAGCCCATCGCGGCGAGCAACCCCCACATCCAACTGTCGGTCATAAAATAAAGGGCGAGAAAAGTGGCCGCGAGAATGCCGAGCGCGCCTGCCTTTTGCAGATACGAATTTTGAAAGCTGCGCAAGCCGAGGCTGAGCACGGCCACGCCGAGTGTAAGAAGGATGCCGAAAAGCATTAGGAACCTGTTGGCGTACGCAGCCATGCCGCGCGAGAGCGGTTTGGGCTGGATGGCAAGGCACGAGCGACGAGCATATCCGCAGTGATCTGTGAGGAGCGAGTAACGCCGCCAGACGGCCCGAAGCGCTCTCGCCCTCCGAGTTGCACCGCTTTTTCGCATCTCCCCTGTTGCTCGTCGGATACAGACCGCTGCGGGTATGCGTCCTCCTCGCGCCTTGGAGAGACGAAAAATCGGCGGCAACGCGGCATAGCTGGGTACTCCAATAGGTTCCTAAGGGTTGATGTGGTGCTCGTTAAGAAATTCTTGGAGCTGATCGGTATCAAAATTAGCCAGAACTTTGTCGCCCGCCACAAACGTGGGCACGTAGGTTTGAGCCGAAAGCTGCTTCATATCCTCGTACGCTTGCCGATCTTCGCCCACATTAATTTCCTGAAAGCGGTAGCCTTTCTCGGTCAGATAATCCTTCGCGTCAATACACCACGAGCACCACTCGCGACTGTAGAGCTTCAATTCCATTGCACAGCGGGAATAAACAGGAGCAAAGCGCGACGTCAATAGACTGCGATATCCCTCAATATGCCTTCGCCCAAATGACGCGACGCGCGCTCGGTTCACCAGTGAAATTGCATTGGCCCGGCTCGGAGGAATCATCGAGTGGAATCGCGCGAATGGTGACTTTGAGGTCGTTCTTGATTTGTTCTTCGATTTCACGAGAGCCATTCCAGTGCGCGACAGCGAAACCGCCGTGGATTTCCGGTTTTGCAGGATTTTTCGGCGTAAAGAAATCATAGAAGTCTTTTTTCGAATCGATTACGGACGTGTTCGCGTCGCGAAACTTTTTCGCTCGCGCATATAGAGCATCCTGGATCGACGTGAGAATTTCCGGCGCACGCGCAACGAATGCTTCAATCGGCATCGATTCCTTCGCTTTCGCCGCTTGATGGCGCCGGCTGAGTTCGACCGAATTTTTCTCCAGATCGCGCGGGCCGATCTCGACGCGCAACGGCACGCCTTTCTTGATCCATTCCCAGTTCTTAACGCCGCCGCCGAGATCGCGCCGATCGACTAACACTTCAATTGGAAGATCGGCATAGCGACTCTCGCGCAAGCGCGCTGCAATCTTATCGCACGTCTCAAGGACTGCTGCGCGCGTTTGCTCCTTGGGTGCGATCGGCAGGATGACGATTTGCGTCGGTGCGATTCGCGGCGGCAAAACGAGTCCGTCATCGTCGCCATGCATCATTACAAGAGTGCCAACCAGCCGGGTGGTCATTCCCCAGCTTGTCGTCCAGCCAAATTCCTGTTTGCCCTCGCGGTTTTGAAATTGGATGCCGCTGGCGCGCGCGAAGTTTTGCCCGAGAAAATGCGAAGTTCCGGCTTGAATCGCCTTTCGATCCTGCACCATCGCTTCAAGAGTCAGTGTTTCCACGGCGCCCGGAAATTTTTCGCTCTCAGATTTCGCTCCGGTGAAAACCGGAATGGCAAGGTGATCTCGGACAAATCTTTCGTACAAATCCAAGATCAATCTCGTTTCGGCGCGCGCTTCAGCCTCGGTTTCGTGAACGGTGTGACCTTCCTGCCAGAGAAACTCGGTCGTGCGCAAAAATAAGCGTGGCCGCATTTCCCAGCGAACGACGTTCGCCCACTGATTGATCAGAATTGGCAGGTCGCGATACGATTGCACCCACTTAGCATAGCTGGCGCCTATAATCGTCTCTGATGTCGGCCGCACTACGAGTGGTTCCGTCAATGCGCTGGCCGGTTTCATTTTGCCGTCTGCATCCACCTCCAGGCGCGTGTGCGTGACGACGGCGCATTCCTTGGCGAAGCCCTCGACGTGCTCGGCTTCTTTTGCAAAATAACTCAGCGGTATAAAAAGTGGAAAGTAAGCATTGCGATGGCCTGTGGCGCGAAACATTCCGTCGAGTTGACGCTGCATGTTTTCCCAAATCCCGTAACCCCATGGGCGAATCACCATGCAACCGCGCACGTCCGACGGCTCGGCCAATTCCGCCGCGCGGATGACCTGCTGATACCATTCCGGAAAATCTTCGTCCCGCCGCGGTGTGATTGCGGTCTTTGTGGCAGCCGAATTTGACATGGCCAGAGAATTAAACGCGCAAAAGCAAGTTGACCAGCGAGCATTTCTGCGATGGGTTCATCCGTCCCATCTAACTCATGGGTTTCGTGAGCCTATCGATGGGTTGACATGCTGCTCTGTCGCTCGTAATTTCCGTGCTCTTTTTCCAGATGAAAACGTTTTCTGCCAAAGCAAGCGAAAGCCCGCGCAAGTGGTGGGTAATCGACGCCCAGAACCAGGTGCTGGGAAAGGTGGCAGTCAAAGCAGCAAATCTGTTGCGTGGCAAAGAGAAAACCGTTTTCACGCCGCATGTAGATACGGGCGATTTTGTGATCGTCATCAATGCGGAAAAAGTAAGGCTGACCGGGAAGAAGGAAGAACAGAAGAGTTACATGAGTTTTTCAGGTTACGTAGGTGGCCATAAATCTGAGAATGTCCGAGCGCGCCGCGTTCGCCATCCCGAACTGCTAGTCGAGCGGGCCGTGCGCGGAATGATTCCGCATAATCGCCTCGGTCGCCGTGTCTATCGGAAGTTGAAAGTTTATCGCGGCGATTCGCATCCGCACGCAGCGCAGCAGCCGCAAGCTGTCAAACTCCAGAAATCCTGATCCCATGCCGCAAAGCGAAGAATTCGTCGCCACAGGCCGCCGCAAAACATCGGTTGCGCGCATTCGCATGACGCCGGGTAGCGGAAAGATCGATATCAATGGGCGTAGCTTCGAAGACTATTTTCCGACCGTGCCTTTACAAAACGTGGTGCTGCAACCGCTTCAATCCGCCAAGGCTGTGAACGCTTACGATTTGTGGATTAACACCAGCGGCGGTGGCGTCATGGGACAGGCTGGTGCGGCGCAGCTCGCCATTGCACGCGCGCTTCTTCAAGTCGATGCCAATTTGCGAGGACCGCTCAAAGCCGAAGGTCTGCTTCGCCGCGATCCGCGCATGAAAGAGCGAAAAAAATCCGGGCAACCCGGCGCCCGCAAACGTTTCCAGTTCTCGAAACGTTAACGAGCCACGCGTGGGACTTGTACCCCGGCAAAGGCAGAACACGACTCGCAGGGATAAAAATTTTGCGCTTACATTTGCCGCGTTGAAGCAGAGCTTCCCTGACGCACGGAAAAATTTTCTGGCTTCGTTGGTAGCGCATCCAGAATTAAAATCTCGTTTGGCAAACGAATTTTGGTTTGGAGGCGAGAAGATTTACTAGCCTTACGAGGTGGTTCAAAAGTTGCCCCAATGGCTGAAAGATGAAAGTTTCAATTGTAATCCCCTGCTATAATGAAAGGGAGACGATCGAGAAGATCGTTGAGGCGGTTCGCAACGCGCCCCTCGAGAGTAGAGAGATCATTGTGGTGGACGATTGTTCCCAAGACGGGACGCAAAGTGTGCTCAGGGAGAATGTTTCCCCAGTGGTTGATCGCGTGATTTATCATCCCGTAAATCGGGGCAAGGGAGCAGCCCTGCGCAGCGGATTCGCAGCCGCGACCGGCGATTTTATTTTGGTGCAGGACGCAGATCTCGAATACAGCCCGGAAGATTATCCCGCGCTTCTTGAACCGCTCATGTCAGGGAAAGCTGACGCGGTAATAGGTTCCCGGTTCATGGGCGGCCGACCGCATCGCGTTCTTTTCTTTTGGCACATGGTCGGTAACAAGTTTTTGACGCTGCTCTCCAACATGTTCACCAACATGAATCTGACTGACGTGGAAACAGGATACAAAGCCTTCAAGGCCCCGCTTATCAAATCAATTCAAATAGAAGAAGATCGGTTTGGCGTTGAGCCGGAAATCATTGCCAAGCTTGGCCGCACGGGCTGTAGAATCTACGAAGTGGGCATCTCATACAGCGGACGCACCTATGCAGAGGGCAAGAAGATCAACTGGAAGGACGGCATCAGAGCGATTTACGCGATCTTCAAATACAACCTGGAGCGGCGCAGAATATGAAGGAAGCTGCTGTGCGAAGCTCCGCTGCGGGTTCGGCGACAGTCAATCCGCCATTAAACGATACTGGCAGCATGGCCGCTCTTGCGGGCGAGTGCGATCAGAACGCAGCGACGTGGGGACCAGCGGCCCTTGAGCAAAGACGCGAACGCACTCGAGATCATCTGGCCAAAATTGCTCCTCGGCGCGAGAACTGGATTAACCGCAACCGATACTATTACGAGCTGCTGGAGCGGCTTCTTCGTTTTTTGGTGGAACCGCAGAAAAGAGTCCTCTCGGTTCGCTGCGGCACCGGCAATCTTTTGGGTGTTCTCCAGCCCAGTAAGGGTAAAGGCGTTGACATCTGCTCTGAGATTATAGAAATCGCACAGCAACGAAGTCCTCCCTTCGAATTCGCCGTAGCTTTCCCGGACAAGGAGGAGTTTCAGCAGGCTTTCAAGCCAGATGAAAAATTCGATTACATCCTCTTTAACGACATCGGCGATACGGTGGATGTGCTTCAAGCCCTGGGAAATTTGAGGCCGCTTTGCCAAAGGCATACTCGCGTGTTGATAATAACTTATAACCAGCTTTGGGAACCGCTCGTCACCTTTGCCGAGTGGGTCGGGATGAAGGTGCCGCGCACCGAGCAAAACTGGCTTTCCACCGCGGATATCCGAAATCTCTTGAAGCTTGCCGGCTTCGAAGCTCTCGAGACGCATCGAGTGGTGCTCGTGCCAAAATATTTGCCGTTGCTATCGAGTTTTCTAAATCGTTTTTGCGCGCGCCTGCCGTTTCTGAGCAAACTTTGCATGACGCAGGTGGTCGTTGCACGAATGATGCCACACCCCGTTTTGCCGGAAAACCTTTCAGTGTCAGTCGTCATTCCATGTAAAAATGAGAAAGGAAATGTGGAGGACGCCGTTCGCCGCATTCCGCTTTTAGCGAACCGGACAGAGATAATTTTCTGTGACGATCAATCGACCGATGGCACCGCTGAAGAAGTGTTGCGGGTGCAGGCGCTTTATCCGGAGAAAAATGTTCGTCTTGAGCATGGTCCGGGAGTTTGTAAGTCGCGGAACGTCTGGACAGGTTTCAATGCTGCCACAGGCGATATTTTGATGATCCTCGATGCCGATCTGACGACGATTCCCGAGGAGTTGCCTTATTTTATCGATGTTATCGTTTCGGGGAAAGCTGAGTTTGTTAATGGATCGCGCCTTGTTTATCCCGTGCCAAAAGGAGCAATGAACGGCGCAAACATGCTGGGCAATAAATTTTTCAGCCTTGCTTTTACCTATCTGCTTGGTCAACGAGTAAAGGACACTTTATGCGGCACAAAAGTCCTTTGGAGAAGCGACTGGGAGCGGATAAAGCCAATGCTGGGTACATGGGGAACCGAAGACCGCTGGGGAGACTATGAACTGTTATTTGGCGCCGCAAAGTTGAACCTTAAGATTCTGGACTTGCCGGTCCACTACCAGGAACGCATTTACGGTTCTACGAAGATGACCAAGGTCTTTCGGAACGGGCTTGTGATGCTGAGGATGTGCTGGCATGGATTTCTGAAATTAAAACTCGGCTACTAATTCGGTATCCCAAATTTTCTGGCTCGCGACCAGCGCATGGCAGTTTCGCGGTCGTCTGAGGATCTTCCAATGCAAGAGCGCATTGCTAAAGAAATTCAACATGGCCGCTTCCTGGCCAAGCATGGGGCGGGCGAAATTTGGAATTGGGAGAGTCCAGCTGGTAAACTGCGCTGGGCCCGCCGTGTAAAGATGCTTAGCGGGCATCTCGGGCCAGGAATGCGCGTCCTTGAGTTGGGCTGCGGTACTGGCTACTTCACTCGCGAACTGGCCCGCTCAGGAGCGCAGATCGTCGCGATTGACGTTTCACCTGAGCTTCTGGAAATCGCGAGGGTGAATTGTTCTGCACCAAATGTTCGTTATGAAATCCAGAACGCCTATGAATCAAGCTATCCCGACGCGATGTTTGATTCCGTTGTAGGCAGCTCGGTTCTACACCACCTCGAACTCGCAGAGGCACTAGGCGAGATTTATCGGGTGTTGAAACCCGGCGGTACGATTTACTTTACAGAACCAAACATGCTGAACCCTCAGATCGCGATACAAAAGAATGTGCCCTGGATTAAACGAAAACTGGGGGACTCACCAGACGAGACCGCATTCTTTCGGTGGCCACTGCGACGCCTGCTCAAACAAAAGGGTTATCGTGACGTTCGAATCGATCCGTTTGATTTCCTCCATCCAAAAACGCCAGTTCCTATGGTTGATCGATTGAACGTGCTCGGCCGGCTTCTCGAGAACGTGCCGCTTCTCTCAGAGTTTGCCGGCTCGCTGTACATCCGGGCAATTAAATGAGCAACGTAACCACGGTTTTGGAGAGCGAACAGGCGAGCGATCGTGCCGTAACATTGCGTAACCGGGCACGGCTCGGCGCCAATAAGAATCTTCTTTTCTGGTATCGCGAACTTTACCGTGATCAGTTCAAGGATTTTCCCAATCCGGCGTCGCTGTCGATACTAGAAATAGGAAGCGGCACTTCGCCCCTGAAACAATTCCTCTCAAACGTAATCACGAGTGATGTGCTTGATCTGGACTATCTCGATCTTGTGTTTGACTGCCACGAAATCGACAAGTTGGACGCAATCAAAGACAACAGCCTCGATGTTATTAGCCTCACAAATGTGTTGCATCATCTCAAGAGCCCGATTGCGTTTCTCAACCGCGCGGCCAGCAAATTGAAATCAGGTGGAAAAGTGATCGCGACGGAACCCTTTTTTTCGGTGCTATCAACTGTGGTCTTCAAGTATCTACACCACGAACCGGTCGATTTCCGGATTTCCGAGCCAGAGCTTCGTGCTGTGAAGGGGCCACTGGCATCGGCCAACATTGCGCTGCCCTGGCTAATTTTTTTTCGAAAACGCGATTGGCTGCAACGCCTGACGGATAACTTCGATATTACGAGTTTCTCCACCAGGCCTTTCAGCGCTGTATCGTACATGGCCACTGGCGGAATATCGCATAGGTTGCCAGTTCCAGGTTTTCTCTACCGCCTGTTTTTTCCCGCAGATCTCTTCCTCAGCCACCGATTTTCGGGCTTGTGCGCGGCTTTTTTTACTGTGACCCTGACGCGGCGCTGATTGATGATAACTGTCGGGTGCCCCGCCACAAAAATGATCTTCGCGGACGCTTGTTAGTCCTTCTTCCTGAACAGCATGAAACGCCCGCGGCGATCAATCATTGTGTAGTCCTCGAGGCGCAGCATGCAACGCCTGTTACGATCAACAAGCATGTCCTTTTCAACGTGGATGTCATCGTATCCATAGTTGGTGGTGCCGTCGCTGAGGACCCAAATGGGTGTCGGCCGGCCGTACATTCGGTTCAACCAGAAGAGATTTCGGTCATGCGCGTAGCGAAATAGCATAGGTGAGGCAACGACAGGCTCCTCGGCCGTGCCTTCACGGCGGTAGCGCTCGAAGAGCGAGTCTGCTTGCCGCCGCTCAAGTCGCGAATAACCGCTGCCAGAACGAACCAGGTAACGCGTTTTGGGTACAAGCGCCACTTGCGCAAATAGTGAAATCGTTGCGACGCCCGTTGTGACCGTAAGCGCCGTCGCCCGCGCAGTTCTCCCACCGCATCTCATCGTGTGCACAACTGAAGCAAAACCTACCAGGGTCACGCACCAAAGAAGTGTCTCCGTCGGGTAAAACCGCGGCGCCCACAAGAGGTCGTTGCGCAGCCATGCGACCAGCGTCGTCAGCACACCCGGGATCAAGTAGTACGGACGCAGTAAGATCATTCCAAAGCTACCTACGACCATAACCCATAGCCATAGCCGCACCACGGCGCTGCCCGGCCATTGAGTAACATTCGCAGCCAAGGCGACGAAAACGCTTCGCGGATCAGGCGAGTGACGAGCGTACTCGGTATGGGGCTGCAACGAAGAAATTGCCAGCAAAAGTGGGACCGCGAAAACGGAGAGAAGCAGTACAATTAATGCAGGGTAGTTAAGGCGACTGTGTTTGTCTGTGGATGAAATCCAAGTCTCAACGCCTGCTACTATCGCCACCATGGCTGCGGCAATCGGCGCATCCTCCTTTACACTGATTACCGCAAGGGCCATCGCAATTGACGGGATCATTCGCCGCTGAAGCAGAAAATAAAACAAAACTAAGCATAACGCCGGAGTGAGAAGCTCAACATGAAATCCAAAGAACCGTTCCTGATAGAATGCAACCGAAATCGGCGAAGCAAGAAGAGCTCCGGCCGCGATTACAGCGACGGGCCCTGCGATACCGAGAAGGCGCAGGATACGTACGCCCCAGAAATAAACCACGCCTACCGACACGGCGAGCGCCAATAGCAGGCCGGGTGCCCCAAAGGGCTTGGCAATGAGTCCTAGCGGCACAAGCAGGAAATAAGTGTGTGTAGCCAGGGTCTTCCCAAAACAGTTGTCATTGAGCAGACCGCGTCCTTCAAGCCAACTCCGGGCAAGCTGGACGCTTACGAACAGATCAGATGAGTAGCCAAGATTGTAGAACGTCCTAAGCTTAATCGCGAAGACCCAAATCACAATGAACACACCAACGACGAGAGCCTTGGAATCCCATCGATCCCAGCGCACCCCTGCTTCCACCTTCGACGTGAACAGGTCTCTCCACAGAACGCGCATCGTGCGAACGTATGGTTTCTCACCGTGTTTTCCAATGTTATAATCGCATCAAGCACGTCCAGTGGTCCATGACGCCCGAAATTGCATTTCTCAATCATCTTCGCCGAGTTGGCAACAACGTCTACAACCACGCCTTTCCCTTTTATGCGCTGTGTTATCGTGCCTTGAAGGCGTACACTGATCGTGCGGAGCGGCAGCTTTTGAAAAGGATCTTGGCTAAAGGCGCGGTTGTGGTCGATGCGGGCGCGAACATTGGCATCTATTCACGGTTTCTCTCCCGCTGTGTTGGTCAGACCGGCCTTGTTCATTCATTCGAACCGTCGCCGGAAAATTTCAGGCGCCTGCAGCGTGCCACGCGCAAGCTCGCAAACGTGCGCTTGTCTCAAGCTGCGCTCGGAGAAGCCAGCGGGAGGTCCAAACTATATGTTTCAGATAAATTAAACGTCGATCATCGCACATATGCGACCAAGGGCGATTCCCGCCGTGCCGTGCCGATCGAGATCATAGCGCTGGATGATTACTTCAAGCCCGGCGAGCGCGTTGACCTGATCAAAATGGATATTCAAGGATATGAGCTTCACGCCCTGCGCGGGGCAAATCGCGTCCTGGCCGATAACCGCGATGCAAAATTAGTCCTGGAATTCTGGCCTTACGGTCTCAAACAGGCCGGAGCGAACTGGCTTGAACTTATCGAAACTCTGCATACGAAAAACATGTCAGTCTCGCAGATAACAAATCACGGGCTCAGGTCACTGAGTTCCGACTCAGTCAGTCAAAACCCGGAGTGGTACGTGAATTTGTTCGCAGCCTCGAAGTAACAGTCCAGCCGGCACTGCGGCATATTGTCGTATTCGGCTTTTCTGAGGCTAGCCCGTGGTTCACCGTTATCTGGCAAGAACAACACCAATCCACCAGCTTCCAACACCCGATGCCAGCCGGGATCAATCGATTGAAGCATCGCCAATACCCTGGCGCTTTCAGATTCGGGAACGGTAACCGCATTAGCGCGACCGGTTTCGATGACCTGGCGAAACTTGGGCTCTAACGACCGAAGCCGCTGGGGATCACCGGACTTGTCTTGCTCGATGAAAGCCTGCGCCTGGTAGCGGAGGATTCCCTCCTGCGGATTGCCAGCATTGGCAAAATAATAGGTGACGAGCCGGGGAGCTACAGCTTTCATTTGCGGCAAGAGAAGCGGTATCTCGCAACCAGCCGGCCAGATCGGTACTAGCAGCTTGGCATGGGTGAGGTATCTACCGGCAGCCTTGGCAAAATCAACGTTAGCGGGAAGCAGTTGGTATTCCATCGGCGACTTCCAGCCGATGCCGAGCTTGGCATCTCTCGGCAAGATTGACACTCCGCGGTAGCTGTGGCCGAAACTTACGATAATCGTCAACAAAGCCAGCACAGTTAGCGCTCGGTCTGTTAAAGAGCCCTCGGCTTGCTGCGATAGCCGGTGCCCTGCAGCCCCAAGCATCGTGCAGAGCAGCGGAAACTGCAGAAGAAAGACAAGCCGAAAGTAAGTTGGCGCAAGAATATTTTCCATCCATACGCCTGCCAGCAATGGGTTCAAGCAAAATACCCATACAGCACAAAGATAAAAAAGGAGAAAAAATCCGCTGCGTCCTCTTACGATTAGCAGCGGGACAGCAACCATTACCACTACGTCACGCAAGTACTCAGCACGTCCACCAACGGCGTAGTCCACCGCTTCCCTCCACGGCATGTATCTTGGTCCTAACATGTGGATGTCGACTGGCTTTGGGATTATGTCCATTTTCAGTAAAGCCAGTATCGCGATTGGATACGCGAGCGGAATTGCGAGTAAAAGGCCAAGACGAATCAGTCTCCATAAATATTCTCGTGACCTGTGTTCGAATAGTTCAAGCGTGATAAAAGCTATCCAGGAGCAGCCAATAATTGCGGGGAACAAGTAAAGGGCCGGATTACTGAGACCGACGCCGGCGACGCCCAATAACGTAAGCCATACCAGATCACTCGATTTACCTTGGCTGAGCAATCGGTAACTGAGCGCCAGACCCATCGGCAAAAACAAGATCAACACAATCGCCTTGCCTTGCCACATGTAGCCGGAAACGGTCGAAAAGCCGACCCACCCGCCAGGGTCGGCTGACTGCAGTGACCTAGCAGCTCCAAGCATCGCGCCGAAGGACGACTTGTCAGCGAGAAGCAGAAATCCCACTCCTAGTGCGGCCCCGACCGCTGCGGCCCAGCGATCCAATCCAAACCTTCGCGCACACCAGTACAGAACAAATGGAACCGAAAATGCGACAAATACGTGGCCAACTACCTGGTAAAAGTAGAGTGGATCTATTCCAAGATAATGTCCGAGAAAGGCCATGAGCATTTCATAGCTAGTTGCCAGATGAACTGGTGAGAACGCAGCGGCGTCCATGTCGACACTCGTCTGATGCAGGAAGATGGGCTGATTGAGAGCGAAGAGCTGACTGAAAGCTCTATGAAAATAGACCACATCATCTTGATTCGGCCGGCGCACAAAGAGAACCGTAACTGCGTAGGCGAGGCCCAGAACCAACAGAAGGATGTGAGATAAATGAAACCGATACCCTTTGCCAGGAATTGCGTTCGTTGCCTGCCACAGGCGAACTAGAAGAAATAAACCGGCAATGGCGATAGCTAAGAAGCACCATGTGATGCTTTTCGCTGGCCATCTGAGGATAAGAACAAGCTGGTACGCGACGGTCCAAAATGCGAGTATCGCTATCGGCAACAGTACAATATCACCGGCGCGAGAGCCGGCAGGCTCTTCAGAGATCGGTCTGGATTTCATCCTAGCTCTCTTGTGGCGATTCGTGGAAGCTCGGCATCGTGGTGAAGCCTTCTCCAATCACGCTTGTGACAACTCACGTTTGCGTTCTGGCTCTAAAAAGCAAAATCGTCGGAAAGGGATAGGTCATGTCTTGAGGAAAACGCATGAGGTTAAACTCGTGCCCAAAAATGCTGACAGGCACGTGATAGGTTTGGACATATTTAAATTTTCCCTGTGCCTCAACCCGCCGAACAGTGACGTTGATTACGGCTGGGGCAATTTCACGGGAGAATCCTATCAGGAAAAAATCAGCGTCTTGCCCGGGATCCTGTAACTGAACCGTGACTTTTTCGTTGTTCAGTGGCTTGGCAGCGGGCATTACAGTGCAAAAATAAGGTCCGAAGCGCGAGATACCGATCTTCGCCGGGCCGTTGCCAATAAAGTTTTGGAGATCTTCGCGAAGAAGCTGTCGCGCGTCCGTCTGCTGCATAGCCCGATCGTATGCCAGGTCGAAAATTATCGACAGCACTAAGACGAGCACGAGTGGGCCGCTTAGAACAAGGGCCGTTGTTCGCTTGTTTCGCAGCATCAACCGCAGATCGGCGCCGGCTATTCCAACGAGTACGCAAAATCCGGGAAACAAAAGCATGGTTACCCGAGCGAAATAAGGTCCCAGGTACCCTTTTCCCATAAAGTAAAGATACAAAAAGGAAAAAATCAGTATTGGGACGGAGAAGCCGTAAAGCCTGCGCCTAAAAATCAAATACAAAATTGCGCCGTACGGAGCCAACCACAGCACTGGATACATTGCGAAGGGAATCAAGTACGTAATGTACCTCCAGACCACGGCCAAGTTGAGCAGATGGGTCCCGCTGAACTGCCGTAACGACGCGAACTGTAGCGTATCTCCGGTGATGGCGCTGCTAACGCTCGAAAAATCTAAAAACAGCATCGGATGTCCAAGGAATAACCCAACTGCAAACCCCAGAGCGATTAACCACGCTGGGCCTGCAAGGATACGCTTAGCGTTGTCCAAGACGCTTATTTTTCCATTCTGTAAGGTAGAACCGCTGCTAAACAGCAAATACAGACAGGGAATTATAACTATAATCCCAACTGGGTAACGCGTCGCTGCTCCCAAGCCCGAAATCAGGCCGGTTAAAACAAGTAGCCACCACGGTTGAACTTCTTGGAGCTTCAGAGATAACCAAATAACTAGCGCACACAGCAGATTGCTCAGAATGTGAGGTCTCATGAAATGTGCATAAATTACCTGCATGGGCAAGACGGCATAACAAAACGCGCCCACAAGGGACGGGTAGAACTTCTGAGTAGCTTCTCGAATTGCAATAAATACGACAACGATTGTGCAGAGGTCTAACAGCACTGACATCCAGCGACAAATAAGCAAGAGATCGGAGTAAGCGTTCGGGTTCGTCGAGTCGCCAGGCAACGTGTCCTTGTCAGCGAACATCTTGAGCACTGCTTGAGGCACGGCCCAGAGGTAATAATTGAACGTGCCCTCAAAGTATGCTTCGGGAACTTTGATCCGGCCTGATAATAGATCTAGCTGGAGGACACCCCTAAGGCTTACGAATTCGTCCGGTTGAAGATTCAGCTCATGGCCATATCCGCTGTTTAGCCCCCAGGTTAAGCCCATCACTCGAAGGTAGGTTGCGAGCAAAAGCACACCTGCGAACAGGGCAGGTCTAAGAGCCTTTTCCATAACTCCAGTTGCAGGCGCCCGACCTTGCAAAATAGCTGCTCTGCGCATCACTCACGGAATTGGTGTCGTCTGATCTGGTCCGACGGCAGTGAGCTTTAGGATTGTCGCATTGCCGTCGGAGTTGTTTAGAACGCGCCATTTGTATCCAGCAACATTCGGCAGGCGCGACTGTTTCGTGGCAGCCTCCTCTCGGGAAACAAACAACGCATAAACCGGAAGCGACTGTTGCAAGCCGTGTTCGACCAGGGCCAAAGCCTGTGGCGGACCATAGCGCCACGTGTAGCTCCAGGGGTAATTATGCTTTCCATCGATCGGCGCGGCCACAAACGCGCGCGGCAAAAGGGCATTCAAGTAAACAGGATCAATATCACTGAGAACGATTCCAGGTTGGCTACTTACGCGTGCAGCGAAATCCTTTTGCGCCAGCAACTCGAGTGTTTGAGAAGGTGGAGTGGCAAAATGAAAAGCGTCCAGGGTTTGCGACCGATCAATGCCACGTGTGTTATACCCGGAACGCGACGGGTAACCGAGACAGGCCGCAGTAAACAAGATAAACACTGTCGCTACGCTAACGATTCGTTTTCCGGCAGCAATGTTATTCGCGGCCCACGTGACGGGCAAGGCAGCGACGCCGATTAGAAGGATAAGAAGCGGCAGGTAGAACCGCACATCTCCCCCAAACAGATAACATAACGTTGCCAGAAAAGAGCTCAATCCAGCTACGAAAGCGCAACAAAGGAACCAACTGAGCCGGATGAAAAGTAGACCGGCACAAATCAAAATGACGAAGGCTGGCACAAAAGACGTGCCGGTGCCGAAAAGATTGGCAGCGTCATATCCGAGTGGCTTCAAAATGGCTTCTCGCCAAAGCATGAGAGCGTTTTTCGGAATATAGCGAAGACAAAAAAGAAGGTGGTGCCGGCTAAAATATGAGGCCCACAGATCGTAGCCTGTTTTGAGAGGCGAATGGAACTGGATCGTGTTCAATATCAGCATAGGGCTAGCAGCGACCACGAAGACAAGCGGAACGGCAGCGCAATGGAAAAACCAGCGCAGACGCGCGGCTCTCATTGGGAGGACCGCCATCGCCAGCAACAATGGTGCAAAGAAAAACGACTGGAGCCGAACGTTTAATGAAAGACCAAGAAGAATTGCGGACAGATAGATTTTCCAGCGCCGTTCTTCCTGAACTCCCAGGTAGGCGAACATAAAAGCCAGGACAATCAGCAGGGAGGCACTTACTTCACTAAGTGATGAACGACAGAAAGTGAAAAACCCAGGTAGTGTCGCCAGTAGAATCGCCGCAAACCCGCCCGTCAATGGCATCGCCAGGTACAGGTAAAAAGCAAAAACGGTCAAAAGCAACAGAAGCCCCATCGTTTGATTGGTCCGAAACGGTGCCAGCACGGCATCGGCTTCCGGCAGAATTTTCAGCCAGGGAAGCATCAGCACCGGGTATCCAAAAGGGTACCTCGATGGCAATTTCTCGTAGCCAATCTGTATCGAAGGCCAGCCATCGCGATGGAGCGCTTCTGCCTGCGCGAAGTATTCCGTCGCGTCCGGATGGGGAGCAAGGTTGAGCAGCGTTGTTTTGCTGTAATCTATTCTAAGAACCGCGAAGTAGTAGAATGTTAAGGCGCAGAGGAGAAGCAATATGCCGATCGAGAGCTGTGAAATTGCAAATCTTCTCGACGTGATCGTCTTCGTCAGAATCGTCGTATGATTCTTTTTTATAGTGCCGCGCTTGAATCGATCAGGTATCACGCGAAAAGCAACGCGATCCTCGGTCAGGATTTCGCAGGCCGCGTGACTCTCAAGAGGAGCCAAAAACTTATGCTAGTTCCCATGCGGTAAATAAGGCTGAGTCGCTTGTCCGCAGCAATATTCGATAAGCACCCACAGTGATCGGCTATCACGGCCCTTACTCGAGATACTTCTGCAGGAACAACTCCATTGTGTGGCGCACCCCGGCGCCTGTTACGTGTCTTAAATCCTGCTCCCACACCGCTGCACGATCAGAGTTTTGAACGATCTCATAACTTGGAAAGTAATCTACGTTGCCGTGCGCAGCAGCCCACTCCTGTGCGACTGCTCTTAAGAGCGACTTCGCCCAGGTGTTAGCCACAACAATGTCCATACTTGAAAACGTGTTCATCAAAGGAACGGGAGAAACGGTGACCACGATGTGAAAGTCAGGATGTCCATAGCGAGACAATAAAGCGTAAATGGCTTCGAGATTGGCCCAATTTTTAGCGAAATCAGTTAGATGAAATTCATATCGGTCCGGTTCGGGTGTAAACAAACATGGAGCTGCCCTCGGCTTTAGCGTGTACGCCACCGCAAGCGGAGTGCAATTAACGAACACATCTGCTTGAACATCGCGCCACACCTCTGCCAACCCAAGGGTGACGATCACAGCACGACAACTCTTTATGCGCTTCGTGACCGTTTGAATCAGCGTCCGACGCTCGAGCGTTTCTTTCAGACCCGTGAAGTCTAACGTCGGGTTCGTGTGCGGATCGTACCAGGTCGTTTTTGTTAGTTGAACAATAGACTTCAAAGGAAATGCTGCGTTTGGGTCAAGCGCCCAACGCAACTCGTTCAATATCGAATAGGTGTTGTACTTATTCGTAAATCCGAGTGCTGATACCCCCGTCTTGGCCGGTTGAAGTTTGGCAAATTCCGGAGCCGCGCTTTCAACACTAATGTTGTGCTTGGCGAGAAAGTGCTCAAGGCCGCGCGCAAAGCACGAGCCGATGGCATAAAACTTATCATTTTGACGAAGTTTGAACTTGGGATCGACTTGAGGAGTAAACCAAGTCTCCCGCAATCGCTGAAACGCGGATCTTCCAGCCGTATCATCCAGATCAGCATCTTCCTCATACCAAGTGGCTGCGCAATTTCCCTTGTAGTTTTCCATCGCCTCAGCCGCAGTGGCGACATAAGGCGAGTTCCTCAAGGGCGAGCGATTGCTCGGTGGATTGGCAACGGCTGTTTCGTTAAGGAATGCTCCAGACATGCCCTGGAAAATTCTCATCAATTTACGGTTGTGCGAGCAGATAAATTGCAACGAGGGTGAGCAGAAAATATGGAACAAGCACCGCGGCTCCAGCGTAATCTTTGGCCATGCGCTGGCCAAAGAATAGCGTAATGATCGAAACCGCGGAAATCACCGCGCCGTAGAATGCGACGGTTGAATCCCGCAAAACGATGAGCGCGAGGCAGCCAACGCCGCTGAGTACTCCCGCTGCAAGTTCGAGAATGGTGATTGCGGTTACCAGAGCGGGCACAACGCCGGCTAACGGACTTTTCGCGAAATGCCCCTTTAGCCATTCGAGGTTTCCGCGGCGATCGACAACTTTATCAACTCCCGATTGAAGGAAAAGAATCGCGAGAAAAGCAGCGCTAAAGATCTGCATCAGGTAAGTTGCTTGGGCGAATGTGTGCAAAGCTGGCATGACGAATACATCTTAGCTGAAACAATCAAGTTTTGTCGATGTTTCCGTGGTAAGAACATCGCGCTTCGATGTCCAGAACGGCGCAGCGCGCCGTCCTGTCAGCGCGAGAAAAGGGACGCGGTCGCCGCGCCCGACGGTTACATCGACCGTTAATTGCATTCTAGTCGCCTTGCGTGACGGCATCGGCAAAGGCGACATCGCCGGCTTTCAATTCCAACTGGGCTTCGGCCGCCGTCCCAAAGACGCGCGCGCGGCTTTCATCGAATTCTTTTTCCCAGCGCGCAACGACCACCGTCGCGAGGCAATTGCCAACGACATTCACGCAGGTGCGTCCCATGTCCATCAATTCATCCACGCCGAAAATAATCGCCACACCGATCGGCCCCAGTCCTGACGGCACAAATGAATTCAGCGCCCCTAGCAAAATGACAAGCGATGAGCGCGGGACACCGGCCACGCCCTTGGAAGTCAGCATCAACGTCAACATCATCGCGATCTGTTGGCCTAACGACATGTGCCAACCTATCGTCGTCTCCGCCGCTTGCGCCACGAACACCGAGGCCATTGCCAGATATAACGTCGATCCTGTGAGGTTGAACGAATAGCCGGTCGGCATCACGAAGCCCACGATGTGTGGCGGGACGCCGAAACGCTCCATCGATTCCATCGCTTTCGGCAACGCCGATTCGCTGCTGGTGGTCGCGAAGGCGAGCGCCGCAGGCTCGCGCACCGCCCTGACAAATTGCTGCAATGGAATTCGCGCGATCCAAATCACCAGTCCAAAGATCAAAAAGATGAAAATTACCAGAGCCAGATAAAGCGAGCCGATCAATTTGCCGAGATTCATTAGCACGCCCGGCCCTTGCGTGCCGATCGTATGCGCCATCGCTGCGCCGACGCCAATCGGCGCAAACATCATGACGTAGTTCGTAAACTTGAACATGATTTGCGCGAGGCTCTCCATCGCGCGGATAATTGGTTTCCCCCTTTCTCCAACGGCGGAGACGGCAAGTGCGAAAAGCACACTGAATGCGACGATTTGCAAAACGTCGCCGCGCACCATGGCGTCAATCACACTGGAGGGAAATACGTGCACGATAGTCTCGACGAAAGTTTTCGGATGACTTTGCTCAATGGTTTTGATGGCGTCGATATTCGTGGCGGCCAAAGTCACGCCCGCGCCGGGCTTCGTGAAATTGACTACAGCCAACCCAATGAACAGCGCGGCCGTGGTGACGATCTCGAAATAGACCAGCGCTTTGATTCCCATGCGCCCCACTTTCCGAAGCGCACCTGCGCCAGCGATACCAACTACAATTGTCGAGAATACCAGCGGCGCGATGATGGATTTGATCAGGTTAATGAAGATGTCGCGCAGAAAATAAACTGCGTTCCCCCAATCGGGTCGAAGCCAGCCGATCACACCGCCGACAACCAGTCCTATCATGATCTGTGTCGTCAAAGACGGCCGATACCACGGCCGGCGCATCCGATCGGCAGCTCTCGCAGTCATCCTGCTCGTATTAACACAAAGCGCGCGAGCAGGCCGCGCCAAAATTTAGTCGATCAGCCGGCGGTCGAGCCCGCTGTAAGCGTCGACGCGTCGATCGCGCAGAAATGGCCAGTGCGTCCGATGCTCGTTGACGCGGCTCCAATCGATGTCGGCGATCACAATCTCCTCCTGGTCACCTGAAGCTTTGGCGGTGATTTCGCCGTCCGGCCCGCATACGAAGCTTTGCCCCCAAAACTCAATGCCATCACCACCCGCGGGTGCTTCGTGGCCAACGCGATTTGCAACCGCGACATAGCAACCATTCGCGATCGCGTGACTGCGCTGAATGGTTTCCCAAGCTGAATGCTGGGCAGCTCCGAACTTCTTCTTTTCCGACGGATGCCAGCCGATTGCCGTCGGATAAAAAATGATTTCGGCACCGCGCAACGCCGTTAGCCGCGCCGCTTCGGGGTACCATTGGTCCCAGCAAACGCAGACCCCGATTTTTCCGTGGTGCGTGTTCCATGATTGAAACCCAAGGTCGCCAGGGGTGAAGTAAAATTTCTCGTGATACAGCGGATCGTCTGGAATGTGCATCTTGCGGTATTTGCCTAGCAACTTTCCATCTGTGTCGAGGATCGCCGCGGTGTTGTGATAAACGCCCGCGCCACGCCTTTCGAAAAGTGAAGCAATGATCACTGTGTCGGTTTCGCGCGCCAGCTTTCCTAATGCCGTGGTTGATGTTCCCGGCACTTCCTCCGCCAAATCAAAATTCTTGTGATCTTCTGTCTGACAGAAATATTGCGACCGAAAAAGTTCCGGCAGGCAAACAATCTGGGCGCCTTTTTTCGCTGCTTCGCGAATAAAGCCAATCGCGCGCGCGAAATTCTTCTCCGGCTCGGGGCCGCACCGCATCTGGATAAGCGCTATTCTTGTTTCTGCTGGATTCATTGCCGGATTCTCAGTGACACCGGGCTTTAGACCGGTGTTGCTGAACGTGCAAGCGTCATCAGCCGTTTTAACGGCTTGCTTCGTCGGATCGCAGAAGCCGTTTAAACGGCTGGTCAGAATTCGTGCGGCTAGCACCTGGCCGAAGCCAGGTGTTAATGAAACTTTTTCGCACGGCTATTTCACAGATTCAGCCGGCACGATTTTCACGCTTTCGATCACTATCCGTTTAGTCGGCTTGCTCATTTCGCCCATGCTGTTTTTCGTTACGGGCGTGTCCCCGATTTTTTCCAGCACATCATCGCCTTTTATCAGTTTGCCGAAAGTTGTGTATTGATGATCGAGCCGATGCACAGGCCCGAGACAGATGAAGAACTGCGAGCCGGCTGAATCGGGATCGGACGAGCGCGCCATGGAGAGCACGCCGCGATCGTGCGGATGGTCGTTAAACTCGGCCTTGATCTTGTAACCGGGGTCGCCCTGGCCGTAGCTGTTCTCTTTCGCGGGATCCTTCGAATTTGGATCGCCGCCTTGGATCATGAACCCTTTGACGATCCGGTGGAAAACGGTCCCGTTGTAGAAACCCTGACGCGCCAGCTTCCTGAAATTCTCGATCGTTTTTGGTGCCGCGTCAGTCCAGAACTGCACCACCATGTCGCCTTCGCTGGTCTTAATAACTGCGACTTCGTTTGATGAATTCACGGGAGTTTTTCCTTCGTTGTTTTTTTCCGCACCCAACATCGCGGAGCTTAGCAGCACGGCAAGCAAGATCGATAGTCTCATTCTGATTTGTGGCACGAGTATGGGATGCTGTCATCCCCGCATCGTCAAAATGACGAAACCCGAATGCCGAATGCCGAAGGAATGACGAAGCTCGAATGACGAATTCTCGCGTTGAAACACTGCATGCCGAGTTTCGGATTTCGGTCATTCGGATTTATTTCATCATTCGCCATTCGGATTTCGTCATTCATGATGGTACTCCTGCAAACTGCGCACCTGCACTTTTCGTTTTTGTAGCGAGCGGATCCCGTTGGCGCTCGCCAGCGCGGCGCGCACGGTCGTCATGATTGGGATTTTCGCCGCCAGCGCCGCGTTGCGAATGACCACTTCGTGTTCGCGCGGAATTTTTCCGCTGGGCGTGTTGATGATGAAATTGATGTCGCCGTTCTTAATGCGGTCGAGAACGTTCGGGCGTCCCTCGTGAATCTTGAAAACCTTCGTCACTTTGATTTTTGCTTTCGCCAGCGCTTCCGCGGTTCCGCTTGTGGAAATGATCTCAAAACCGAGCTTCACGAATTCGCGCGCAACCGGGATGACAGCTTCCTTATCGGCGTCCTTGACGCTGACAAAGACTTTTCCAGTTTTCGGCAGCGGCGGCGGCGCGGCCATCTGCGATTTTGCGTAGGCAAGGCCGAGATCGATATCCATGCCCATCACTTCGCCGGTCGATTTCATTTCCGGACCAAGTGAGATATCCAAGCCTTCATAGCGCAGAAATGGGAACACCGCTTCCTTCACCGAAAAATGTTTCGGCACGATTTCCCGGGTAAATCCGAGTTCGCGCAATGATTTTCCGGTCATGACTTTGGCAGCAAGTTTCGCCAGTGGAACGCCGATTGCCTTGCTGACGAAGGGCACCGTGCGCGACGCGCGCGGATTCACTTCCAAAACGTAAACATCATCGCCTTTCACCGCGAACTGCACATTCATGAGCCCGCGCACCTTCAACTCGCGCGCCATTGCTTTGGTGGCCGCGGAAATTTCATCGAGAACTTTCTGCGGCAATGAGAACGTCGGAATCACGCACGCGCTGTCGCCGCTGTGAATGCCCGCTTCCTCGATGTGCTCCATGATTGCGCCGATGACGGTCGTTTCGCCGTCGGAAATGCAATCGACATCCACTTCGATTGCATCTTCGAGAAAGCGATCGATGAGCACTGGACGGTCGGGCGTCACTTCGATAGCGCTTGCCATATAACGCCGAAGATCGCCCTCGTTATAGACAAGTTCCATGGCACGCCCACCGAGAACGAATGAGGGTCGCACCAAAACTGGGTAGCCAATCTTCTTCGCAATCGCGACAGCCTTTTCGGTGCTCGTCGCCGATCCGTTCGGAGTTTGCCGCAGCCGAAGTTTGTCCAGCATGGCAGCGAATAACTGCCGGTCTTCAGCGACCTCGATGCTTTCGGGCTGGGTCCCAAGAATCGGAACGCCTGCTGCCTTCAATCCGCTGGCGAGATTTAGCGGTGTTTGTCCACCAAACTGGACGAACACGCCCCCGGGTTTCTCTTGATCATAAATGTTGAGCACGTCCTCTAAAGTGAGAGGCTCAAAATAAAGTTTATCGCTCGTGTCGTAATCAGTGGAAACCGTCTCCGGATTCGAGTTAACCATGATGGTCTCGAACCCGAGGTCGCGCAGCGCGAACGCGGCGTGCACACAGCAGTAGTCGAACTCAATGCCCTGCCCGATCCGATTTGGTCCGCCACCCAGGATCATGATTTTGCGCTTAGTACTCTCGCGCCGCTCGTTCTCGTCGCCGTAGGTTGAATAGTAATACGGCGTATAAGCCTCGAACTCCGCCGCGCATGTATCGACCAGGCGGTAAGTGGGCAAGATGTTTAACGATTTCCGTTTCGCGCGGATTTCACTCTCGGTGGCGCCATTTGCCACTGCCAGTTGCCGATCGGAAAAGCCAAGCTTTTTGGCGTGGAGCAAAGCTTTGGTTTTCAAACACATTGTTTCCTCCACAATCTGCACAACATTCCTCAAGAACCATCTGTCGATCCTCGTTAACTCGTAAACCTCATCAATCGATGTCCCTTTGTGGAATGCTTGAGCGATGTAGAAGATTCGCTCCGCATTTGGGATCGCCAATTTCAAACGCAGCGTTTCAAGATCGATGTCTCTGTCCGCGCCGTCGCCGTATAGCCCGAAGCGCTTGATCTCCAGACTACGCAAAGCCTTTTGCAATGCTTCCTTGAAGGTACGCCCAATCGCCATCGCTTCCCCGACGCTTTTCATTCGCGTCGTAAGCGTCGCGTCCGCCTGCGGAAATTTTTCGAACGTGAAGCGCGGCACTTTCACCACGCAGTAATCGATCGTCGGCTCGAAGCACGCCGGCGTTTCGCGCGTGATATCGTTTTTGATTTCATCGAGCGCGTACCCGACGGCCAGTTTTGCCGCGATTTTCGCAATCGGAAAACCCGTTGCCTTCGATGCGAGCGCGCTGGAACGCGAGACGCGCGGATTCATCTCGATCACGACCATGCGGCCCGTGTCAGGATGCACTGCAAACTGAATATTCGATCCGCCGGTCTCGACACCGATCTCACGAATGACCGCGAACGCGGCGTCGCGCATCATCTGGTATTCTTTGTCGGTGAGCGTTTGCACCGGCGCGACCGTGATGGAATCACCGGTGTGCACGCCCATGGGGTCGAAATTTTCGATGGAACAAACGACCACGCAGTTGTCCATCCGGTCGCGCATCACCTCCATCTCGAATTCCTTCCAGCCGACCAGCGACTCTTCGATTAACACCTCGTGAACCGGCGAGAGATCCAGACCGCGCGCAGCGATCGTATCGAGCTCTTCACGATTGTAAGCAATGCCACCGCCGGTCCCGCCCAGAGTAAACGCCGGGCGAATGATCAGCGGAAATGTTCCGATTTCAGCGACGATGCGGTCGAGATTCCCGAGAGAACGTGCCACGCCGGAGCGCGGCACCTCAAGCCCGATGCGCAACATCGCTTCCTTGAACAATTGGCGATCTTCGCCTTTTGCAATGGCCTGCGCATTTGCGCCGATCAATTTCACGCCGTGCCGCGTCAGCGCGCCATTGCGATTCAACTCCATGGCCGCATTCAGCGCAGTCTGTCCGCCCAGAGTTGGCAAAATCGCATCCGGCTTTTCGCGTTCCATGATGGCCTCGATCACTTCGGGCGTGATCGGTTCGACATAAGTGCGATCGGCGAATTCAGGATCGGTCATGATCGTGGCCGGGTTGGAATTCACCAGCACAACCTCATAACCTTCTTCGCGCAGCGCTTTGCACGCTTGCACTCCGGAATAATCAAATTCGCAGCCTTGCCCGATCACGATTGGACCGGAGCCAATGAGAAGGATTTTGTTGAGCTCGTTATTTCGCGGCATCTGCGCCAGCGGGGACGGTAAACGAAATCACATGAACGTCACGCACGAACTCCAACAATGTCATCCCGAGCAACGCGAGGGATCTCGCACAGGCTCTGAAATTCACGCATCGAAACTCGAGTGACCAAAGCTTCGAATGTGAGGTTCCTCGCCGTCTTCGCGGCTCGGAATGACAAGATAGAGCTACGCCAGCTGCGCCATGCGCTGCCGATCCAGCCATACTTTGCAAATGCTTTTGATGCGCGTGAGGACGTAGTACACGGTCTGACTGCGGAGCCGCACCAGTTCCGTGCCGACGATGCGCGTCACGAAATTGCTCGGAAGATCGAGAATCTCCTGTGGCGTTGAGCCTTCGAGCCCTTTACAAAGGATCGCCGTCATCGAGCGGGTAAGCGTTTGCACCTCGGGCCCAAGCGTCATGCGGATGTGCGCCTTTCCGGTTTCATCCACCTGCAGGTAAACGCCCACGGTGTCCGTGCATTCTTCGTCTTTTCGCACATCGACCAGATCAAAATTCTCGCTTTCTCGCGGCTCCTGGTTCTTTGCATTGTCGGCGTAGGAGACGAGCGTCTCGCGCCGCTCATCTTCCGGCAACGATTCGAAGAGATT
>DATEZD010000051.1:0-3463 GCA_035255865.1 Candidatus Udaeobacter sp.
AAATTGATTCAGGGACATCATACCGTGACGCACCTTTTGCACTGGGCGTTGCACGAAGTTGTCTCGCGTGATGCTTCGCAAAAAGGGAGCTACGTCGGACCGGACAAATTGACGTTCGATTTTTCAAGCGCACCGCTGACGCCGGAACAAAAGCGCGATGTGGAGAAATTGGTGAACGAAAAAATCGGCGAGAATACGCCGGTTTCGTGGACGGAAATTGCGTTCGCAGAAGCGAAACGGCGAAAAGACATCATTCAGTTTTTCGGCGAGAAATACGGCGACACGGTGCGAGTGTTGCAGATTGGTGGGTCGCCCCACGCGCTCAACGGCTATTCCATGGAGCTCTGCGGCGGCACACACGTGAGAGCGACGGGCGAAATCGGTCCATTCCGGATCATTAGGGAAGAAGCGATCGCAGCGGGAACGCGGCGCATCGAAGCGGTCGCTGGTGACGCAGCACGCGCGTGGGCTAGGGAGGAAGCTGCGCGACAACAAGAGAAGCTCGAGGCCCTCGCGCGTAGGAAACCTGACATTCCCGCGCTGCCTGCTTTTGAAACCAAAGCTGACACCGCTGAAATGTTGAAACAGATCGACGCGCGCACGGCGCATCTGGAAAAAGTGGATGCCGATGTTCGCGAATGGGAAAAGAAGACGACCAAGGCTGCGGAAACAGAACTCAAGAGCCGGGCTGCTCAAATCGCCAATGAACTGGCGAGATCGCATGCCGGAAAAAACTTCTGCGTCGCTGAAGTGCCTGATGCTGATGGGAAATTGCTGCAAGCGGTAGTGGACACCTTGAAGCCAAAATTCGGCCGTCCGATTTTTCTCGCGGGTGCAAAAGATGAAAGCGTTGCATTAATCGTTGCGGTGCCAAAAGAACTCACGTCGAAGTTTCAGGCAAACAAGTTGATTCAGCAGATCGCGCCAATCGTCGGCGGAAAAGGCGGCGGGCGTCCTGAGAGCGCGCAGGGCGCGGGCAAGGACGCGAGCAAGATCGCTGACGCGCTTGCGAAGGCGAGAGAACTTCTGAGCTGATTGGAAGACGAAAACTTAGTGCGTCTTAGCGGTTTCGGAATCTATGCACAGTGACCTGAACCAGCGCATCCACAGGTTGTAGCCACGGCGCTGTGTCGCCGTGCGAATGATAAATGCGCTGAGCGCCTCGACACACCGAGGCGGCTACAACAACCGCCAAACCGGTGCGCCTACGGCACGCTCACACTTGGTACGCGCGCGTGTTTTTCATGGCGAAGCGATTGTAACAAAGAAGGTCACGGCGAGCGCGACTACGAGAACAATCAGATAAACAAATCCGCCAAAAAGGAATTTGAAGAAGCTGATGAACCAGCCCTGCCGGTAAACGCGGCGGATTGACAAGAAAATTTGCATTACGAACGCGATCCAGAGAAGCGCGATGGTCCAGCCCGCGATCGGACCTGGCGCTGCGCGGTTGAGCCCGATTGTTGCAAGCACGATTAGCATGATCCCGATGTAGGCGAACGTGTGGATATGAAGCGCGTAAATCAGGTGGTCGATGTAAAAAATGTGCCGCCGGATATACAGAATTTTCAGGACGAACGCGAACAGCGGGATGCAGCAAAGCATCATGTAAGGCAAATTGCTAAAGAGCGTCGTGATAAAGAGTCCCATCTTTGTGCCATGCTCGCCCATCTTCTCTTTCGCTCGTGCTTCGATCCAGCGCTCGAAGGGAGTTGTGGATTTGGCTTCATCAAAAACTACAAACGGTCGCTCGCTTATCTTTCCATATTCCTGCCTCTGATTATCGGTTCCCGCATGGGGTGAAGGCGAGGGGACGCTTGTTGCAGGCGATGGCGACGTGTTTTGAGGTGAGGAGCTGGGCGAAGGAGATTCCAGTAATAATGCCTCCAATTGCTCTCGCGCTGCAGGTGGCAAGTCGCCTTTCTTCAAATCCGCTTCGAGTTCCGCGCGGTCTTTTGGACTGAGTTTTCCCGGTTGCAAACGAAGATCTTTCGCTCCGTAATTCACCGCAAAGAAAAACAGGATACTGGCGAGCAGGTACAGCCGGAGCGGATTCACGTAGCGGACCCGCTTGCCAGCGAGAAACTCATTGGTCAACCGCCACGGCTTTAAGATGAGGAGCGCAATTGTGGTGAAAAATTTCGAATCCCAATTCAGAAACGAGTCAAGCACGTCGGCGACGACGTGCCGGAATGAGCGGCGGTAATCGATGGCGGCTTGCCCGCATTGCGCACAGTAGTGGCCGGTGAGTTGCGCGCTGCAGTTCTCACACTGCGTCAGCGCTCGGTGCCGATCTTTGCTTCGACCAAACCAGCGCCGGCCGGGAGTTCGCTCGAGGGCGGAAATCGCTGTGTCGCCCAGGATAATCTTTGCCGGTTCATCGGCCATATAAGCGCGAGATTACAAAAAGATTTTCTCTGCGTCGACTGCGCTTAAACCCGGCGCGCTGGATTAGGTTCGTATAGATCGCGGTGAGCCGAGCGGCGCGTCTTAGACTGCTTGCTTCCGGTTGTTTTTTGGAAAAACGTAAACGCCGTTTGATCGAAGTCGCGTTCTCCTCTCCTCGCCTGATTTTTCGATTTGCGCTTTGATTTTCGCACGACCAAATCCTGCCACAGTTCGGTTCAACGGATGCTGCGGCCGACTTGCTCGACGATCTGCACGTACGCTTTCAGAGCAGCCGACGGATTGTTGTCCTTCCATGCGATACAGCCTTCCGTCTTGACGGTTGGATTCAGTGGCCGGAACACAACATTCTCGTGCTCGAATTTTTTGACTTGCTCTGGCAGGAGAGCAACACCCAATCCAGCGGCTACTGCGTGAATCATAGTTCGTTCAAGGTCGACATCCTGCAAAACCTTGGGGATAAAGCCCGCGCGCTCGCACGTCTTGGTTAACCAGTCTCGATAGGAAGGGTAGCTCGCTTCCGACATGCCGATGAAGAACATCGGCTCAAGGTCGTTGAGGTTCACGACGGATTTGCGCGCCATAGGGTCGTTTTTCGGCAATGCAACGACGGTTTTATAAGACGCAATCGTCCGAAATTGAAGGCCGCGCATCTCGATGGGCTCGTGTAATCCGGCGAAGCCGAGATCAATCTTGCCGGCCTCGATCGCGCGAAGCTGATCACCGCACGACAGGTCGAAGAGATTAACCGAAATGGTGGGAACCGATTGACGGAAGGAAGCGAGAGTCTTCGGCAGAAGATCGTAAAAGAGATTGCTGACGTAACCAACGTTGAGCGCGCGAACGTCGCCACTGTGCAATCGCCTGACCGACTCGACAGTTTCGGCTGCGAGAGCAAGAAGGCGTTTGGCGTCAGCAAGAAATGAGCGCCCCTCGTCTGTCAAGCTTACCTGTTGCTTTGTCCGGTTCAGAAGCCGGACACCGATCTCCTCTTCCAAATCTTTAATTTGCCGCGTGAGTGAAGGCTGCGCGGTGTGCAGCTTTCCGGCGGCTTTTG
>DATEZD010000052.1:0-6311 GCA_035255865.1 Candidatus Udaeobacter sp.
GGTGAGTATGAATTTCATCAGGCCGAGAGTATTCTGGCCAGCGACGCCTATGATCGTGCCGACGGGTTTTACCGGCAGGCGCTGGCACGGGATCCAAACTTTGCCCAGGCTGCCGCAGAGCTGGCGCGCAATCGGCTATTGCGGCACTGGTATATTTCAGCTTTGACGGCAGCGGAGTTGGAGGAGGTCAAGTCGCTTATTGACCGTGCTCTAACGCTGGCTCCAGATTCGCCGGAAGCGCACCTGGCGCTTGGGTTATTCTTTTATTACGGGCATCGCCAATACGAGAAGGCGCTGGCTGAGTTTAACCGCACGCTCGAGTTGCAGCCCAACAATACTTTGGCTCGACAGTATAGCGCGTGGGTTTATCGCCGCCGCGGCGAATGGGAGCGCTCACTGGCGGAGGCTCGACAGGCGGAGGAGCTCGACCCGCGAGATGCCTCAAATCCGGCCAATATCGGAGTGACTTACGGAATATTGCGCCAATGGAAAGATGCAGAGAGTGCTGAATTGCGATCTCTTGCCATCGATCCGCACAACACGTTTGCAGCGGCATCCCTGATCACCATTCGCGTCAATGGGGCAGGCGATGTCGACTCAGCCAGGCGAGCTTTCGATGGTTTTCTGGAGGATACCAAGAATAGGCTCTTCAGCCAGGGCGCGGCCTTCTATGGCGCAGGCGGCGACGTTGCGACTGTCCTCGGTATGGCGGTTTATCTCGACGTGATTAAAAGGCGTTTCACTGATGCTTTGCAGGCTCTCGAGCAGCGGACGAACAAAAATGATCCTCTCCAGCAGCTTTTTCCGCGCGTCGTGCTTCCCCTGCTGGCAGGACAGACTGAAGCAGCTAAATCAGCGGGAGAAGAAGCGCTCCCATTACTCGAGGCGAGACTCAGAGAGCGACCGGATGATACTTTGGCCATGAGAGAGTTATCTTGGGTTTACCTCGCCCTCGGACGCAATGCCGATGCTCTGCGCCTTTCTGGAGAAGCAGCGGACTTAATCTCAATTGAAAAAGACGCTTCTAGTGGTCCAATTTTTCAGAACGGGCTCGCGCAAATCGAGGCGCATGCGGGCGCACCTGAGGATGCCATTAAAAGGCTTCGACGTTTGCTCTCGATCCCGGCGGGCCACGTAGCCTCCATCGCTCGTTTGAAGATTGATCCAGTATGGGACCCGATCCGCAATCGCCCTGATTTCCAGCAGTTGCTCTCAGGTCCGGAGCAGATTGGCCCCAACAAGTAACTCGTAGTGAGCCTGCGCAACTTGTTCGCAGAGTTGCAGCTTCATCGTAAACACAAATCACACATCATGTGATCGGCTGCGAAACTTGGCGTACTCGATTGCTTTTGCCGATTGCATCGAACTGATCGTTGCATCCTAAAAATTAGTTTTTAATCCTACGCTAAAGTGATACTCTACACGGCGAAGCGCGGAGTGAGTCTTCGCGGACGCACGCGGTGTTTGAACGGGAACCGATCTGGGGGTGATGGAGAAACGCTGCTCACTTGGCCTTTTTTGTTTCGCGCTCTTCATCGCATTTGATCCAGCCTTTGGGACTCAAACCGAAGCGGTCACTGAAAAAGACAAACCGCTCACCAAAAAATCGTCCGCCTCCCGACCCGCACGGCGGTATCCGTGGAAAAGAAGTATCCTAACGACCGTCTTTTGGATCGGCGAACAGCCCGGTGGAAATAATCTCGTCCCGAATCGCACAAGTGCCTGGGACAAACAATGGACAAAAAACTACGGCGGTTTTGATGACCCAGATCCTGCCCATCGGAGTAATTATATCCCGGTAAAATTTACACCGCGGCAGAACCCATTTTACTGCGCACTCCCCTACAACGACAAAGCACATACTGGCCACCGGCCAGAAGCGCCTCGCGTTGTTCCATGGTTTAAGGAGGTGTACCAGGGGCCGGCTCTTTCCACTTGCAAAGATCAATGGGTGGCGATCCGCAAAGGCAATCGGGTTGCTTATGCGCAATGGGAAGACGCAGGACCATTCCGAACGGACCATTGGCAATACGTGTTTGGCAACAACCGTCCAAAACCGAATCTCAACAAAGGTGCCGGCCTCGATGTCTCGCCCGCTGTGCGAGATTATCTCGGGTTGAAACAAACGGACGTCACCGACTGGCGGTTTGTGGACTTTAGCGAAGTGCCCCGCGGGCCGTGGTCAATTTTGGGAGAAAACAATACGTTCGTAATCAACGGTCGCAAAAAAGGTGTCAAGCTCACTGAGCGGTCAAAACGAAACGAAGTAGGCGTGATTGCTCCATAATTGTCGGACACATAGTGCATGAATTGGCTTTCACAATTTTCTGCGCTCGGCGCGACCCTGCTGATTTTGAGCGGCTGTAGCACCGTGACCGACCTGATCACGTCGAACCTACCTGAGAGTCATTCCGGTCGGGCATCGATTGTCGTGAGCTTGCGGGCACAGGAAGCCTATCTCTACCGCGGAGGGTATAGAACCGCGTCGTCGCGCATATCCAGTGGTCGCGAAGGATACCGCACTCCGGTTGGTCGCTTTCAGGTCATCCGTAAGGACGAAGATCATCGCTCCAGTCTCTATGGTGACTACGTTGATGACTCGGGCCGGATCGTGAAGGCCAACGCCGATAGCAGGCATGGGCCCAAACCGCCGCATTCGCATTTCGTGGGCACCCCGATGCCTTACTTTCTCGAATTCTCGCCGGGCTACGGATTGCACCAGGGTTACTTGCCGGGAGTGCCCGCATCACATGGATGCATTAGGATGCCTTATTGGAAAGCGCGCCAGTTTTATACCGCCGCTCACATCGGGACACCGGTGGTAGTCAAACCCTAGCAAAGGCACGCATGGCAATCGGCTGATGCGATTCAGATGAAAAGTCGAAGCAATATCCCTCATCATTGTGAAACGGCCGGTCCGCACAATTGTCGTCTGGTTGTCGATCTTCGCTCTGTTCGCCACGACCAAAGTGGCGGAAGCGGGACCATTCGAGGATTTCTTTAGGGCAGTCCGCCGCTCAATCGCCCACCCGGAGGCGAAGCCGCGACCGCACCGGAGCAGTCATAAGCATAACGAGACTCCGCCGAGCGATGCTTCGAATAGTCAGACTTCGGGCAGCCCCGTCCCTGCGCCTCCGGGTCAGCGCGATGTGCGGTGGGCGAAGGCAGCCTCGGGCGCGAGCCAGCAAAAAACTGAGCTGCCGTATGGAACTCCCGTCCCTGGTAAACCAGGCTTAGTTACCAGTCCCTTCGCGCCAGATAGCGGTTACGTCGAGGTGACCGGTTTTCCGCCGGGGACCGCAGTAGAAGATCCTTACACAGGCAAAATTTTCCTGACGCCGTAGGATCTCGGTCCTTATACTCCCCCTGCGCGTGAAGTACTGCGAAATAATTGCCCTCAATCGAAACGCGGTTGGAGTTGGGGCTGCGTCTCAGCGATTGATTCTCGCGGGCGAACGATGTGGATTGTTGACGCACACCGCGATGACGGAAACCGTTTCGTTGTTCACGCCGATGAATTGTTGACAGATCACCGTCGATCGGAAGGGGTAAAGCCAGATACGGATTTTTCGTAGAAATTTCCAACGGCCGGGTCGCCTGTGCTGTCCAACTCAACAGGTTAAGGCTTTGGGAACTGTGCTCGCGAAATCACTCATTCTTAGCTTGGTCGGCGTACTCCTTGTGACGTTCAGCGTGTTTGCCGGCACGTCGGTTCTTGAAGGCGTTGTTAAAGACGCCACCGGCCGCCCAATTAAAGGTGCCAATGTTCGGATTGAAGCGAAAAATTTTTCAAAAATTCTTAAGACTGATGCCAGCGGCCATTACGTTACCGATGGCCTGGCAGTTGGTACCTATAAAGTCATGCTCGTTATCAACGGGCAAGTCAAAGCATTGATCCTCGACGCCAAGACACAGTTGGATAAACCCACGCAGCTCAACTTCGATCTAGGCGGAAAGAGGGCGTCGGCTAAGAAACACACAAAGATGGTTTGGATTCCTTCCAACATTATCGGCGGTGGCCGCTGGGTTGAGGTCGATGACAACGGCGAGAAAGTCCGTGGACCCGACGACGTGCACGGCAAGGACTTAATGGACCTCAGGGTGAATACCCACCCCTGACCCGGGAAAACAGTGCGAGACTAATTTAGGCGGCAGCGCCAGTTTCCGTTCAGTTGCGTCCGGACGGCAAAGAAAGCTTCGTTGTCCCTGAGTGCAGATGGCAGCGACGTCTTCAACATATATTTGGACCTACCACTCTTTGAAATCGCCCGAGTGCTCGTGCCTTTCGATCGGAGATCGTTTTCTCACGAGGGAACGGAGACCGACCTAATTGCGGGGATACGTTCTTCGATTAAATCACGCTGAACCTCCCAGTACCTCAGTGCCGAGAGGAGGAGCCGGTCAGTTTCTTCAAACCCGGCAGATTCATCGTACTCGATGCGTTCGGGTTGTGATGCTCCGAAACGTTCGCTCGTCTTTTGCTGTCTGCGTACGGACTTCGACGTTCGCCACCTCACGCCCCTCGATCGTGCCGCTCCCATCAAGTATTCTCCCCTGGTGAGTCCTTTCCTGTCACGTAGTCGTATTGCATAAGTCTTTACCCAGTTCGCGTCAGGTTACGAATGGTAACGGATGGGTGACGAAATGGTGACACGTTACAGTGGATCAGCCCGAGGTCATCGAAGGGCCGATCAAAGCTCACGATTGAGCACTGACAATCTCAGTAAAGCCGGTTGGAGTTGGGGTTGTGTCGCAACCGTGGATTCGAACGGGTGAACAATCTTCGTTGCTGATACGTATCGCGTCACCATAAGTCCTGGAATCTCTCGAACGAGATGCCGCTCTGGTTGTCTAACCGCTCGCTGAGGTGAGATTTACGATTCGCAAGAACGGCTCAATTCTCAGCTTCAGTAGCAACCCCAACCAAGAAAGTTAGCTCCAAATGAAAATGACAAAGAAACTACAAATCGTCACGCTCGCTGCGCTATCGCTCGGCATCGCAAGCCTGTGCTCTGCACAGAGCGATGCTCCTTATACCGAAGGCCCCGTCTGGAACATCACGATGGTCAAAACTAAGGCGGGCATGACCGACGAATACCTCAAGGGCCTCGCCAAGACCTTGAAGGGCACGCTTGAGGAAGCGAAGAAGCAGAATCTAGTCCTCGATTACAAGATCCTGCTCGGCAGCGCCGCCACATCGCAGGACTTTGACATCCTGATATTGGTGGAATCGAAGAACATGGCCGCACTCGATAACGGGCGCGAAAAGTTCGATCCGATCGCCAGAAAAGTCGTGGGCACAACCGATCAACAGCAGGCAATGGCAGTGAAACGCCTCGATATTCGCGAGATCATCGGCAGCAAGCTCATGCGCGAAATCACGCTGAAGTAATCTCCGCGTGCTCGATTAATTCGGGGATCTGATGCCTCCGCCGGTGAGAATCGCTCATCGTCGGCGGCATCGTGGCGGCTTTTGTTCGGCTCGAATCACAAACGGGATCGCTCACCACTCTTTGAAATCGCCCGCGTGCTCGTGCGTTTCAATCACGTTGCCAGCTTCATCATAAACGCGAATCACAGCATCGTGTGAACGGCTGTAAAACTTGCCGTAATCTCACTGGGCGCAGATCTGCCACTTTCGCTGGAACAGTAATATACCTACAAGCGCACACCAGCCGAACCAGGCGGCGAAGAGTGCTCTTTGTGCAAGGCCATGAACAGGCTTCACATAAGCCCAAACTGGAGCGGCAAATGCGCTTAAGTTCAAGGCGATTGCGCCCCATATGAGCGCAAACAGTATCCATGAAAGCACGACGAGAGTTTTCGCTCGTGGGTCGCGTCTCCATGTGAGCGCGAAGACGAGTGGCGCTTGGTATCCGATCAATTCCGACATTCCGAAAAGGTTATGAAGTGGATGCGGGTAGGCAAACAGTCCTATCCCTGCAGCCGGCAACGCCATGAACCCAATTACGTATGCGGCCAATCGGGAGTGATGGGCCGCAACTGACACATCGCGAACAGCCGAAGCGAACACCAAGATGCAGGCTGCAACGCAAAATAACATGATGGCGAAGGGAACTCTGGCTGGCGAGCCAATTTCTCCAATCTCGCTGACCGTCTGGCGCACGTGGCTATACCCCGGAATCAGCAGCGCCAAGCCAGCTATGCCAAAAGCAAGAATGGCTCCGGCCAGAGGCCCGAACAGTAAGCGATAATTCCGCCTCACCACTGTTTGAACTCGCCCGCGTGCTCGTGCGTTTTGATCACGCTGCCAGCTTCATCGTAAACGCGAATCACCGCATCATGTGAAC
>DATEZD010000053.1:0-9616 GCA_035255865.1 Candidatus Udaeobacter sp.
TTGCGGAAGGATTAAAAGCAGCAGGCATCGGCCTCGACCGCAAGATTCTCGCCGATTTGGCCGTCACCGACGAAGTCGCGTTCAAATCGATCGTCGATCAGGCGAAGAGCGCGCTGGCGGAGAAATCGAAAGCCAAGAAAGCGGCCTAGGACTTGCGCGACATCGTTGAACCGTTGAAGCGTTAAAGCGTTACATCGGATTCCGCTTCAACGCTTCAACGTTTTTAACGCTTCAACGATCATGGCTCATCCGCTGGAACAACTTCGCGACGACGCCCTATGCGAGATCGGTTCTGCGCCGGACGAACAGGCGCTCGAGGCCGCGCGCATAAAGTTTCTGGGCAAAAGCGGCAGCATCTCCGCTTGGGGCGAGCGGATGAAAACGCTCGGCAAAGATGAAAAGCCGATCGTTGGAAAATTGCTCAATGAAGTTCGCAACGCCGTCACCGTGGCGCTCGAATCGCGCGCGGCAAATTTTCGTTCCCAAAAGGAATCCGGGGCCCTCGCCAGGATCGACGTCTCTCTGCCGGGAATTCCACATAAGATCGGCGCGCTGCATCCACTCACGCAGATGTGGCAACGCTCTATCGAAATTTTTCGGCGAATGGGATTCGCGCTTGCAGATGGGCCGGACATTGAAGACGAATGGCATTGTTTCGATGCGCTTAACACCCCGCCGGAACATCCGGCCCGCAACGAGCAGGACACATTTTATTTGCCCGATGGTCGTCTACTGCGCACGCACACTTCAACCGTGCAAATCCGAACGATGCAGGCCGCGCCGCCGCCGATTCGTGTGATTGCTCCCGGCGCGGCGTATCGGCGCGATGAACTCGACGCCACCCACAGCCCGCAGTTCCACCAGATCGAAGGACTTTACGTGGACGAAAATGTCAGCGTCGCTGATCTGAAAGGCGCGCTGGAATTTTTCATGCGCGAACTCTTCGGCGCAGGAACGGAAGTTCAATTTCGACCGCACTATTTTCCGTTCACCGAGCCGAGCTTGGAAATTTATGTGAAATCCAAAGCGCTCAAAGGCGGCGAACGATGGATTGAAGTTGCAGGTTCGGGCGTGGTGCATCCTGCTGTCTTCGAAGCCGTCAACAAAGCACGCGGCGACAAAGCTTATGATCCGGACAAGTGGACCGGCTACGCGTTCGGGCTCGGCATGGATCGGCTCGCGATGATTTTATTCGACATTCCCGACATCCGTCTCTTCGCCCAAAACGATCTGCGGTTCTTGAAACAGTTCGCGTGAAACGATTCAAGCAACCTACGACGCGTGTCATCCCGAGCCGCGAAGACGGCGAGGGACCGCGCAAATGCGCAAGCCGTCACGCAAATCACTCGCAGTGTTCTTCGAAAGCGGGCACGTCTTTGCGAGGTCCCTCACTTCGTTCGGGATGACAGCGAAAAGTTTATGAAATTTTCCATTAACTGGCTGCGCGAATTTGTCGATCTTCCAAAAAATCCGGAAGAGATCGCCGAGCTACTGACGCGCGCAGGTGTCGAGACCGAGAACATCGAAACGCGCGGCGCAAAGATCGACAAAGTGATCGTTTCGCAGATCACCGCTTCTTCGCGCCATCCGAACGCCGATCGCCTGACGGTTTGTGAAGTCGATGATGGCAGTGGAACGAAACGGCAAATCGTTTGCGGCGCGACCAACTACAAAGTCGGCGACAAAGTTCCGTTGGCATTGCCCGGAGCAAAGTTGCCGAACGGAACTGAAATTCGAAAAAGCAAACTCCGCGGCGTTGAGAGCGAAGGAATGCTTTGCAGCCCAATCGAGCTCGGCCTCGGCGAAGATGCATCCGGTCTGTTGATTTTGTCGCCAGATGCAAAAGTAGGCGCGCCGATTGGCGATCTTTTTCCAGCCGACACGATTCTCGATGTCGAGATCACGCCAAACCGCGGCGACTTGCTCAGTCATTTCGGGTTGGCGCGCGAGATTGCGGCGTTAACGGGCAAAAAATTGCGTGCGCCGGGTCCGCTGAGGACAGCGGACACTACAGCCAGAGGAGTTAAAATTTCCGCGCTGCACGAATGTCCGTTTTTCTCCGCGCGTAAGATCGACAACGTAAAAGTCGGGCCGAGTCCGCAATGGTTGCGCGCGAAGATCGAAAGCGTCGGGATCCGTTTGATCAACAACATCGTGGACATTTCGAACTTCGTGATGCTCGAGCTCGGCCAGCCCACGCACGCATTCGACGCAGACAGAGTGCGTGGCGACATCAACGTGCGGCTCGCACGCGACGACGAAAAATTTCTCGCGTTGGACGGAAAGACCTATTCGCTCACGCCGGACAACTGTGTCGTTGCCGACGAGGAACGCGCGGTCGGGATCGGCGGCGTGATGGGCGGCGAAGAAACCGGCGTCACGAATTCGACGAAAAACATTTTGCTGGAAGCCGCTTACTTCCTTCCGGCGAGTATCCGTCGCACCGCGCGCGAATTGAATCTGCCGAGTGACGCGAGTTATCGCTTCGAACGCGGAGTAGATCCCGAAATGGTTTTGCGCGCATCAGCGCGGGCAACTGAATTGATTCGCGAGATCGCAGGCGGAACTCCGGCAAAGGAAATTAACGTTGCTGGCAAACTTCCGGCGAATCCGCCGGACGTTTCGGTGAGCTACGAAAAATGCGATCGGGTGATCGGGATCACGATTAAGCCGAAAACCGTCGATGAGATTCTGAGCGGTTTTGGTTTGCGCAAAATGAGCGCGGCCAAAACGGCAAAGTGGAAGATTCCGAGTTATCGCCGCGATTTGCAGCGCGATGTCGATTTGATCGAAGAAGTCGTGCGCGCGTACGGCGCCGACAAAATTCCGGGAACGGATCGAAGCCGTTTTACGCCAGCGAGCATTGCCGACCATGCGCACGATTTGGAATCGGCGTGGCGGCAGCGCCTGGCAGCAGCCGGCCTCGATGAAGTCCGGACTTCAAAATTGCTGCCGCGTGAACGATTCGCGTTCAGCGAAAGCGCAATCGAATTGCGGAATCCGCTCAGCGAAGATCATGTAGCGCTCCGCCCAAGCATCCTCGTAGGATTGTTAGGAGTACTCGATCGCAACATTCGCGCTGGCGCTGAACGCGTGGCCATTTTCGAAATCGGCCGCACGTTTATTCCGCCATCCGGCAAGGAAGAGCGGCACCTGGGAATTTTGCTCTGGGGAAATGTTGCAAGCGCGCCAAATTGGCGATCCCCACAAAGCCGCAGCCTTGATCTGTTCGATCTTAAAGGCGCGCTGGAATGCGTCGTTCCGAATCTGTCATTTCGCCCGGGGAAATTTCCTGACCTCGCGCTGTCGGTCGACGTTTTCTTCGGCGACCAAATGATTGGATTTGGCGGACAACTGTCGGCCGCAAAATCTAATGCGCCTGGTCCGGTGTTCGTTGCCGAGGTGCACGCTGACCTTCTTTTAATGCGCGACAAACTGGCGACAAAGTTTCGTGAGATTGAAAAATTTCCCGCCGTCACGCGTGATATTGCGATGATTGTGCCGGAAGAAACTTCCCATCAAAAAATTTTGCGCGCGATCGAGGAACCGCGTGAACCCCTCCTGGAAAGAGTGGAGCTGTTCGACTTATTCACAGAACAAATCGGGACGGGACGAAAGTCGCTTGCATATCGATTGACATATCGAGACCGAAGTCGCACACTCACAAATGACGAAGTGACCGCGGCGCACGCGAAAATTCGCGAGCGACTGCGGCGCGACGTCGGCGCGGAATTGCGCGAATAGTTCTTTGAAATTGAGAGCCGCTCGTTGAGGGTTGGGCAGGAAACCAGTGCTTTCCGTTCAACTCTCTACCAGCGGCTTTCGAGTCCCGAATGTTTGTGGCATCGGCTTCCAGCCGATCGATTGGCAAGATGCCAATGCCACCTGTTTTCGGGATGTAAACATTTGCCCTGCGATGTTCGCGATTGAGGTGACGTCCCCGAACCGATAGTTGACGAAATACGGAGGCTTGGTTGGTGCGGGAAATGACAGGCCTTGATTGGAAGTCAGATTCCGCAGCAACGGTCATCCACCCTTTCCTAAAAGGGAACGGGAGAATCACCTGAACGGCATCAGCGGGGTAAATTAAAAAACCCGGATCGAAAATTCGATCCGGGTTTTTTGTTGAAGCGTGACGAAGAGAAAAATGAGTTCGCCCATTCGGATCTCGTATCCATTTTCGAGCTTGACGTGTTCTCCCGCTCTTTAGTAAAAAAATCGTGTGTGACAGCACCTTGAATCAGCTCCCAGACGGAAAAAGTGGGAATGAAAAACGAATCAACCCCATGCGCTGAAGCGCGTCTTCAATCTGGTTTCTTTAATCTGCGCGCGTTACTGGCTCTGCTTGTTTGCGCGGCCGCAGCCTCTTCGATGGTAAGCGGAGCGCTGCTGGCTTTCTTGCGTCCCGAAGCGCCAACGAAGGTTTCGGAGAGAACGCTGACGTTTCTACAGCGTGTAGCATATCAGCGGGCGATTGAGGGAGTTTACTGGCGGCATCGCATCTGGCCAAAAGAGCGCCCCGATTCCAAGCCCTCGCTCGATGCGGTGATGTCGCAGACAAAGGTGGAAAAAAAAGTGGAAGATTATGTGCGCACCTCGCAAACGCTGCAGGACTACTCGCACCAGCCGATTACTCCTGAGCAGTTGCAAACTGAAATCGATCGTATGGCAAAACACACCAAGCAGCCAGAAGTGTTGCGCGAACTGTTTGCGGCGCTCGGCAATGATCCTTTTGTTATCGCGGAATGTCTGGCCAGGCCAGTGCTGTCAGAGCGTCTGACAGCCCATTTCTCCATTGAAGAGAAGAGTGGACGTTTCAAATCTGCTCAGGTCAACGGAATGCAAACCGCGCCATTTGCAACAAGAGCACGACACGTGGGCTACAAGCTCCCAATAATTTCCGAAGGGGATCCGCCATGCATTGACGATATGTGGACTCCTACCAGCACCACCAACGCAGGGCTTGGACGATTTTTATTCTCCACAGTCTGGACCGGCACTGAAATGATCGTTTGGGGTGGCGCGTACAGTTACTACACCGTGAACACCGGCGAGAGATACAATCCCGCTACGGACAGCTGGACGGAAATCACCACTACCAACGCGCCTCAGGCCCGAGCCGGCCACACGGCAATCTGGACCGGGAGTGAAATGATCGTTTGGGCTGGCGGTAGCGTCCTGCTTGGTGGTTATCTGAATACCGGGGGGAGATATAATCCAATCACAGATAGTTGGACAGCTACCAGCATCAGCAACGCGCCACTTGCTCGGCTGTCTCATACGGCAGTGTGGACCGGCAGTGAAATGATTGTCTGGGGCGGATATAACGGCAACGAGTTGAATACTGGCGGGAGATACAATCCCATTACGAACAGTTGGACGGCAACCAGCACCACGAACGCGCCGGATATACGATACGGACACACAGCAGTCTGGACCGGCAGCGAAATGATCGTCTGGGGTGGGTATTTTTTTGACGGGAACTGGCACTGGTTGAACACCGGGGGCAGATACAATCCTGCTCCTGACAGCTGGACAAACACCAGCACGGCCAATGCGCCTTCTGGCCGGCGTTTTCACACGGCGGTTTGGACCGGCGGACAGATGGTCGTGTGGGGTGGATATGATGGCAACAGCGATGTAAACACGGGCGGGAGATACGATCCCAGCACGGATATTTGGACGAGCACCAGCACCACCAACGCGCCTTCTGCGCGAGACGATCACACGGCAGTCTGGACCGGCAGTGAAATGATTGTCTGGAGTGGATGTCCCAACTGCAACTACGGCAGCGCCGGGAGATACGGCGCAGAATCCGCCGCGCTGGCTCCGACGCCCAGCGAGCCGCCGGGGACCCCAACGGCAACGCCGACTGCAACTCCCACCGCAAGCCCAACACCAAACATCGGTACCGGGGGGAGATACGATCCCGAGGGCGACAGTTGGAGAGCGACCAGCACCACCAACGCGCCCGCTGGGCGACAGGGTCATACGGCAGTGTGGACCGGCAGTGAAATGATTGTGTGGGGTGGCAACGGCGACGGCGGCTCATTGAATACCGGCGGAAAATACTGCGCAAATTTCGGCGGCCCAACGTCTACACCCACTCCTACGCCGACCGCGACCCCAACCCCAACCTCTACGCCTACTCCAACGCCTACGCCGACGCCATGCACGGGAAGATGTGCACCAACACCGAGGCCTCGCCCTACCCCGGCACCACGCCCGTAACTTTCGTCTGCGAAAAAGAAACGCATTGCTCAATCCGCTTTCTTGAATCTCCGCATATTAACTGCTTCTGTGTTTTGCGTCCTCGGTATCGCTGTGGCGTTGTTCGCCCAAGGTAAGGGGCCAAAGCAAACCCAACAAACCAATCGATCGCCGGCCGGCTGCAGTTGGTCGGCCGGTCCGGACATGCCTACAACATTGGTGAGGGCGGTTGGCGTTTGGTTTCCGGCCGACGGCAACTTTTACACCATGGGCGGCCGCACGTTGGATACACCAGGCTCTGACTTCCAGCACGTGTTCCGTTACACACCCTCTACCAATACCTGGTCACAGATGGGCGTGACATTGCCCGACAACACGATGAACAATATGGTCTGCGGCGTGCTCACCGTCTCAGGAACTCCTTATATCTACTGCGTGGGCGGCTCCGCAGCCGGGCAGACCACAGCTACAGCGCGCGTGTTCTTCTATAACCCGGTCACCGACACGGTGACCACGCTTACCGGTGCAGACAACTGGCCTGGCGACGCGGCAGGCACAATTCTGCCGGGTGGTTTTGCGGTGGCTAACAACAAGCTGTACATACTGGGCGGGTTCAACATCAACGTAGCCTCGACTAACCAGATATGGGAGTTTGACCCTATTGCTGCGGTAGGCTCCAAGTGGCTACAGAGAGTGAACACGCCGGAAGGTGTGATGTACGCGCCTACATGCGCCATAGGAGGCTTCATCTACCTGGCGGGCGCATCGGATTATCAGGGAGGCACAGTGGTGGACACCACCAACTCGTTCAGGTTCGACCCTGTCACCAACACCATCGACACGATACCACCTATCCCGCGAGCTACAGGGGAGACGCGAGCGCTTAACTTTAACGAGAACATGTATGTGATGGGCGGTGGCAGGGTCGCGCCCAATCCCTCCAACGAGGTGGACGTCTGCTGTTGGTCAATAGGGATTCCATTCGTCACCGGCCGGCGCAACTTCCCAACCGACACCAACGGCACGGACCACATTTGGCTGGCAGGCGGTTATGATGTCGCTGGCGTTCCGATAGCCTCGATGGAAATCTTCACTTGCCAGGGAGCGCCATCCCCAACGCCTACAGCAACGGCAACACCATGCGGCTCAATCATACAGGGAGGCGGCAGCATCGTACTAGGCGGCACCGACATCGGCAATCATGGGGATGACGTAGTGACCAATATCGCATTGCCATTTCTCTTCACGCTCTACGATCAGACCTTCAACAGCGTCAACCTGTCATCCAATGGCAATGCCCAGTTCACGACTACGGATAACGCCTCGACTAACGTTTGCCTGCCGTGGACGAACCACAACTACACCATCTTGCCATACTGGGACGACCAGCGCACGGATGCACAGAAAGGTTGCGTAGCTTTCCTTGGCGGCACCTGCGGGATCTATACGTCGGTGTCGGGCACTACGCCCAATCGTATCTTTAACATCGAGTGGCGCACAGTATATTTCAGCAACACCAGCCAGCATGCCAACTACGAGCTAAGGTTGTACGAGGGACAGACACGCTTCGACGTTATCTACGGCACGGTGGAGCAGGGCAACACCAGTGCCACAGCGGGAGTGCAGAAGAACGACATCTGCTTTACTCAGTACTTCTGCAACGGCTCGGGTGGTCCTGCTACTGGCGCATGGACGTTGGGTCAAGCAGGTACGCCTACCCCGACGCCAACTGCAACTGCAACGGCAACACCTACCGCAACTGCCACTGCAACTTCTACAGCTACGCCTACAGCAACGGCGACACATACGCCTACGGCTACACCTACTTCGACACCGAGCCCTTCACCGACGCCGAGAGTTGTACCAACGCCTAGGCAGCGTCCTACGCCGCCACCGCGCCCGTAGCTTTTGCTATGAAGAAGAAACACATCGCTCAACTCCGACATCGGGTCGCGAGCACGCGAAGAATTTCGGTGTCCGCACCTGCCCGCCAGCCTGCTCGCGAAAGCTTTCGGAGTAGCCGCCTACTCCGCCGAAGGAGCTGCGAAGGCTGGATCGGCCAAGGTGGGTTCTTCAATCTTCGCATTCTAATTGGCTTGTTCATAGTCCTGGCCGGCGTCTTTCTGGCGCTGGCAGGCTCCGGCACGTTATCTGCAACTGCCCAACAAAGCATCATACAAGCGATGCAAAAAGGTAAGATTATCACCAGCTCCACAGACCCTCTCGTTCCTGTTGGATTTGACTGTTCCAAAATTCATGAGTTGGGCATCGACAAGCAGGAGAACTTCCGTGCTGGAGCGATCATGATTGCCTGCGGCGAAGTGCCCGGTGCTGCGACTTCTGCGACTTCCACTCTGGGTCCCGTCGGCCGGTTTTTCCAAAAACTGTTGGCGCCACTGGCGTACGGCGCCGCTGACATTGACCTGATCAATCACCCCGAAACTCCTCCCAATATTACGCAGTCGGAGACATTCACTTGGGCTAACCCGGACAACCCCTATCACGTGGTCGTGGCTTACAATGATTCGCGCGGCCGCAATTTCAGCCCCATCAATATCTCCGGCGCATCGGTCTCCACCGACGGTGGCACCACTTTTGACCGCCTCACCAGGGCCAATGGTCAAAGCCCCTTCGACAATACGCTTGGCGACCCTGTTGTTTTTTACAACCGCCCCACCTCCACCTGGTTCACCGTCTGGCTTGATGTGGGCTGCGGCGGTCAGAGCCTCGGCGGCTACAAGTCCACCACTCCCTGGGATCCAAATAGCTGGACGCACTACTGTATTCACAGCGGCTCCAACGACGACCGCGAGTCTGGTTGGGTGGACGAAAACCCATCCTCTCCCTTCGCCAACCGGATGTATGTTTCCTGGAACGACTTTACTCGTGGCCAGGGCATCTTTGTCCGTTTCTCCACCGATAACGGTCTCACCTGGACTAACGAGCGACAGATCACCACCTCCTTCATTCGCAACGTCCAGATCACCGGCGACAAGGTCACAGGCGACGTGTACATCGCTGGCATGGACGAAAACGCCGGCAACGGGTGCAGTTCGGGCTGCGGAACCAACCGAAACAACAAGATCTACCGTTCCACCGACGGAGGTAACACATGGACCAACACCTACACCGGGCCCACCTTCGTCGGCGCTTGCCGCAGTGCTTTGGGCTACTTCTGCATGATGTACAGCAGCCCCGCTTACTGGCGGCACATGAGCTGGGGTCAGCCTGCCGCTTTCAACCACGTAGTTAGCCTCGTCTATGGCGCTAAAAACGGCAGCGACCCCGGCGACGTCTACTACATCCGTTCCACCGACAGCGGCGTGACCTTCAGTGCGCCCTTCCAGTTGAACAGCAACACCGATGTAACCAAGGCGCAGTGGGAACCCAACCTTTCGGTCAGCGA
>DATEZD010000054.1:0-16988 GCA_035255865.1 Candidatus Udaeobacter sp.
GAGATGTCAGCCGGCGCGTTTGCTTCATCGATCTGCGCACCTGTCCGGTCCTGGCGCTGCACGCTTACGTTCTCGACTTTGCCGAGCGCGTTGAGCGATTGCATGAACGCCGGGTAATTTTTCATTGGCACGCGCAATGAAACGTTGGCGAATGCGCGTCCATCCGGATCCCGATTGAATGTCGAATTGCGAACGCGTCCGCCTTGTTTCTCGGCGAGCGCTCGAAGCTCCTTTGCCTTTTCATCCACAGACGAGGTGCGAATGCGCAGGCTGGTTTGCTGAAACGCTTGCTCCTGTTCCTCGCGCGAAATGGTGATATTGAGTTCCACCTTGTCGCGCTTGGTTTTTGCATTTTCAGATATGCCACTGCCGCCCTGCGCGATGCGTTCCGTCTGCGTTTGAAAATTCTCGACGCGTCCAAAACCTTTGACGCGACTGATCACGCTTTCGCTTTCTTCCGGCGCGATTAGCATGCTCATTGTCGCAGAGACGCGTCCCGAGTAGTCGCGGTTTAGTTGCGCGTTCGTGATCTGAACCTTTTGAGATCCGAGAGCTTTGATGTCGTTGTAAATCTTCTCTACGTCAGGCGCGTAAAGCGCAAGCTGCGAACGCTCCTTGAGCAGGAACGCGGCCGGTTCCTCCATGTCTTTCTCGGCGAGCGAAATCGTCACTGTGGCGAATTGCACCTGGGAATCCCAATACTTCAGTTCGCCCTGCATCTTCTCGATCTCTTCGCGAACGCGACCGAGTTCTTTCTCGACCTGGAGTAAATCAGAAACCTTGCCCGTCTTGGTTTTCAGCATGTCGATCAGACGCTGCTCCATCACATGTGCGTTCTTGAGCCGCGCATCGGTATCGAAGTACGCCTTCGTCACGTCTTCGGTGCCGAGCGTCTGGTTCTTCAACTCGCCGAGGCCCCGGACTTTTTGCAAAAGGCGATCCAGGTTTTCCGGCAGGACGTTGACGACTACCCGCCCGCGCAGCTTGCCATTTGCTTGTTTTTGAGAATCGGTCGTTGCGACGTAACCACGTTCTTCTTTTGCAAACGCGGTGATTTTCTCCGCAGCTTCGTCAAAGCTAATAATCTCCACCTCAACGGTCGCGTTGCGAATCAGTTTACGGTTGGCCACTTCCGGGCCCGGCGTCTCTGCTGGCTTGGCTGCCGCTTCATCAACACGAGTAACATTCTCTGGACTTGCAGGCGCCATCTTCGCCGCGGCAAGTGTCTTGGATCGCGCGGCGCGCTCTTCAGCGAATTCTGCTCGGATTCCAGGCGGAGACGGAGGTGGCGGCGGCTCGGCGAGCGTTAAGCTTTGTGATCGTCCTGCGACCAATTCGTCTGGCTTGTCTAAAGCACCGCCCTGACCTGGCCGTGACGCCGGCGGGTGCGGTGCGGCCACTTCTGCGTTCGCGTAGCGTTCGCGCTCGCGCGGCGCCTTCGCATTCTCACCCGTGATCATGCGGCCCATTTGGACAAGTCCGAGCAACACCGCAGCAACTGCCGTGATTTGCACCGGGCGTAAACGCATCAGATCGACGAACAACCTTACGAGTCCAGCTCTTTGCGGAATGCGACTGCGGAAACTTGCGAGTATGCGCTGTTCGAAAGCCGGATCGGCTTTTTCTTGAGCAAGAGTTTCTTCAAGGATTTTGTTCATGATTTTGGTCTCCTGATGAGCTTTGCGGCACGCGGCGCAGTCGAGGAGATGCGCGTGCAACGCGCTTCGTTCGGCGTCTGAGAGGTCGCCGTGAAGATCGGCAGCGAGCCAGTTGTCGATTTCGTTGTGAACGGTCGCCATAGGTTTAGTCCATTGAAGCCAGAGCGGGGCGAAGGTGTTTTCGCATTGAAGCGAGCGCGCGCCCAAGAATCCCTCGCAGCGTGCCGTTGGTAATGCCCAACGTCGTTTCGATGGTCCGATAATCCATCTCTTCGAAGTACCGCAGGGTCAACGCGGTGCGATGAAGTTCTGGCAAAGTCGCGAGCGCGGAATGTAATTGCCGATCCAAGGTGATCGTATCAGTTGGCCCGGGTTCGATCGCTTCGATTGTTTCTTCCGAAAGCGGAACGGTGCGGCGCTTGCGAAAAACATCGTGCGCCCGGTGTCTTGCGATTGTTGCCAGCCACGCGGGAAATTTCTCCGGGTCGCGCACGCGCCAGCGCGTTTTCCATGCTTTCACCAGCGCGTCTTGCACGACATCTTCGGCTTCCTCGCGGTTTTGGAGAATGCCGTAGGCAATCGCGAAGAGAGTCCGGCTGTGCGTGCGAATGATCATTTCAAATGCCTCGCGATCGCCGTGAATGGCCGCCCGGTATTGTTCGCGTTCACTGGCATCCATTATTTTGCGATCTAAAGCCTAGACGTTTGAGCACGTGTTTCCGCGCGAAATTTCTTTTGTAGGGCGTTTCTCGAAACGCCGAAACAAGGAGGGGGCGGCTTCCAATCCGCCCTTTTGGAACGGCGGACTGGAGACCGCCGCTCCTTGATGCGCCTGCTCCCGAAGCGCCGATGCAATCAAAAGATGATCACTGTATTCCCGACACTCACGAGGTCTTTCACTCGCGCGGCGTCCCAGTTGGCCAGGCGAATGCAACCGTGACTCGCGGCCCGGCCGATAGTTTCAGGATTATTCGTGCCGTGGATGCCGATGCCTGGTTTGTTCAAACCCATCCAGAGAATGCCGACCAGATTATTGGGCCCGGGCGGGAGATTGTAAAAATTTTCGGTCCGCACACCGTGGTTCAGCATGCCTTCATCATAGCGGAACCAGGGCCAAATGGCCGCGCCGAGAATTTTCCATGCGCCTACCGGCGCAGGCAGCGTCTTCGATCCCGGCGTAATTGGAAACACGCAAACGAGCTGATCGTGATCGAAAACTTCCAGCAGGTGCTCATACGTATCGACGAAAACTTTGCGCGTGGCGAATGCCGGATTCTCAGGGACTTTTCCCTCACTAAACTTTTCAACTTCAAACGGCAAAACATTCGGCACCTTGAGCGTTTCGCCGGCCTGAAGGTGTTCCCAGTTTTTGCCTGGATTGAGCTTTTGAATGAACGCCTCGGCGGAATGAAAGCGCTCGGCGACGAACTCCAACAGCGACGTGTACGGAAGCCATTTCAATCTCGCCTGCTCGGCGCGGCCGCCTGGCACATCGCCGATCTGCTTCAGGTCTTCTTCCTTGATTGTGTACGTTGTGTAAGTGATGGGGACTTGATCAAGCATCCATTGATCGACTGCGCCGGTCTTCGGCATCGCCTGCGCGTGCTTGTATGAAATGAGCGCTTTCCGGAAGAATTCGCCCATTTTGCCGTCGATTTTGCCCGGACCGAAATCGCTGTTATCCAAGAAAATCTGCAACCGAGTGGCGGTCTCCTCGTCGTAGTTCGGCAACGCCACAGGATAAACTCTCGGCGGCGGCGTAACGCTCTCTTGCGCGATTGCGGAGGCCGATAGCACGCTAAACAGGAGGATTGGAAAGCCGAATTTCATCGGCGTAAGTTATGCGCTGCGAATCCCGCCGGTGCAACCGCGTTGCCCCAAGAGGCCAGCGTTACGAGCCCGCGAATCACGCGAATAGACGCGAATCCTTCAAGGAGGAATGACGGCTTCCCAGCCGTCGAGTCCCTTCCACGTCAACTAGACGTTTTTGTCATCTTTATTTGCGTTAATTGGCGTGATTCGCGGGCAGGCAAAATCTTACGGACTGTTCACGACCACTCTCGCGGCTCTCTGGCTCATCTCAATTTGCGCGCTGACCTTCTGGATTTGCGCAGCCTGCGCTTTGACGGTTGAAGCAAGATTTTCAATTTCTTTCTTCAACTCTGTGATCGTAGCTCCCTGCTGCTGCACCGTGCGATGCTCCTTGAGGAACTCGTTGAGCAGCATCGCGTTCACCTGATCGTAGCGTACGCTGTATGGCTTCCCTTCCTTGTCACGCACCACCAGAGCAGGATTTACGTTTTGTACTTCCTCGGCCACGAGTCCGAACTGCGTGGCGCCTTCGGGATCAAGATTCTTCTTGTAGCGGAAGGTGACGGGTTTCAAAGCGAAGATTGTTTCGCTTGCTTTGTCCATCGGTTTAATCTGGTCCTTAAAGCGCTTTGAGGATGTAGCCGTCCCGAGTTTATTGTTTGAGTTAATGAAAACCGGCATCCCGTTCGCGGATGTTTGGCCAAAGATGCTCGCGATATAGCAGGCGTTGCTCTCGCCAGCAACACCGGACATCCCCGAGCCGATATAGACGTTATTGGATCCGGTAGTTGCCAAGATCCCCGCTTGAAACCCTAGAGAGGTGTTGTCGTTGCCAGTAGTGTCATTGAGCGCGCCACCCCCGATAGCGGTGTTGTCGTTGCCTGCCGTGTTGTTAAGGAGCGCGGCACCGCCGACGGCCACGTTGAAGTTGCCCCCGATATTGTCAAGAAGCGCCTGATCACCCATCGCCGTGTTTTCGAGTCCGCTAACGTTGTGAAAGAGTGCTTGATAACCAACCGCCGTGTTCAACGGGCCAGTATCGTTATAGACCAGCGCGTCAGTTCCAACGGCCACGTTCTGATGGCCACTGGTGTTGAGTAAAAGCGCTGCCGTGCCCACTGCGGTATTGGAATCCGCCGTGTTGAGGACTAGCGTTCCAGCGCCAACACCAGTGTTGAAGTTGCCGGTGGTATCCGAAAACAGCGAACGCCAACCAACTCCCGTGTTTCCAGCGCCGGCGGTGAGTGAATTAAGCGCATGGCACCCTTCCGCTGTCGTGAACCCGGGATAGCACCCGTCCGGTGCCGGAGTCACCGCGTGTATTTGTGGCAAAAGCCCCAAGCTGGCCAGAGCTACTGTGGCCAGAACGCTTAGAATTGCTGTCTTATGCTGAACTGTTGATTTCATGATTTGGGTCCTTTCTCTTTCCCGCCGTCATTGTTTGATCATGTGATTCAAAGCCTGACAGGAGCGACGGCCTGAGCGGGAAGGTCATCGACATCGAATCAGACGCCTGTTGGCGTGGAGATTCGCAAAATTTTCTTCCATTTGTCGAGAACAAAAAGGCTGCTCTGTAGAGTGCGTTGTCCTCAACGCGCCAGGCAAGTATGCTTGCGCGCGCAGCGAATGTCCGCTGAAGACAGCGGACGCTACAGTATCGGTCGCAACGCGACCGTGGACTCGGCTGGCAAAACCCATTGCTGGTCACTTGCAATTGCAACGGCGCCTGTTCCGCCGTAGTGCCGGGACTCGGTCGTCCAAAGTGTTTCCCATCGGTAACCCGACGGCGGTGCAAGCAGAGGTTCCGAAGCAGGATGCAAGACCTGTCCGTCTCCAAAGTTTACTACCAGCAGACGATCGTCGTTGTTCTCCGAAAAATATCTGAGAACGAAACTTGCCGATCCAAGCACAGCGCCATCGATACCGCCGGAACTCTGCCGTCGAAAGCGCGGATCTTCCCGTCGCAATTTCAAAAGATCGATGTGCAGATCGTAAAGTTCGCGATTCCTTTCGCGCTCGGACAAATCCAATTTGCAGCGAACGAATACCGCCGGGTCATCCGGTGCGGGGAGAGTCCTCCATGCCTCTTCTTCGGTAAGCGATAAAAATGGCGCCAACCATTGAGCGCGACCCCTGCGAATTGCGTCTCGCACGCTGGTATCGCCTATGTCAGCAAAGAACTGAAAAAGGCTGGACGCGCCGAACTCTTGTCCCTGAAACAACAGCGGCGTCCAGGGACCTAGCAAGAGAAGGCCGGTCATGGCGCGGTAACGTCCCGGTGAAGTTTGAAAGTCCAATCGCTGGCCTGATCCTGTGTTCGCGATTTGGTCGTGGTTCTCGATGAAGCAAACAAAAACCTCCGGAGCAATCCTGAATGTCGGCGTTCCACGCACAGCTTTTCGCCATGAGCGCGCCTGGCCCTGATACAGGAACCCGTATTTGGCCGCGGAAATAAATTCCTGCGGCGCGCCACGATAATCGCCGAAATAAGCTTGATTGCGATCAGTCAAGGCCACCACGGCGCTGTGATGAAAATCGTCGTTCCACATCCCGTCCAGATCATCACCGCCTTCGCTTCGCGGCTGCGCCATCTTTGCCTCCTGGAGATCGTTCTCGGCGATCAGAACGATTGAGTGTGCGCCGGCTGCCTCACGCGCAGCGCGTCCAACCGCGCCGATGATGTATTCAGTGGATTGATCACGGATGGCATGTGTCGCGTCGAAACGGAATCCGTCGAAATGAAATTCCTCAATCCAGTAACGGGCATTCGTGCTGAAATACTCCCGGACGGGTCCCGAATTCTGTCCATCGAAATTGATGGCATTACCCCATTCGTTTTCTTTTTCGCGAACCAAATAATCATCGGAGAAAACAGCGAGATAATTTCCGTCGGGTCCGAAATGGTTGTAGACGACGTCGAGAATGATGGCGAGGCCTAACGAGTGCGCCCGGTCGATGAACGCCCGCAAATCATCCGGCGTTCCGTACAACTGCGACGGTGCAAAAAGGTTCACGCCATCGTAACCCCAGCCAAATTTGCCGGGGAAATCCGCGACCGGCATCATCTCGACCAGCGTGATTCCGATGCGCGCCAGCTCCGGCAACTGCTCCGCTGCGGCGCGCCACGTTCCTTCCTTCGTAAATGTGCCGATGTGCATTTCGTAGATGATTTGACCCTTTAATTTGACGCCCGGCCAATTCGTGTCCGCCCACCGGAACTGGCGCGGATCGACAACGCAAGAGACACCGTGCGGTCCTTCCGGCTGAAAGCGCGATGCCGGATCGGGATAAAAGCTGTCTCCGCGATTTACTCGAAACTGATAACGGCTGCCCGCGCCGACGTTGACGGCGCCGGAAAAATATCCACCTACTTCCGGTGTTAGCGGATAGAAGATTGGCTCCGAGCTTGCGCCATCTTCTAGAACGACATCAATTTCTCGAGCTTTTGGCGCCCAAACGCGAAAGTGCGTTTCGTCTTTGCCGAGCACTTCGGCGCCAATCGGGTAGCGGCGTTGCGTGTGTAGCATCGAGAACTAACATGGCGCTCCCGGCTTACTAAACAACCGCGCTTCGTCGGCTGTAGCGTGCGTTGTCCAGAGCGTGTCTGGCATGATTGCTGTAGCCGGCTTCCCTGTGGGAAGCGTGACACCGACGGGTTTTGAAACGTGCGCGCCGCGCGTCTCACAGAGACGCGGCTACAACAGTCTTGCTTCCCAGCAATGGAACGCTTGAAATGCCGCGCATGAACGGAAGCGAACCAAAGATCGAAATCTTCAAACCATTTGGGGAAGCGTTTGAATTAATGAAGAGGATTCTCTTTCAGCCGTTCGACGTAAAGAAATGGTTTGTGGTGGGCTTTGCCGCATGGCTGGCGAACCTGGGTGGTGGCGGTTTCAACTATCAGTACAACCGTCGCGAAGATCTGCAGAAGTTAAACGAGGCGATCAGCCAGATTCCGCATCCGATTCTCGTGACGGGCATTTGCGTTCTGATCTCTTTGGTGCTCGTTCTCATTATTTTATTTGCATGGCTGCGAGCACGCGGCGGCTTCATGTTTATCGACTGCATCGTCAAGAACCGTGGGGCAGTTGCAGAACCGTGGCGTGAATTTCGCAAGGAAGGGAACAGCTATTTTCTGTTCTCGCTGGTGATTGGGCTTTGCTTTCTGATCTTGGCAGCGTTGCTTTCCCTCCCGTTGATCATCCTGGCGATCAAAGGCCGTTATTATTTGTATCTGCATCGAGATCGACTGGATCTTTATGTGATATCGCTAATTGCCGCCTGGGTATTCGTCATGCTGCTGCTGGTGTTTGTCTGGGCGCTGATCGCTAATTTTATGACGCCGGTGATGTATCGCCGCCGGTGCCGAGCCTATGAGGCGTTCCGGGCTGTCACTACACTGATCGCGGCGAATCCGGCTGAAATCCTTTTGTATTGTTTGTTTTTGATTGTTCTCGCGCTGGCCTCGGTGATTGTCGGATGCCTGGTGACTTGCGCGACCTGCTGCATTGCTGCGATTCCGTATATCGGCACTGTGATTTTGTTACCGGTCTTTGTTTTGCTTCGTTCATTTTCGCTTTTATTTCTGCGCCAGTTCGGGCCCGAATACGATGTGTGGGCGGGCTTAATTCCAGCAGAGTTTTCGCCGATCCTGTCACCCGCGCCGCTGCCTTCGGCATCTGCGTTGAATCCGACGCCAGACCCGCCTTTGCCTCCGACTGGGTGAAACGAGAGTGTGAGCGATGGGAAAAGTCTGGACGAACAGTCCGCGCCCGGGCTAAGACTGGGTTATGAAAAGACAATTCGTTCTCTGTTGTATCACGTTAATTGCGATAGCGCCCATTTGCTTCGGTCAGATGAGTCCACGGAAATCGCCCAAACCGGCTCCTAGTGAGTCGGCGATTGCCGATCTGGAAAAATCCGCTTGGGAAGCATACAAGAACAAACAGGCTGACGCATTCAAGGCGCTCATGTCCAAGGACTATTATGGGGTCTATGCGGAAGGGGTGAAAAATCTGGATGCAGAACTTGCCGATATGGCAAAGACCGATCTGCGCGACTATTCATTCACAGACGTCAAAGTGGTCTTCCCACATCCAAAGGTCGCTGTCATTACCTACAAAGCGACGGTACAGGCGACTCAGGGTGGCACGGACATCTCGGGTACTTACAACAGCGGAAGCGTTTGGATTCAGCAGGACAAAAAATGGGTCGGCGCCTTTCACACTGAAGCAAAGGCGCAGTAAGTCAGCCACATTCGGCAAGGCGACGACGGGCCCAAGGAAGTCGGAAGGCAGAAATCAGCGACTCGACCGGTTGACACTGTTATGCACGTTCCAAGGCAACTGACGTTTGTTATAGGGATAATCGCAGGGGCGATTCTACCAAGCGTTTCGCCTGCGCAAACGGCCAATCCGACCATGAAAGCAATTGTAGTGCATGAGTACGGCGGCCCCGAGGTTTTGAAATATGAAGATAGACCTCGGCCGGAGCCGAAAGTAGATCAGATCCTGGTTCGCGTGATCGCAGCGGGTGTGAATCCGGTGGACGACGCGAGTCGCTCCGAAAAGTATGCGAAGTTTTTCGGAATAACGCTGCCGTTCATTCCGGGTTACGACATCGCCGGAGTCGTTGAGAAGACGGGAGCTAAGATCACAAAGTTCAAGGCCGGCGACCAGGTGTACGCGTACCTCGATCTGAAAGACGGTGGCGGATATGCAGAGTACGCTGTCTCGACAGAAGTCGAAGCGGCGGCAAAGCCGAAATCGATCAGCTTTACCGAAGCGGCAGGCGTCCCGGTTGTCGCATTGACGGCGTGGCAGGCGTTAATCGACAAGGCAAAACTGAGTGCGGGCCAGACGGTGCTTATCCACGGCGGATCGGGCGGCGTAGGAAGTTTCGCGATTCAAATCGCCAAGGCACGCGGCGCGAAAGTGATCGCGACGGCATCCACTCGAAATCAGGACCTGCTCAAGCAACTCGGCGCGGATGTCGAAGTCGATTACACACAGCAAAAGTTCGAGGACGTCGCAAAGGACGTCGATGTGGTGCTCGATTCAGTTGGGAAAGATACGCTTGCGCGTTCCTACGGAGTGGTAAAGAAAGGCGGCTTTATCGTGACGCTCGTGGCGCGAATCGATCAAGCAGAGCTGGATAAGCACGGGATTCGAGGCGCATCCTTAGGCGTCGAGCCGACTTCGAATGAGCTCGCTGAGATTGGCAAATTGATCGACGAAAAGAAAATCAAAGTAATTATCTCTCAAACGTTCCCGCTTTCGGAAGCGGCGAAAGCGCAGGAACAGGTCGCCACTGGTCACACGCGCGGGAAAATTGTTCTGAAAGTCGCTGACGAACCGAAGTAGCGGTCAATCCCATAATGACATTGTCATGTTGAGCGAAGCGAAACATCTCTGTCTATTCCCTTAGATCGAGAGATGATCAGAGATTCTTCTCCCGCGACTGCGGGATCAGAATGACATGTATGACATGGGTTGAGTTTATAACTGGAGCGATTGACTGGGACGCCATTAGCGCGATCTCGCAATTGGTGGGCTCGATTGGTGTGGTTTTGTCCGTGCTATATCTGGCGCTGCAAGTGCATCGGAGTACGCGTGTGGCCAAACTCGCTACTCAAGACGCCGCAGCCACCGCTCTGCGCGACGTGACCAAACCTTTAATGGAGAATGCCGAACTGGAACGCATCTGGCGAATTGGCCTGGAAGACATCGGCGCACTCTCAGTCGAGGAACGGGCGCGTTTTTTCCACGCTACGTACCAATGGTTGAAAGCCTTTGAGACGATTCATTTTCACTATGTCTATGGGCTAATGGATAAGCAGCTATGGGACGGCTGGCGCGGACTTCTTCGGCACTATGTCGCTGCGCCGGGCATCGCTCATTATTGGAAACTCCGGCCTGAAGTTTTTTCAGAAAGGTTTCGCAACTTCGTTAACTCACTCGAACCGCCACCGGATCAGCGCACGGTAGGCACGCTTTTCGGAGAGGAACGAAAGTAAAGAAAACGCGTGTCATCCTGAGTCGCGCAGACGACGAAGGATCTCACATTGGGTGCTGACTTACGCAAGGTAGCTTGGGTGAGCTTTCCGGCCTGTGAGAGGTCCCTCGCTTTCGCTCGGGATGACGACGCGTGCGATAGAATGATGCTACTCTCGAGACCCTACTTACACGGGCCGGGGACGGGAATAACGAATTTCCCGTCTTTCTCGGCGATGAGGTTTTCTGTGTTGCTGGTGGAGCTACCGTTTGCGTCTTTTTTCTCGATCTTGATGACCAGCTTCTTGGTTGGTTTGAGTGTCAGGCAAACTTTGCCAGTGGGTCCGTCCATTGGCGTCGTCGCTTTTTTCATGTCCTCCGGCGTGAGAGCAACAAGCTCAATCGTGGAAATTTTCTCTCCGGCTTCCCCCGACTGCATCATCTTGTAAAACTCGACGGCCGCCGGGTCTGAGCCTTGCGTGTAAAGGAAGGACTGTAGCGTGGCTGTGTCCTTGCCTTCCATTGCCGTTTTGTATTTGTCGACGAAGGCTTTTTCTTGTTCGGACGTGCCGGCTGCAAGTGGCAAGCTAATCGAGACAAGGAACGCAAAGATCAGACTGGAGATTTTGATGAAGGTTGTCATGCCTGCCACCGTAGTCGGCCCGGTTTTAAAGAGGCAAGCCAATTTGCAAAAGAAAAATCTTTGCTGATCTGTCTTCTGCGGGCTACTCCACTCCTCGCGGAATCTGCGAATGAACATTCACGAATATCAAGCTAAAGAATTGTTGCAGAGATTCGACGTAGCAACGACGCGTGGCAAAGTCGCCTCAACCCTCGATGAGGCGGAGCAAATCGTGCGCGAACTGGGCGACGTCGACATCGTTATTAAAGCGCAAATTCATGCTGGCGGACGCGGCAAAGGAACGTTCAAAAACGGATTTCAGGGCGGAGTTCACGTTCGCAAGACACCTACGGACGTACGGGAAATTGCCGCAAAGATGCTCGGGCAAATCCTGGTGACGCATCAGACAGGCCCGGCCGGTCGCGTAGTGAACAAAGTGCTGGTCGCCGAATCGGCCGATATCGCGCGCGAAATTTATTTTGCGATTCTGCTCGATCGGGCCACAGCCGCTCCTTTGATTGTCGCAAGCACGGAAGGCGGGGTGGAAATTGAAACCGTCGCAGCAAAATCGCCGGAGAAGATCATTCGTGAAGCGATTGATCCATTGGCCGGTTTGCAACCGTTCCAGACACGAAAACTGGCAAAGCAGCTTGGCTTCGAGTCGTCGCAGCTAAAAAGCGCTTCGAAATTATTTGAAGGACTTTATCGCACGTTCGTAGCATTCGATTGCTCGATGGTGGAGGTGAACCCGTTGGTCGTTACCAAGAGCGGTGAAGTGCTCGCGCTCGACGCGAAGTTCAACTTTGATGATAACGCGCTTTATCGGCACCCGGAGGTCGCAGCCCTGCGCGACGTAGCGGAAGAAGATCCACGCGAAGTTGAAGCATCAAAGCATGGACTGAGCTATATCGGATTGGACGGCAACATTGCGTGCCTCGTGAACGGCGCTGGTCTGGCCATGGCTACGATGGACATCATCAAATTCTACGGTGGGGAGCCGGCCAATTTTCTCGACGTAGGCGGCGGCGCGACGGAAGAACAGGTGACCGAAGCGTTCAAAATTTTGATCGCGGACAAAAAAGTAAAAGCGATCCTCGTGAACATTTTCGGCGGGATCATGAAATGCGATGTCATCGCGCACGGGATCATCAACTCAGCGAAAACGGTGAAACTGTCCGTGCCGCTGGTTGTTCGTCTGGAAGGAACAAACGTGGACCAAGGGAAGCAATTGTTGAAGGATAGCGGCCTCGCGTTAATCGCGGCCGACGATCTCGCGGATGCGGCAAAGAAGGCGGTTGCAGCGGCCGCAACCGCAAATCCCAAATCCCAAGCTCCAAATCCCAAGTAACGGAATCAAATTCCAAATCCCAATCCCCAAAAATGGAAGATGGCGCGAAACCTCGAGATCTTGAAGATCGGACATTTCAATTCGCGGAAGCCGTACGCGCATTTGTGAAGCAGCTACCAAGAACCGTTAGCAATAGCGAAGATGTTCGACAATTGGTGCGGGCATCAGGCTCGGTTGCCGCCAACTGGATCGAAGCGGACGAAGCACTCAGCAAAAAGATTTTCTGATGCGCGTTAAAATTTGCCGAAAAGAGGCCAAAGAGAGTCGTTTGTTTTTACGATTGGTTGAGGCGGGCTTCCTGAAAATTAAGATCAAGAGGAGATCAATACTAACGTTGGCACTGATTCTCGCCGTCGCGGTGCGGGCTGACGAGCTTCCGCGTAAAACAAAGGTGCCTCGTGAAAGTTATCCAAATGCGGACGTGATCTACGATTCGGTAACGTCGCCCAATGGCAAACGCTTGCGCACGATCATTACCAAACCGCGCAATGCGAAAGGAAAACTGCCGGTCATTTTCGTGGCGGGTTGGTTGAGCTGTGACTCGGTCGAAGCGCCGGCGGGCACGAAAGACGCCAGCGGACTTGTTTTTCAAGGCCTCGCGCGCTTGCCGCAATTCTCGCTGTTTCGCGTCGATAAGCAGGGTGTTGGCGACAGCGAAGGTGCTTGCGCGGAAACAGATTTCGAATCAGAGCTTGGCGGTTATCGGGCTGCCTTTCGCGCACTAAAAAATTACGAGTTCATCGATAGCAACCGCGTTTTCATTTTTGGAATCAGCAACGGTGGTGGCTTCGCGCCGCTGGTCCCCGAATCGCAAGCGGAACAACAGCAGGTGCGCGGCTACATTTCAGTTGGCGGTTGGGCAAAGACCTGGTTCGAGCACATGCTCGAGATCGAACGCCGGCGCTTCACGTTACTAAGGAAAGGACCCGCGGAAGTCACTGAGATAATGAAACGAGCAGCGACACTTTATTATGAATGGCTGATCAAAGACCGCCCGGTCGGCGACATCCTCAAAGAGCAACCGCAGTTGGCAGATATTTGGCCAGAAGGAAAAGATCACGCGCATTTGTATGGACGTCCGCTAGCGTTTTATCAGCAGTTACAAAAACTGAATCTCGCCGCCGCGTGGTCGCGCGTAATGGCGCCCACTTATGCGTTGCGTGGCGAGTTCGATTGGATTATGAGCCGCGAAGATCACCAATTAATCGTCGCATATGTTTCAGCAAATGGCGGAGACGCGTATGCGTACGAGGTGCCCAAGACGGGTCACACATTTCAGCATTATTTGAGTCTGGCCGACGCTTTCAAAGGTAAGGAAGCGCCTTTTGATTTAAAAGTAATCCAGTTGCTAATCGACTGGCTAATGAAGGAAGGAGTGACTCATGAAGATTAAGAACATCGCATTTGTTGGAATTCCGGTGACGGACATGAAACGCGCGCGTGAGTTTTATGAAGCCGTGTTTGGTTTGCAGCCCGATCCTGAAATGACCGGCGAACAGTGGACCGAGTATTCAATCGGGGAGGGGACATTGGCTATCGCTTGTGTTGGCGAACAATGGAAGCCGTCGAACGAAGGCACGAGTGCCGCGCTCGAAGTGGAGAATCTGGAGGAGGCAATTGCGGAATTCGAGCAGCGAAAGATCGCCTATGATAAAGTCGATTCGCCGGTTTGCCGCATGGCAATCATTGAGGACCCGGACGGCAACAAATTGATAATTCACAAACTTAAATCTGAAAATGAGAAAGGAGTCTGCAAATGATCACAAACGAAGTAGCCTTCATTGCTATCGCGGTATCTGATAAGGAACGCGCGCGAAAATTCTATCAGGAGATCCTTGAGCTCAAGCCCAGTTCCACGCAGATGGACGGCGCATGGGTCGAGTATGATCTTGGTCCGACGACCATCGGAGTCGGCTGTCATCCGGCGTGGAAACCGTCGCGTGATGGGACGACGGTCGCTTTCGAAGTCGATGATATCGATGCGGCCATCGCGAAGCTGAAAGAACGCGACGTAACGTTCGATATCGAAAAAACTGAAACGCCAGTTTGTTGGATGGCGCAATTCCGCGATCCAGACGGGAACAAACTCGTGGTTCACAAAAGGAAATAAATGACCGGCTGAAATTCGAAATTCGAATATCGAAATTCGAAACAAATTCGAGTGACAAAAATTCAAACTTCCAGAGAGGGCTCTCGCATCGCAATCGGCGTTTCAGATATTCGAGTTTTGGGATTCGTGCTTGTTTCGGATTTCGGATTTCGGATTTCGGATTTCTTTCGTCATTCGTCATTCGTCGTTCGTCATTTTGCTCATGTCCGTTCTCGTCGATAAGAACACACGACTCGTGGTGCAGGGGATCACCGGTAGCGCCGGCGCCTTTCACACGCGGCAGTGCATGGACTACGGCACGACTGTGGTGGCGGGCGTGACCCCGGGAAAGGGCGGCCAAATGTTCGATGACAAGGTGCCGGTATTCGACACCGTATGGGAAGCACGACAAAAAACTGGCTGCAATGCTTCAATGGTTTTCGTGCCTGCTCCTGCGGCTGCGGATTCAATTCTGGAAGCAGTCGATGCCGGAGTCGAGCTGGTCGTTTGCATCACGGAAGGGATTCCGGTGATGGACATGATGCGCGTGAAAGCGCTAATGCGCGGAAAGCAATCGCGACTGATCGGTCCGAATTGCCCGGGGATCATTACTCCCGCTGCGTGCAAGATTGGCATCATGCCAGGCTACATTCACAAGCCGGGCAATATCGGAGTGATCTCGCGCTCCGGTACGCTTACCTATGAAGCAGTGTGGCAATTGACATCACGCGGCTACGGCCAATCGACCTGCATCGGCATCGGCGGTGATCCCATTCACGGCTTGTCGCACTTAGATTGCCTGAAGCTGTTCAACGAAGATCCAAGCACAGACGCCATGATTCTAATTGGCGAAATCGGCGGCTCGGCAGAAGAAGAAGCCGCAGCATGGATCAAAGCGAATTGCAAGAAACCGGTGGCAGCTTTTATCGCAGGCATGACAGCTCCACCGGGACGCCGCATGGGTCACGCCGGTGCGATCGTTTCCGGAGGGAAGGGGACTGCGGCGGGAAAAATTGAAGCGCTAAAAGCCGCGGGAATCGCAATTGCCGACACGCCGGCCGCGATCGCCGACACGTTGATTGCGCGGCTGAAGGCGGGATCATAGCCGCTCGGTTCTCGTGTTTCAGAGCTTAAGCTGAAAGACAGATGAATCGGGTTCTTCTCATCGGTATCGGGCGCTGGGGTGCGAATTACTTGCGCGTGCTTAGGTCGCAACGCGAGGCAAAGGCGACAACTGGCTGCACATCGCCTCATCGCGCATTGCCAACTGGATTCGCAACAAACTCTCCGGTGAAAACATCAGCGACGCCGGCTGCACCTATCGTGTGTTCAACCGCGAATGCATCGCTCGCGTGAAATTTTTCGACGGCGCGCATCGCTTTCTTCCCACCTTGATCAAGATGGAAGGATTCCACGTCGTCGAAGTTCCAGTCTCGACAAATCCGCGATTATCGGGCACCAGTCACTACGGCGTCTGGAATCGCTTGTTCAAATCGTTCCGCGATCTGCTTGCGGTGCGCTGGATGAAATCGCGACAGATCCGATACGAAATCGCCGAATCAAATTAACAGCCTATGAACATACTCGCACTTATCGCTATCACGTGGATCGGGCAAGAATACCGCTTCCTCGGTCTGGACTGGAGTTATATCATGATTCTTGGCTTCATCGGGAACGTTTTTTTCTCGATGCGTTTTTTTGTCCAATGGCTTGCCTCAGAGCGGCAGGGCGAAAGCGTCATCCCGATATCGTTTTGGTATTGGAGCATCGCCGGCAGTGTGATCATGTGTTTGTACTTTATTTTCAGACGGGATCCGATCGGCATCCTCGCTTATCTGCCAAACTCCCTTATTTACATTCGCAATTTGATGCTGATTCGGAAGCGCCAGTTCGCCCTGACCGCAGCCGCGCCCTCTCAGCACCCGCGCGAAACGGGTTAGACTGCGCCATTAGCGAATGCCAGAACCACCGCCCGCCACGGGTGATTCTCCAGCGGGCAAATGCGCTGCTTTCCAATCCATGGCCATGCGGATCCGGGAGCGGCCGCTGGGATGATCGAAAAAGATGAATTCTTCCAGCGGCGTCGGGTCGAGTTTGCGATAGGCGCCGAGTTTGAGCGCCACCTTTGCCATGCCATCGGGCTCGCGCGAGGTGTTGATTCCGAAAGCATCCGCTTCTCGTTCTGTCACGCGTACGACCGTATTGAGAAACGGCGTGGCGACGAAAACCAGCGCGCTGAAAATCAAAACCAGCAACGGAAGTCCGGCGGGATCGGCGATTCCGCGAACGCCCCATCTGCCTCCCCAGCGTCTCACTCCTGCGTCGAACAGCGCACGAGTTAGTGCGAATCCGATGAGGACAAAAATTCCAAAGTAAGTCAGCAGCTTCGCGCCGTGGTTAAGGACGTAATGACCCATCTCGTGCGCCATCACCTCGCGGATTTCTGGAAGCGTGCATTGCTTGAGCA
>DATEZD010000055.1:0-7054 GCA_035255865.1 Candidatus Udaeobacter sp.
GGCAGTGGCCAACGGTCCAATGGGTGCGCCTTTTTCGCAGGCTGATTTTGTCGTTTTTAAATCCATTGCCGAGCAATCGGCCTTTGCGCTCTACAACGCGATCATTTATTCGATGGCGAACGAAAAGAAACGGCTGGATCATGACCTCGAGATCGCGCGAGACATTCAGCGCATCCTGCTCCCATCCGAAGCGCCGGCCATCAATGGGTTCCAAATCAGCGGGATTAATGTGCCAGCTCGCCAGGTAAGCGGCGATTATTTCGATTACATCCATGTCGATCAAGAGCGCCTTGGCGTCGCAATCGCAGACGTTTCTGGCAAAGGCGTGCCTGCATCGCTGATCATGGCGATTTGCCGCAGCGTGTTGCGTGCAGAGGCGGCGCGAAACCCTTCTCCGGCGGATGTGTTACGAAAAGTAAACCGGCAGCTTTATCCAGACATCAAAGAAGACATGTTCATCAGCATGGCGTACCTGGTCCTGGATCATCAGCACGATAGCGTCACGCTTGCGCGAGCCGGACACGACGCGCCGTTATGGTACCAGGGGCAGTCGCAAACAGTAACGCCAGTAAAGTCGCCGGGAATGGTGGTGGGAATTGACAGCGGAAGTGTGTTCGATAGGCTTACGGTCGACTTCGCGGTACCGCTCGAGCGCAACGATTGCCTCGTTCTCTACACCGACGGCGTGACTGAGACGCTTAACTCCGAAGATGACGAGTATGGCGTCGATCGCATGATGCAGTCGGTTCGCGCCAGCGCGAACGATGGCGCCCAAGCGATTGTAAAGAGGATTATCGAGGACGTGCGCGAGTTTACCGGTTCGGTGCCGCAAAACGATGACATTACTGTGATAGCCATCCGTAAAACATGAAAAAGATCCCTTCCCGTGAACGCGAAGAAGAAATGAATTCGTCAGTGCAGGCGAAGCAGCCTTCCCCAATGGCTGCAGGAGACGCCGATTCCGAAGATGCAATGGCCGGCTTGCAAGCGGATATCGACCGGTTCCGTGATCTCGCGCTACGCAGCCAGGCTGATTTCGAGAACTACAAAAAACGCGCCGCCCGCGAAAAAGAGGACGCGGTGAAATACGCCAACAGCTCGTTGCTCCAGCGTTTGGTCTCCATTCTCGACAATTTCGAGCTGGGTTTGGCGGCGGCGAAAACGGAGGGCAGGCAATCTCCGATCTATTCCGGAATGGTTCTCGTTCAAAAACAATTGAACGATTTGCTTGAGGAAAACGGGCTGCAAGGGATCGAAGCCGAAGGCAAAAAGTTTGATCCGAACCTGCACGAAGCGATTGCCCACGAGCCGAGCGGCACTCCTGAAGAAACAGTCATCCGCCAGGCCCGTCGAGGTTATCGGTTTAAGGATCGCCTCCTGCGACCTGCGCGCGTCGTTGTTTCCAGCGGCCCGGCGAAGTAGTGAGCATTCTTGCTTGCCTTGCGGATTAGTCTGATTGGTCACCTACGACTTTCGCTTTGATGGCTACTGAAAAACGCGATTACTACGAAGTGCTCGGCGTGGGCCGAAGTGCCACCGATGAGGAAATCAAACGAGCCTATCGCAAACTCGCCGTAAAGTTTCACCCTGACAAAAATCCGGACGATCCGCACGCCGAGGAAAAATTTAAAGAACTAGGCGAAGCGTACGACGTCCTGATGGATCCGGACAAACGCGCCGCGTACGATCGCTTCGGTCACGCCGCGTTCGCGCACGGCGGTGCCGGTTTCGGCGGCGGCGGTTTCCATGATCCTTTCGAAATCTTCCGCGAAGTGTTCGGCGGCGGCGGGTTTGGCGGCGGAATCTTCGAGACGTTCTTTGGCGGGGCGCCCGGGGCCCGCTCCGACGATCGGCGTCGTGGGTCGGATCTGCGGTACGATATGGAAATCAAGTTGGAGGAGGCGGCTTTCGGCGCAGAGAAGACAATTGAGATTGAGAAGCTTGATACCTGCGACAAATGCCACGGCGCCGGCGCCGAGCCGGGCTCGCGCAAAACAAGTTGTCCGACGTGTGCTGGGCGCGGACAGGTGATCAGTTCGCGTGGTTTCTTTCATGTCTCGCAAACATGTCCACGTTGCCATGGCGCCGGTGAAATCATCGAAAAGCCCTGCCAGAAATGCGGTGGCGAAGGGCGTGTCGAAAAGCTAAGCCGAATCAAGCTGAAGATTCCTGCGGGAATCCGGGAGGGTACGCGATTACGTTCGCCGGGAAACGGCGAGGCGGGCATCGGCGGCGGTGCAGCGGGTGATCTTTATGTGGTCGTCCACATCAAGGAGCACAACATCTTCCATCGCGAAGCCGACGATTTGTATTGTGACGTGCCAATCCCGTTTTCCGTTGCGGCGTTGGGCGGGGAGATCGACGTGCCGACGCTTGAAGGCAAGGCGCTTGTTAAAGTCCCCGCAGGCACGCAAAGCGGACAAATGTTCAAGCTCCGTGGCAAAGGCATAACAAACGTGAACGGGCGGAGCCACGGCGATTTGTTCCCCAGGTTGATCGTTGAGGTGCCGTCGCGTCTCAATCCAGAGCAACGCCGCAAGCTCGAGGAGTTCGCTGCACTTTGCAGTGAGGAGAACACTCCAATGCGCAAAAGTTTCTTCGACCGCGCAAAGGAATTTTTTAAATAAGCGTCCCAATTCTGTGGTTCGCAACGCCGTTACCCTAATCGAATGCCCACGCGATGCGTGGCAAGGCCTTAGCCGGCAAATTCCTGCCGAACTGAAAACCCGTTACTTGCGTGCCCTGATTGACGCCGGGTTCAAACACATCGATGCGGTCAGCTTTGTTTCTCCCAAGGCCATTCCGCAAATGGCCGACAGCGAAAAAGTTTTGGCACAAATCGACCTGCCTAATGACGTCGAGATCATCGGGATCGTGGTGAACGAAAAAGGCGCTGAGCGCGCCATTGCCACACAAGCCGTTTCAACTCTGGGTTTCCCTTGCTCCATTTCCGAGACCTTTCTGCGCAAGAACCAGAATCAGACGCCGGACGAATGCTACAAAGTTTTGGAATCGATCAAAAGAAAGGCAGACAACAGAGGGCTGACCACGGTGGCTTACATTTCGATGGCGTTTGGAAACCCCTATGGCGATCCGTGGGATCAGACGCAGGTTCGCGACGCGCTCAATAAACTTGTCGGTCTCGGTGTACAATCCGTTTCGCTTGCTGACACCGTCGGCATGGCGGGCCCTGATTTGATTCGCAGTGTGTTTGAATCGGTAACAAGTGAGTACCCCGACCGCGACATCGGCGTGCACCTCCACAGCGCGCCAGCCCAGGCTGAATCGAAAGTACTCGCAGCGTATGACGCCGGCTGCCGCCGTTTTGATTCAGCCATCGGCGGCCTCGGCGGCTGCCCCTTCGCACAGAATGCATTGGTTGGAAACATTCCTACAGAATACCTGCTCGCCGCTTTGAAACAGCGCGGCGTAGAGTTGCCTATCAGCAATGCGTTCCAAAACGTGGTGTCGCTAAACGCGCTTATCGCGGCTGACTACTCGTAGGCAATCAACCTCATCCGCCCGCATGCATCGCTTCTACGTTGAGCCGCAGAACTGGGACCCTCTGGGACTCGCGTTACGCGGCTCCGAAGCCCATCACGCGCGCAACGTCCTGCGCATGCAAGCCGGAGACAAGCTCGTCCTCTTCAACGGAGAAGGCCGCGAACTCACTGCAGAAATTGCGAATGTGACCGATCACGAAATTCGGCTGCGAAAATTACACGAATCGGAGATGGCGCCGCTGCTCTGCAGGATTGTTCTGGGGCAGGCAATCCCAAAACGAAAAAACATGGACCTCATTGTGCAGAAGGCCGTCGAGATTGGTGCAGCCGAAATTGCGCCGATTATTTCCGACCGAACCATTGTGCAGCTCGATTCGGAAAGCGCCTCGCAAAAACAGACAAAATGGCAGCAGGTTGCCATCGAAGCGACCAAGCAGTGCGGCCAGAATTGGCTGCCGCGCGTTCACGCTCCGAAAAAATTAGCCGAATTCTTTTCGATGTCAGACCAGCCATTCGATCTTCGCCTGATCGGATCGCTCCAACCTGATGCTCAGCGCTTAAAAAGAATTTTGGAAACCTATTCGAGCGAGCACGGTGCTCGTCCTCGAAGCGTATTGATGCTAGTTGGGCCTGAGGGGGACTTCACTCCCGCCGAGCTAGCGCTCGCGCGTCGGCACGGCTGTCAGCCTATCACGCTTGGTCCAATCATCCTTCGAGTAGAAACCGCGGCGATCTATTGCCTGAGTGTTCTCTCCTACGAGCTGTTGATTTAGCCGGAACCCCGCGCTGTCGCACCACTACATTTTCATCTCGACAGCTGCGCCTGATTTTTGTCAGAGTTGCTCTGAGCAAACGGATCTGAATCAGGCGGAGGGCTTATGCCCCGCCAGGTTCTTCGCCTCTTCCGGACCCGCGATTCCACAAATCCAACCGAGCGGAGCAAGAGCAAGGAGAAACATGAAACCATTGATCCAGGTTCTAAATACCATTGTGACATTTGCCGTAGCGGTGCTACTGGCCTGCTTTGGCATCGCGCCACAAATACAAGCAGTTGTTCCACCACCAGACGGCGGCTATCCCAACTTCACGACTGCCGAAGGTCAAAACGCCCTTTCTAGTCTGACGACCGGCGCCGCCAACACAGGCCTTGGGTGGTTTTCGCTCAAGAGCGTTACGACCACCAGTTTCAACACCGGCGTTGGCGCTGGGACGCTGGTACTCAACACCGCCGACGCAAATACGGCGACGGGCACTGCTGCGTTGTTGCTCAACAGCACCGGCAGACGAAACACGGCCAACGGAACAGCGGCACTAGTCAGTAATTCTACGGGCGAAGACATTACGGCGGTCGGCGCCTTTGCGCTCAATGCCAACACCGCCAGCGGCAACACCGCCGTTGGCTCCAGCGCACTTCTGAACAATACAACCGGCGGAACGGTGGGAAATATCTTTGGGGTGGACGTCGGTCCCAACGTCGCTGTCGGACAGCAAGCGCTCGAGAACAATACTCTTGGGAGCGCCAACACAGCTGTTGGTTACCGGGCGCTTCAAAACTTTACCACTGGGCCCTCGGGGGGCTCCGAACAGCTTGGACTCTGTACAGCAGTCGGCTTTCAAGCCCTCGCCAACGCTAGCAACGGCATAGCAAACAGTGGATTTGGCTATCAAGCCCTCATGAGCGACACCACCGGGGAATTCAACACAGCCGTTGGCTTGCGGGCACTCCTTGGCAACACCACCGGCACCGGCAATACTGCAACCGGGGCTGATGCGCTCAATGACAACACGACTGGCCGATATAACACTGCCATTGGTGTTAGCGCTCTCTCTGCTGGTTCCGCCGCCAACGATAACACCGCCATAGGTGCTTTCGCGCTCTTGTCCAACCACACGGGACAAGAAAACACGGCCATTGGTTTCGAGTCGCTCAGATCCAGCGGCGGGGGAAGCTTCAACACAGCCATTGGTTCCGATGCGCTCAAGCAAAACACCACCGGCGGCGACAATACGGCCATCGGTTATTTCGCGCTTTTTGATAACACAACCGGCAACGGGAACACGGCCGTTGGCAATCGCGCTGGCGAGAATCTCACCGGTAGCGGGAATGTCTGTATCGGCGATACCGTTGGCGGCGTGGCGGGCCAGAGCAACGTCACTCGGATCCGGAACATCGGTTCGACGCCGATTATCGACGGCACAAGTGTTGTAGTTTCTAGCACCGGTGGCCAGGGGGACGGAATTCTCGGCATTCCCTCGTCTTCGCGCCGTTACAAGGAAGACATTCAACCGATGGACCGCGCGAGCGAAAGGTTATTCGCGCTCAAACCGGTCACCTTTCGGGCAAAACGCAATTATGGTTCAACCCGCATTAAGCATTACGGTCTTATCGCGGAGGAGGTCGCGGCGATCGATCCCGATCTGGTGGTGTGCAACCCGGATGGAACACCCGAGACGCTGCGCTTTAATGCGATCAACGCGATGTTGCTAAATGAGTTTCTGAAGGAGCATAGTACAGTGCAGGAGTTGAAAGCGACTCTTGCGCAGCAGCAGAAGAGCTTTCAGTCGAGGCTGGCGGAACAGCAGAAGCAAATCGAAGCCCTGGCATCAGGTCTTCAGAGGATCAGCGACCAGATTGGGACGAGTAAGCCGGCGCAGCGAATTGCGATTAATAATCCGTAAAGTTTCAGACGACAATTTTTCTGCCTCAGTCGCAAAGACTGTTTCAGGGTTGTGTGGAAGCGGGTCAGGACAGGAAGCTTTTCTCCCGGAGTTTTCTTCCGCTTTTTCAGATGTCGCGCTTAAGACGGGTAGGATCAACCGCCTGGAACACGGTGAGGGCGCCGAGTGCAGGCGAGCCGCGTGCGCTCCCCCGAGGATAATCTCCTACTCGGCAACCGCTGCTTCGACGGCGGTTTCGCTCGGAAGCTCGGGCGTCGGCGGGGTTTCATCTGGCGGTGCCGGCTGGATTGAGACAATGATGTATTGGGCGACGTTGTCCTCAGTGTTTAGCGAGATCGTTTCGGCAACCTCGTGTCCGAGCAGCGCCTGGCCGATGGCGGTTTGGTAGGAGATGATGTGACGATCGGGATCGCCGTCCCACGCGCCAAGGATGGTGTAAGTCTCTTCGTTGTTTGATTCAGCATTGCGCAAGGTGACGATCGTGCCGATGGACACGCGCGTCGTATCGGGATTTTCGAATGACGTGCCCCTCGCGTCGTGCAGCATTTGCTCCAAATCGGCTTTGCGCCGCATCAACACGCTTTGCATTTGCTTAGCCGCCTTGAATTCAAAATTTTCGCTCAGATCGCCGTAAGACCGGGCAATTGCGATCTCCTTGGTGTTCTCAGGAATTTTTACTTTCACGATCTCTTCGTATTCCGCTCTGCGTTTTTCCAAACTGCTCCAGGACACAATGAGCGGCGCAGCTTTTTCCTGCGTTTCTGCGCCGGCGATCATGGTTTCCAGTTCCGGATAAACTTTGACCATCCGCGCCAGGAGCGACCGTTTGGTCAGCTCATCGAACAAGGGCGTGACCTGAAGACGCCGCATCG
>DATEZD010000056.1:0-4504 GCA_035255865.1 Candidatus Udaeobacter sp.
ATTGCCCAGCGTGATCGTTCCCGTCTTGTCGAGAAGCAGCACGTCCACGTCGCCAGAGGCTTCGACAGCGCGCCCGCTCATCGCCAGCACATTGCGCTGGAGGACGCGGTCCATCCCGGCGATCCCGATGGCGCTGAGCAACCCGCCAATCGTTGTCGGAATCAGACAAACCAGCAACGCGATCAGAACTGGAACGGAAAATGCAGTGCCTGAATAAATTCCGAACGGCTTCAGCGTGACGCAGACCAACAGAAAGATAAAGGTCAGCGCCGCGAGCAGAATTGTTAGCGCGATTTCGTTAGGCGTCTTTTGGCGTTTTGCACCTTCCACCAGAGCTATCATCCGATCGAGAAAGCCGTGGCCCTTTTCCATGGTGACTCGAATAATAATGCGGTCGCTCAGCACGCGGGTGCCGCCGGTGACAGCGCTGCGGTCGCCACCACTTTCGCGAATAACGGGAGCCGATTCGCCGGTGATGGCGGCTTCGTCCACACTGGCGATGCCTTCAATCACGTCGCCGTCCGCCGGAATGATATCGCCCGATTCGCAGACTACGATGTCGCCTTTTTGCAGGATGGGCGCTGGAACTTTTACCTCGCGGCCATTCTGCAGGCGACGCGCCATGGTTTCCTTTCGCGCTCGGCGCAGACTGGCGGCCTGCGCTTTGCCGCGACCTTCCGCCATTGCTTCAGCGAAGTTCGCGAAGAGCACGGTGAACCACAGCCAGATTGCCAACTGCGCTACGAAGCCACGCAAATCCGGTTCGGCGGTGAAGATCCCCACCGTCGTGAGCGCAGCGCCCACCATGGTCACGAACATGACCGGATTCTTAATCATCCAGCGCGGATTCAGTTTCTTGAACGAATCGCTGATCGCGGGGCGAACAATGCTCCAATCAAAAAGAGAACGGACTTGTGCTTTCATTGGTTGTCGATCGTCAATAAAGTTTCCCAGCCGCGGTCAGGAAGTGTTCGACCACCGGCCCGAGCGTCAGCGCCGGTAGAAAATTCAACGCGCCGATCAAAAGCACGGTGCCGATGAGTAGAATGAAAAACGTTCCGCCGTGAACCGGAAACGTGCCGGCGCTGGCCGGAGTGATTTTCTTCCGCGCAAGCGAACCCGCTAACGCCATGATCGGCACGATCATGAGAAAGCGACCGAACAACATATCCAGGCCGAGGGTGGTGTTGTACCAAGGTGTGTTACTCGATAATCCAGCGAAGGCGCTGCCATTGTTTCCGGCGCCTGAGCTGAACGCGTAAAGAATTTCGCTGAGCCCGTGCGGGCCGTTATTATTCAGACCAGCCAAACCCCATTTGCTGACGATCGCCCAAGCCGCGAATCCCAGAATGGAAATCGCGAGAATCAACAACGACAACATTGCCATCTTGACGTCGTAGGCCTCGATTTTCTTCCCGAGATATTCCGGCGTGCGGCCGACCATCAGTCCAGCAATGAACACAGCGAGCACAACGAAGACGAGCATCCCGTATAAGCCCGCGCCGACGCCGCCAAAGATGATTTCGCCGAGCTGAATATTGAACAGTGGAACGAATCCGCCGAGCGCGGTGAAAGAATCGTGCATCGAGTTCACCGCGCCGCACGACGCGTTAGTCGTGATCGTGGCAAAGAGCGCGGAGTTGAAAATCCCGAAGCGGACTTCCTTGCCCTCCATATTGCCATCGGCAACCGCGACACCGAGTTGGTGATGAATCGGATTGCCATTCGATTCAGCCCACCAGCAGAGCATCACGCCGCCGATAAACAACGCGACCATGGCCGCCCACACCGTCCAGCCATGCTTCTGGTTCTTTATCATTCGGCCGAGGTAGTAAGTCAGCCCGCTGCCAATGGAGAAAATGGAAAGCATTTGGATGAAGTTCGAGAGCGGCGTCGGATTTTCGAACGGATGCGCGGCGTTAGCATTGACGTAACCGCCGCCGTTCGTGCCGAGCATTTTGATCGCGACCTGCGACGCCATCGGCCCTTGCACGATGTTCTGTTCGGTCACGGTTTGTTCTTCCATCACCGGTTTGCCGTCGGCGTCCTTGATCGTCTCGCCTTTATCGTTCTTCTTCTCGACCTGGATCTTCATTGGCTCGACTAGCGTGGCTTTGGTGTACGGCTTGAAGTTGTCGATCATCCCTTGCGACACGAGAAAGATCGCAAACACGAGGCAAATGGGGATCAGCAGATAGTAAGTGACACGGACGAGATCGACCCAAAAGTTACCGAGTGTCTGGGCCGAGTGTCGTGCGATGCCGCGGACCAAAGCGGCGGCGATGGCGATGCCGGTGGCGGCCGAGCCGAAATTGTGAAAAGTCAGCCCGACCATCTGCGACAGGTACGACATGGTCGATTCGCCGACGTAGTTCTGCCAATTGGTGTTGGTCGTAAAACTAACGGACGTGTTGAAGGAAAGATCGGAACTGACTCCTGCGAGTTTTTGTGGATTCAGTGGTAGAAAATATTGCAAACGCAGGATTGCGTAGGTGAAGAGGCAACCCACCAAACCGAACAGCAGCATGGCGAGCGTGTATTGTTTCCAGTTGTGCTCCTCGTTAGGCCTAATGCCCATGGCGCGATATGTTGCGCGCTCAAGCGGACGCAGTACCGAGTCTAGCCACGTTCTGCCGTTCGCGTCGAGCACTTGCACGAGATAAAGCCCCATTGGCTTCGTGATCAGGGCGAGCGCGATCAGATAGATCGCGAATTGAATCCAACCAGAAGCTTGCATAATCGATTCCTTAGAATTTCTCCGGGCGGATCATGGCGATGAAGAGGTACGCAAACAGCGGCAGCGCGATGATCCCTACGATGATTGTTCCCATGTGGTGGCTCCTAGAGGTGGTCGCAAAAGCGCACGTAAAGAGCGCTTACGACGAAAAATAGAATTACGGTTCCTGCGAAAACGAGATCGCTCACCGTTTCTCCTTCGGCTGCTCGCAAAAGCGCGAGTAAACCCCGTTCACGCCCAGAATGACGATGATTCCTACGATAATGAATTCGCTCATAAACTTGCCCAAATCTGAGCGAACTTTCGCCGTGGCGTTAGTTAAAGTGCTTCGGGAAAGTGTTAAAAAAACGTTAACACTGGCCGGACGACGGTTGCGCTACGCGGAAAAAACAAGATCGACACCAACACAAATACCGGAATCAGGATTGGAAGGGCGAACTTCCAGATATAGCCTATAAAGCTCGGCGTTGGAACATGCCCATGCTCAGCAATCGTTTTCACCAGCAGGTTCGGTGCATTGCCGATATAGGTGAGTGCGCCAAAGAACGTCGCGCCCAGCGAGATCGCGGTCAATTCGCCGCCGTTTTTGGAAATAAAGTCAGTCACCTGCGACGGCTCGTTGATGTTGAAGTGGTGGAGTCCGAGTGCTGCCGCGAAAAAAGCGAGATAGGTTGGCGCGTTATCCAGCAATGCAGAGAGTAAGCCGGTCGCCCAAAAGAATGCCGTCTGGGAAGTCAATCCCAGTTTCTCGGCTGATCCTTCCATGTATTCCAAAACCGGAATCATCGTTCCGAAAATGCCGAGAAAGAGCCAACCGACTTCTTTGAGCGGGGCCAAAGTGAAATTGTTCGCTTCGCGAATGCGGTGTGGCGTAGCAAAATATGATCCCAGCGCAATCAAGACCATGATCGGCTCGCGCCAGCCCACGCGCACGGCGATGAGAGCGGCCAGAAGCGCCAGCAGAAAAAGGAAGTTCTGGGAGCCGTCGCAGCGCCATCGCGTGATCTCGCTTTCATGAATGCCCCTTTTGCGCGCGCGCAGATTGACAAGATCGAGAACAAAAAACACGGCCAGAACAATCGTGATCGTGATCAGCCATTGGCGCCAGCAATTTTGGAGCGTCCAGCCAAACGGCACACCTTTGAGAAATCCCAGGAAGAGCGGCGGACCCACCGGCAACAGCGCGCCGCCGATGTTGCTGACCAGAAAAATAAAGAAAGCGATATGCATCGGCGCGACGCGGCCTCTGTTCATCGCGATCCACGGGCGGATAAGCAGGATCGAAGCGCCGATGGTGCCGATTAGATTGCCCAAGAGTGCGCCGGCAAAAAGGAACAAAGTGTTTCTCATCGCGCCGCTCGGCGATTTGACCCGCAAATGAATTCCGCCTGCGAGAATGAAGAAAGAACCGACTACGACAATGAAGGTGACGTAATCAATTCCCGCGTGAACGACGCGCGCGGACTGCTTAACAATGAAGAGATAATAGAGACAAACTGTGCCGGCCAAAGCGAAGCAAAGCTTGTGGTAATGACGCTCCCAATGACGTTGAGCGATGAGCGGAGCGAGTGCGATCGCCACCAGCAAGATCACAAACGGCACCATGATCGGCCAGTTCGGAAGTGCCGCGGCGAGACTCAGAACCGAAATCATCTTGCAATTGGACGTATCGCCGTGCGATCCGTCAATGAAACTCGGCTTTGTGGCGCCTGCTTTGAGGAGTGGCGCGAAGGCGCCGGCCGCGCGTCGAGCATCTTCAGGATGCCG
>DATEZD010000057.1:0-20408 GCA_035255865.1 Candidatus Udaeobacter sp.
AGGTTATAGACCTTGCCCGTGGCAGAGGTCTTTTGGACGCCCGAGCCACCAAGGCCGCCACCAGAGATGGTGAAATGGTGACTCCGGCCGTTGTAATAGAGGGTCCCTTTTCCGTGTTCAGCCTGAGCGTAATAGGCAGCCGACCACTCTCGAATACTGACAGTGGCCGAGGGTGGCGTACTCGGGGCCTGAGTCGTTGATGCGCATCCGGCGATGAGAAGGATGGTGATAGCGGCGGAAGCGAGATTGATGACTTTGGTTTTCATGGTTTCTAGGTTTCTGATTGGTCTTGATGGTTTCATTGTTTTGTAATCTGGTTGTTAATACTGCTTTTGAGGCCGATTTTGCCGTGCCTGTGGTCAAACGGCTATAGGACTTTAGTCCAATAGCTAAAGCGACGCGCGTTACAGGGTTACAGCGTTACATCGTTACAACGTAGCAACATTAAAAAGGCGCAGCGAATTTCCGAAAGATTCGACCGACCGCTTATACAGTTGCGAGCCGATTTGATGATCGTGCCAATGTCACAATCTTGGAGGTCTGCGAGCGTTTGCGGGCGCGCAGGAGACCCGGGACGGTGGTAGCCAGCAGGAAGGCGATGAACAGGAAAATGATAACGATCTCGAGGAGCGCGAAAATTCCTTGAATGTAGCGACGCCACGGCGTTGCTAAAGGTCCGGATGATTTCATTGGAGAGAATTCGTGCAGAAACTTCTCCAGTTTTCGTGGACTCTGTCTATAAGACTTTGGTCCAATACGGCCGTGTCGGAACACACGGCATTCTAAATAGGCGGTTCACAATTTTGTCGTGCCTCGGCCGACTTGCCGATAGGCGATGAACCTGAGTCAGGAAATCCGGCGAACGCCTCGATAATCACGCGCACGCGCGTTCGCGTTTGCCCGCGTGGGACGACTTTAGCTTGAGGCGGCTGGATCAGCGCAAAACCAACGTCTGCCCCTGCCACATCGCAGTGAAATCGTAGGTCTGCCCTTTTACTGCGGTCAAAGTCTTTTTCGTAGGACGCAGGTCCAATTGATTCGGTCGCAGGATAACGGATATGACGTGCTGCCCTGGTGACAAGGTACCCCTGTAGGTTTGGCCCAGGCTAAGCGTGGCTACATTCGCACCATCTATCTTTATATCGAGGAACAGGCCATTTCCCATGTTGGGTGCTCTCCGAATGATCAGTTGAGCAGCACCTTGGCCGGCGGGTGCAGCCACAGAAGCCGTCGCCCCAGGGGCCGCTGTGCCGCTCGTTTCGCATCCTGATAAGCCCGCGCACGCCAGCGCGGCAATCAGCAGAATGCAACTGTGGTAATTAAATTTTTTCATACCCGAGATTATTTGATGCAGATATTTCGACAAGTAGGACCTTAGTCCAATATGGCAGTCCTAATGATCTCAACGCCAAATGGCTTGCTTAAAAATTCACTCCGCCTTGGACGAAGGGGCCGTTCAAAGCGATCTTATCGGTAAAACCCTCCTGAACGTAGTCGTATTTCAAGTAGCGCCACCCGACCTGCGTCGAGAACCACCTGCTGACTTGAAATTCAAGGCCGCCTTGTATCTGATAGCTCCAGTCTGAACTATCTATCGACGTTTTTACGATGCTCCGGCGCCCTTCGCGGTGCACCTCAAACGCCGAGCCCGAGTTAGCGTTAAATCCACCGACATCGCCTTCCGCGTAAAGCGATGTGGCCTTCCAGATCTTCACTTTCCCGCGGGCGCCGATCACGGGATCGACCCAACCGGTCGAACCCGAAAAATCCAACTTATTCCCAAGCCTCAGTAGCCGGCGGAGGATAACCAGACGCGCATCGCCGTTATCGAAAATGCTTAGATCGGCGCCGAGATAGCTGTAGCGCGCGCCCGCGAAGACAGAAAGCGAGGCCTTATCGCAATTGATCAATCGATAACCGAGGAAAGCCCCAGCGCCGCCGGCCCTGATGTGCATATTGGCGTTGGTAAAAAGTAGACCAGGCAGAGTAACAGAATCACCTACTTCCATGTACTGACCGTCTCCGAAGAGTTCCCACCGATGATAGCGAATGTCGACCGAGAGGGCGAGTGGCACATGAGTCAGGTGGTCGAACAACTCGTGAAACGCAACATCCGGCGAGCCGACGATTCCCTTTACGCCAGCATCGCCAGAAATTCCTGCTAACCATCCCGGGATACCAATCCGGATCTCGAGCGGCGACGGTGTTTGGCACCACGGTTGTATTTCCGGTGGAATAACTTCCTTCCCGTCCTTCGGGTCATCCGTCGCAGTTCCCGCAAGAAGAAGTGGAACAGGAACGGACAGGAACGCCGCGAATAGGAATCGATTAATGATTCGACTCATTAAAGTTGATTGATTCATAGTGGTACAGTTTCGCCAGTGGTTGTGTTGGCGCTCTCCACAAATACCAATTTGGCACCGATTCGAGCAATCCTTTTTTTGCATTCCTCCGGGTTGTAAGCCGGAGAATGAAAGAACGCCGCCAGCATGTCTATTGGACTTTCGTCCTATAAAGCGAGCGATTGCGCGTAGAAACGAGAAATTATCGAGTTTTTCCAGGCGCAAAAAAAAGACCGGCCTCCCGATAAAGGAGAGGCCGGTTCACTTAACCTAGCAGGGAGATCGCTGTCGGTTTTTAGAAATGGAAGCGGAGGCCGGCACCAACTAAGTGCTGCCCCAGATTGCGACTCTGACTCGTATTGATTTGGGAGCTCGTATAGTTGAGGTAATGGTATTCGATGAAGGTGCTGAACTTCGGAGTGAAATAGTAATCTGAGCCTGCGACTATCTGCCACGCGAAGTCCGCGTGATTTGCCCCTCCGCCGGTGCTAAAGGTGCCGCGCGGGGTGCTGATGTCGGTACCTGCGGATTCGGCATAGTAAACTCCGATGCCGCCGCCAGCATACGGCTGGAATCTTCCAAAGGCGAATCTCCCGATGAAGTTGAACATAAACGCCCCAGTGTTAACGAAGGTAGTCACGGTACTGCTTCTTATCAGATCACCGTCGGGCTCTCTCAATGCCAAGTCGGCGCCGCCCCTGAAGCCGTTCCAGAAAAAGTCGCCTTCAACGGTCGGACGAAACACACCCGTGCCCCAGACGTAACCAAGCTTGATACCGCCGTAGCCGCCGACGTCGTTTTTAGGTGAGACAGTCAGAGTGTCCCCGAAAAAAACTGAATCCGCATTAGTATCCGTAAAGGTTCTGTCTCCGCCGCGGTTCTGATAGACATTGGCCCCTCCGTCGATCGCGCCGTAAAAGCCGAGTCCGTAAAGTTCCGGCGGTGGCGGTGGCGCGACCTGCTTGTATGGTTCGGGCGGTCCGGCTTGCACCGAAGCGGTAGCGAACCCAATCAGGATGGACATTAAACTAGAGAATTTTTTCATAGCATAGGTGTGATAACTGATAAGGGCTGGTCTCGTCAACCAGTTTCTTAAGTTTTTTCTGAGCTGCCGCCATCATTCAGCGACGGCGTTTTCATTGTCTATAAGACTTTAGTCGTACCTCGAACCGGTATGGGCACGATCCCACAATGGCGTTTTCGTCCTTTGGTCCTCGATCGCCGGGTCAGGATTAATACAATCGAACGAGATCACATTACTTGCATCTACGACCGCAGGGCTTGAACTCGGGGTCTTGGCAGTTTTCGCTCGTGCCACATCAACAGCCGCGTGTCGCCGAACTGACTCTCTGGGCCGATAATCCCATCCCGGCGTGATTTGCCGCACATTTCTTTTCCTGGCCGCGGTCTGCGTTCGCTCGGCCTTATGCGAGTTCAGCCAAGCATTGATGGCCGCACGAAGCGAAATGCCGGCGCCCGAGCGGTAGTTTGGGAAGGAGATTTTCATGCCGCGGGAGCGAGTGCCAGCCGAACGACGGTTAGGAGTTCTTCGTCGTCAAAAGGCTTGGTCAGGAAAGCCGTGGCCCCGCCGTTTAATGCAGTTGAACGAACCAGAGGATCGTCCTTTGCCGTAAAGATGACGACCCTGGTAGAAGGTGAGATCTTGTGCAGCTGCGATTGAACCTCCAGACCGCTCATTTGCGGCATACAAACATCAACCAGGGCAACCGTCGGGCGATGAATCTGCGCATAATCCAGGAAGTTCTGGGGATCGCTAAACGTTTCTGCGTGCAGGCCAGCTGACGAGAGAAGCCGCCCCAACCCTTTCAGCACGGAACGGTCATCGTCGAGCAAGCAGACAATAAAAGCATTTGAGTTTAGCAAGATGACCTACAATAGGGTTAACCGCCAACCGAGTCTATTAGACCTTGGTCTTATACGTTTCCGCAGCCGCGGGGCGCACTCTCCTGCACCGCTGCCTCGCAGGCCTGATTAAGGGCGTCCCGAACGGCTGCGATGAATTTTTTGTCGTCGAAAGGCTTGATAAAAAAAGCAAAGGCCCCGGCCTGCATCACGGTGGCTTCGGCAGCACGATCCTCATGACCCGTAATGAAGATCACTCGAGTCCCGGGCGATCTTGCACACAAATGCGCCAGTAATTCCATTCCGGTCATTTGTTCCATCCAGATATCCAGGACAACAAGCCGCACCGGATTCTTTGCCATGTGATTGAGGAAATCTTCTGGTTCCCCAAAGGCACGCACATTGAATCCCTCCGATTTGAGCAGCCGACTGATGGATTTGCGCACTGACGGATCGTCGTCAACCAAATAGCAGACTTCCGCGGAGGCAGTTGGAGAAGACGCGGGCGTCAGCTCTGTTTCCGTTGTCTGGCTCATATTATTCGAAGGATGCCGCTACTTAGCAGCATCAGCCTGACAAAGGGCAATTAGACTTTGGTCTTATGTAATGCGGCCGAGGCGATGCCGGCTTTTTGCACTAACTTCACGAGCTCGGCCACCGACGTCACGCCAAGCTTCTGCATCATCCGGCCACGGTGGACTTTTACAGTCTTCTCAGCTATGCCCAGTTCGCCGGCGATCTGTTTGTTCAACATGCCAGTGACCACGAGCTCCATCACTTCGAACTCGCGCGGCGTGAGCAAATCAAGGAGATGCCGAACGTCGTTCTTTTCTTCACTGCGCCGTCGCTGCTCCGCGGACCGGATCAGCGCGCGCTCGACACATTGAAGCAATTCGTGACTGCGAAACGGCTTCGATAGAAAATCGACCGCACCGGCTTTCATCGCCTGAGCGCACATCGGGATGTCGCCGTGGCCAGTGATAAAGACAAGTTGCTCTTCGCGGCGGCACTGGATCAACGTTTCCTGCAAATCTATCCCGTTGATACCCGGCATCTGCACATCCACGATCGCGCACGAAGGGCCGCTGTGGGATGGACGCGCCAGAAAATCGGATGCGGCTTCAAAAATTTCGCTTTTGTACCCGGCGGAGCGGAGCAGTCGCGTCAAGCCCTTTCGCACTGACGCGTCATCGTCGATCACGAAGACCAAGCTGTTTGAGATCGTCATATGGCTGAATGGGCAGTCCTTTTGGCGCTTACGGGAAGAGTAAAATGAAACCGCGCGCCTCCGCTCTCAACATTCTCACCAGCGATTGTGCCGGAATGCGATTCAACGATTGAACGCACGATCGCAAGGCCCATTCCCAATCCCTGTGATTTGGTCGTGAAGAAATGATCGAAAAGTCGATCCCGCGCTTCCGCCGGGATACCAGTCCCGTAATCGCGTACGCTGGTGCGAATTGCGTTGTCGCCATTTCGCTCCGTCAGGATCACGACTTTACGCCGGCTTAATGGTGTGTCGCGCATGGCATCGAAGGCGTTGACCAGGAGATTGAGCATGACTTGTTGCAATTGAATCGGATCGCCTTCAACAGAAGGCAAATCCGGCTCTAGCAAAGTGTCCACGTCGCAGGAGCGCAGCATGGCATCCGGTCTTACCATGCGCACCACGTTCGTTACAAGATCGTTCAGGTTCACTTGGTACCGGACGTGGGAGCCTTTTTTCACCATGTTGCGAATACCGCGAATCACTTCGCCAGCGCGGCGCCCATCCGCGACAATATCAGCGAGCAGTTCGTGAAGTTCACGAAGATCGACATTGCCACGATCAATAAAACGCTGTCCCGCACTGGCGTTGCTGATAATTCCTGCCAGCGGCTGATTAAGTTCATGCGCCAGGGATGCCGTCAGTTCACCCATCACTGCCACCCGACTGAGATGGCCGACTTCTTCGCGGTGCTGTATTGCTTCCGCTTCAGCGAGCTTGCGGGCAGAAATGTCCACAACCGCGGCCAGAACAAGCATCCCTTCCGGCGATTGGATGGGACTTAGTCCGATCTCGACTGGAAATTCACTACCGTCCTTTCGCCGCCCGAATAATTCCCTGCCCGCGCCCATCGCCCGGGCTGTAGGCGCGACGTGGAATTCCGCCCGATGAGCCGGATGCTGACTAGCGAGCCGCTCCGGCACGAGAATCTCGACAGGTCTTCCGACGAGTTCCTCACGTTCATAGCCAAACAGCTCTTCGATATGAGCATTCACCAAAACGATGCGGCCCTGATCATCGACGACGACAATACCGCTCGGCGCAGCTTCGGTCGCCAGGCGGAATAGATCTTGCGCCTGTTTTTGCGCTGTCACATCGATCGAAACGCCGCGGAGGACGGGACTTTTGCCGCCCGCCTCGCTCACGCAGCGTCCGCGGTGTTCCGTCCAGCGTACGCTGCCGTCCGGAAGTACAACCCGATACTCGAAGTGGTAATTCTCACCAGTTCTGACCGCATCCTTCAGGGCCTGCCGGACTCGCTCGCGATCATCGGTATGCACTCGGGAAAGAGCGTCTTCCAGCTTGATCTTTCCGGGACTTGGCAACCCCAAAAGAGCACGGCGCGTTTTCGTGCCCCAGAGTTCATCTTCGTCGGGATCCCACTCCCACAATCCAAGATTGGCCGCGTCCATCACCAAGCTCATCCGCTCCTCGCTTTCGCGCAAAGCCCGCTCTTTTCTCAATAATTCCGTGACGTCCACGCACGATCCAATGTAACCGGCGAAGTTTTTTTGTGCGTTGTAGCGCGGCACCCCATTATCCGATATCCATCGATATTCGCCATCGTGACGTCTCAGGCGGTACTGCATGACGAACGGCTCGCGTGCATCAAACGCTTCGACGTACGTTTTCACGCACCTCTGCAAATCGTCCGGATGCACGCCTTCAGTCCAGCCATTTCCCATTTCCTGCTCCATCGTGCGACCAGTAAACTCGAGCCAGGGCTTGTTGAAGAAAGTGCAGAGCTTGTCCACGCCAGCCAGCCAGATGAGCACGGGCGCCGCGTCGGCTACCGTGCGAAAACGCGCTTCACTCTCACGCAACTCTTCCTCCGCTATTTTGCGCTTGGTGATGTCGCGCGACACCCCGCGCGCAAAGGCCGGTTTGCCACGTTCGTCTAACTCGACGCTGCCATGACCGGCGATCCACCGTGTGCTTCCATCCGCCCGCATGATGCGATATTCATTTTCATACTCTCTACCGTGCTCGAACATGTGCCGCACGAGTTGCTTCATATGTTCGCGGTCCGCGGGGTGCACGATCTGGAGCACTCGGTCAAAGTTCACTGGCTCCGATTCCGCGAAGCCGAACAACTTTCGCCATTTATCGGTCACCAAAAGTTCGTCACCCGGAATGTTCCAAACCCACAAACCGAGGTGTGCCGCGTCGGCCGCAAGACTCATGCGCACCTCGCTTTCCCGCCGATCAGCCTCGCCCTTTGCGCGCTCCTCGATCACTGCCGCGAGGAACATCAGCGGAATTGCTAGGACGATTAGAAATATTTGGATTGAGAGCGCGTCTTGTTCAGTTGTTCCGCCTGAGAACGGCCCATGCCCGTGGGATCCGCTCCAAATGGCCAAAAAACCGACAATGAAAATGGCACTGCTTGCTCCCAGGGAGCCGAATCGTACCGCCGCCCAAAGAAGGAACGGCAGAGGTAGAAAGAGAAGTGCCGAATCCGCTCTCGGTCCAAATTCATAAAGAACAGCGTAGCTGACCGAGCACAGACTAAGAAAGAGAACGCATGTCTCCAGGTAGCTCGAAAGTCGAGCTCTCCGCAGGCGAGGAATTCCGTTCCTCACCCACGTGACGATCAACGGCACAACTATTAACGCCGCCAGGGCGTTCGAAGGAAATCGTATTCGGATCAGCTTCCAGTAGGCGTCCTGGCCCCAATGATTCCATACCACAAACGCTGCGTCCAAGAACGAGGACAAAAACGGACCGATAAGGACTGCGCAAAGACAAAAAATGCCCGCCTCTCGAAGGTTCGTGAAGCGAATCGGTTCGCCAACAAGATAGCGCGTCAGGCCCGCGCTGATCACTGCTTCGCACGAGTTGCTGATGAACCAGCACAAAATCATCAGCGGTGGAACGTCACTCTGTAGTTGCGCTGCGCAATGCGCCGGAAACGCAGCGAGCAGGACGAACCACCAGATCCGCGGTGGCGTCAGCAGAAGCGCTGCGACCAGGATAGAATTCGGAGGCCAAAGGACCGAGACCGGATGCGGCTGAAACGTGAGCGCGAATCCGAGTCTCGCGCCCAGATAATAGCCGACAAACACGCACGCCCCGGTCAGAAGTGTGCGAAAATCGAAAGGTACATTCCAAATGCGCGGATTTTGGGAAGGCGCTTGAACTTCCCCGGTGTCAAATGATGCCGAGATGCTTCTCATGGTTGCTGCTCGAAGGTGGACACGTGGGGCCGCGCGCCCAATTGTAACCAAGATCTAAAATTACCCGCCGCCGCGATAACTATTACGGCTTGAGTCCGGCTCGCGTTCTTCCGGGTGAGGACGCGAGCCCTTACATGCAAACATCTCCGCATAGCCCCTCGATTATTACACTGTCCGGCTGATCGGGAAAAGCCTTATATTCCACTACGAATTTTGTAACCCATTCGTAACAATTGACGAAGCTCCTGGGTTCGTCGCGAGCCACGAACTTAACGTCCAACGTTCAACATCCGACGTTCAACGATCAACTGGCGCTTTCTGAATTGAACATTTGGGCGTTTGGCGTTGAGCGTTCAGTGTTTGCTTCCGCGGTTCAGTGCCAGGGAGGGGACTCGAACCCCTAAGGATTTCTCCACCAGATCCTAAGTCTGGCGCGTCTGCCAATTTCGCCACCCTGGCGGTGAGATTCTCGATTGTAGATTTTTGATTGCCGATTTCAAGGAGCGGCGGTCTCGGTCCGACGCCAATGTGCTTGTTTGCGTCTAGGATCCGGTCGACGCCTTGCCTTGAGCGGATGGCGTGGCCGTGGCTGCCTTCGCCGCCGCGGCTTTCGCGGTTGCCTCTGCGGCAGCTTTCTTCTTTGCCTCGGCCGCGGCTGCAGCGTCCGACAGATTCTTATCTACTGCCTCGGCTTCGACGGGATGGATCCTGTGATAATACTCGTTCGACTTCGCCAATTCCTCTTTGCGCATGAGCAGATGGTTGAAGCGTTCGCGCTTACTGAGCTCAAAGTCCTTGTCCATCTTGATCGCTTCAAACGGGCAAACTTCGACGCAAATCTGGCAGCTCATGCAAACCGAGACGTCAATGTCGAACACCTTCGGGTAAAACTGCGGTTTGCCCATGTAATCGGGCTTTTTGTCGTCGCTTTTGACGATATAGATGCACTGCGGCGGACATTCCTTCTCGCAAATCTTGCACGCCACGCAGCGCAACCCCGCGTGCGGATCGTCCGTGTCGTAAATCAGAAACGGAAAGTTGCGATAGTTCTCGGGCAGCGGACTGCGCTCCTCCGGATATTGCACCGTAATCAGCCGCTCCTTTTCGAAATAACTTCCGACAAAGTTTCGGGCGGTAACCGCCATTCCCCTGAGTATGCCAGAACCGATCATGACTTCGTCAGCGTTGAACTGTTAAATCGCCTGCTCGCGAATCCTTTCGGAGTTGAAGCGCATTCGTATGAGCGATCTCGCTGCCGCACCCTCTCTAGCCTGTGACCGCATAATCCACTGCGCGCGGATTTTCGATCCTTTGCGACGCATTCAGCACTTCGAGTCCCACCACGTTTCCGTCCTTGTCGTAATCTAGAATCACTCCGGGCTTGTCCTCATCGCTCTCCTCAATCGGGGCGTTGCGGAAAAGAATTCGCAGCACATCAACTTCCGGGTCATAGGTCACTTTCATGATGTGGTTTTCCAGTATTTCCTGATTTTACTCGTTCTGTACACAGTCACAACCTTGGCTGGTGTCGGTCTTTCGTCCACTATCACGCGCACCAGATATTCCTTCTGATTGATGTCGATTTTCGACTGGTAACATATCACATCTCCGTGCTCTGGTACTTTCTGCTGTGGGTTTGCCAACACCGACTCGACCACGGCCAACGGAATGCGACGACGCACGATTTCTTCACGAACGTGATCGGATAATTCGTAATTCACCTGACTCTGCGGCAATTCTCCGCGTCAAAAGCCGGTCGTCACGCGAAAATGAATCGACGGAATCGCGGCTTCGCGGCGAATTAGCAACCACCGCGGAGGCGCGTCAGCATCTATTTGATCGCCAGCAAGAAGATCAGGGTGTTTGGCGATCAATTCTTGAAGGATGTCCTCGTTCCCGTAGCACTGATGCTCTACACGGCGCAGTTCCCCCGAATCCGAAATCAAATAGATCGCGTCACTTGCCATACATTCGGCGGCAGGTTGGGGTTGACGTCAACGATCCACCTCTCCCATTACGATATCGACGCTGCCGAGAATTACCATCACGTCGGCAACGGTGTGGCCGAGACAGAGGTCTTCGAGAACCGTCAGATTGATGAAACTCGGCGGGCGCACGCGGTAACGATATGGATTCGGGCCGCCGTCGCTGATGAGATAAAACCCGAGTTCGCCTTTAGGCGCTTCAATGCGGCCGTACGCTTCGCCTGCAGGCGGGCGAAACGCACGAATCTTGACCTTGGGGTTCACGATCGGGCCCGGCTGAATTTGAGCGAGCGCCTGTTTGAGAATTTCCACGGTCTCGCGCATTTCCAGCGCTCGCATCATCAGTCGATCATAAGTGTCACCGTGTTCGCCTAACGGAATCCGAAATTTGAAACGTGGATAGATTCCGTATCCGTCCACTTTGCGAACGTCGTAGTTCACGCCGCACGCGCGCAGCATCGGACCGGTAATTCCAGCGCTGATCGCGAGATCGGCCGAAAGTTTTCCCACGTTTTGCGTCCGGGCAATGACGATCTCGTTTCCTAGAATTAGTTCATCAAACTCATCGAGAAATTTCGGGAAACGATCGGCGATCTGTTTCGCCCGCGTCAGCCACTCATCACTTGCATCAACGCGGCAACCCCCGAAGCGCATGTAATCGCACATCATGCGCGAACCGGAGAGCGATTCGAAGAGGTCGAGAATTTTTTCGCGCTCGCGGAACGCATACATCAGCGGCGTGCCCCACGCGCCCATGTCGCTCAATAAAAATCCGAGGAGGGACGCGTGATTTTGGAGCCGTGTCAGTTCGGCGAGAATGACGCGCAAATACTGAGCGCGTTCGGGAACTTCGATGCCGGCAAGTTTTTCAACGCTGAGCGCGTAGGCCCAGTTATTGGTCATCGAACAAAAGTAATCGAGACGATCCGTGTACGGCATCGAGCCGAGATAAGTTGTGTGCTCGCCGATCTGCTCGTGGTTCCGGTGCAAGTACCCAAAGACTGGTTTGAGCTTGCGGACGATTTCGCCTTCCAGCGCGACGTTCATTCGGAACACGCCGTGCGTGGACGGATGCTGCGGGCCCATTGAGACCTCGAGCAACTCGCCTTCCAATCGCGAACTCATCGTGACCGGCGGCCGCTCCATTGCTTCGAGTGTTTGGATTGTCGCGCTCATGAGACTAACATTTCAGGGCTGCGTCGTGATCTTTTCAGCGCCGTCAAGCTCCGGGCGCGGTGTGTAATGTTGCTTCGCTCTTGCGAGCACTTCATCGTGCGGCGTCGGTTCCCATTCAAAATCGTCTGGCTGCACATAATCTTTGCGCATCGGATGATCTTCGAACTCGTCCCACATCAAAATCCGCCGCAAATCGGGATGACCATCGAAACGGATCCCGTAGAGGTCGAAAATCTCGCGCTCCTGAAATTCCGCGCTCCGCCAGACCGGCGTAAGCGACGGCAGGCGCGCGCCGATGGCGCGATCTGCGGTGCGCATCCGAATGATCACCGGTCCGTGTTTCTGCGCCATCGAGTAAAGGTGATACACGGCCTCGAGATAACCTGGAATTTTCTCCTCGGTCGTCTGATCGAGCTCTTTCTCGATGCCGTCGACAACTGTCTTTACTTTTAGTGTTTTCTTCACCATGCGATCGAGCCAATCGACACCGGTCACGTTTGAACAAAAATCGAGCCGCAGCGCCGGGTCATTACGCAGGAAGTGCGCGACTGCGAGCGCATGCTCGTTATCGATCAGAAGCGATGGCTGATTTGCCGGACCGGGATTCAGTACGATGTCAATCTTCGTACTGGGCACCGCCGCTTCCGCGCGCGCTCTGATTTGCTCCAACGATTCCACGATCAGACCCGCTCAAGTTTCGGCGGTTGAAAAACATGATGATTCGCCGGCGGTTCCAGATCGTGTTCGCCGAATTTCGGGACGGGAAACTCGCTTGGTTGCTCAGGCTTAAGAAATTCAGCCTTGTCCACACCGGTAAGTTTCTGGCCATCGATTTTGCGCTGCAGTTCCATGAATGCGTGCAGCAGCGCTTCCGGTCGCGGCGGGCAGCCGGGAATGTAAACATCGACCGGAATGTAGCGGTCGATTCCTTTGAGTACGTTGTAGCCTTGTTTGAACGGCCCTCCGGAGATCGCGCATGCGCCCATGGCTATGACGTATTTCGGATCCGCCATCTGATTGTAGAGGCGCACAATCTGTGGCGCCATTTTCTTGGTCACTGTCCCGGCAACGATCATCAGGTCGGCCTGGCGCGGTGACGGCCGGAAAACTTCGCCGCCGAAGCGCGCGATATCATAGCGCGACGCTGCGGTTGCGATCATTTCAATGGCACAACACGCCAGCCCGAATTGCAGCGGCCAGATCGAGTTCTTGCGTCCCCAGTTGTAAAGGTCCTGCATGGAAGTCACCCAGACTCCCTGGCGTTGCAATTCGGTGCGAAGTTCTTCGTCGATTTGACTCATGGTTCCCGGCAAAAAGTTACAAGAGTTACATCGTTACGGCGACACGCGTCCCATACCCTTTGTAACAATGTAACTCTTTTAACTCTTTTAACCAGTTCCGCGTGCTAGCGCACCCATTGAAGGCAACCCTTGCCCCATGCCCAGGCGAGACCTTCAACCAAGAGAAGTAGAAAAATCAGAATGGCCACAAACGCTCCGACCGGCAACGCGGTAAATGCGACCGCAAACGGCACAAGAAAAATCGCCTCGACGTCGAAGATCAAAAAGATGATGGCATAGAGATAATACTGTGACTGGAACTGAATGTGCGCTTCGCCAACGGATTCGACTCCGCACTCGTAAATCGCGTTTTTCTCCGCGCCCGGCTTCGGCGGCTGGAAAAATCGCCGCCACGTCCACGCCAAGGCGAGCGGCACCAGTGGAAAGACCAGCGCCACACCAACGAAAATGACGATAAACAAATAGGGATTCGGGGTCATGAAAGGCGGTTAAGAGGGTTAAAAAGTTACATCGTTACAACGAGGAAATTCGCTCGGAAAGCGGCGCTGCCAAGTCTATATTCTTATCGTGCAAAAGAGCGTGAAAAAATTTCGCAGCTTCGCTGAAGCTGAAAAAGCCGACCGCGACTTTTACAAAAAGCTCACCGGTAACGAGCGGCTGCGCATCCTAGTGGAGCTCCTTAACCATGGCCCTGAGCAAAGACTGGAGAGAGTTTCTCGAATTACTAAACTCCCGCGGCGTTGATTATGTCATCGTCGGTGCACACTGTGTCGCTTTACATGGACGGCCGCGCTACACAGGCGATCTCGATATTTTAGTGCGATCCACTCCTGAGAACGCGCGATTGCTCGTTGATATTCTTAATGGGTTCGGATTTGCAAAGTCAGGTTTCAAGGAATCCGATTTTTTGAAAGCCGAGCAGCTAATCCAGCTTGGTCGTGCTCCGACTCGAATTGATCTGCTCACCAGCATCAGCGGCGTCAGCAGCGAAGAAGCATTTGCCGGCAGAATTTCGGCGGAGTTCGACGGCATTCCTGTGTATGTCTTAGCCAAAGATGCCTTGATCCGAAACAAACGTGCGGTCGGGCGTCCTCAGGACTTAGCCGATCTCGACATGTTGGGAAGCTGACTCCGAATGTTTCGGCGCCGGATATTATTTCTCGACGTCAGACTTTCTGCCGAACCAGCGACGCTTTTTCGGTTTCGGTTCCTCTGTCGTCACCGGTGCCTCGGCCAGCTTTTCTTCTTTCTCGGCCGGCTTTTCTTCTCTGCCCGCAGGCTCTTCTTCTATTGTCTCTGCGCGCTCTGGTTCTGGTCGCTTTGGTTTTGGTTCGGCCCTTTTCCGTTTCGCCTTTTTTTCTTCTTCGGGCTTTGCCTCGATGACTTCCATATCGACCCACTCGATGAACGCCATCTGAGCGGAGTCGCTCTGGCGCTGGCCAAGCTTCACGATGCGCGTGTATCCGCCATTGCGCTCCGCCGATCTTGGCGCGATGTCGTCAAACAATTTCTTGACCGCATTCTTTTGACGCAGAGTCGCGAAAGCGGTGCGGCGTGCGTGAATCGATCCGTTTTTTCCGAGAGTAACCATTCGCTCTGCGAGCGGTCGAACCGCTTTCGCCTTGGCCAACGTGGTCTTGATACGTTGATGTTCGATCAAAGAGCAAACCTGATTGGCCAGCAGCGCCTTCCGGTGCTCAGCCGTGCGACCAAGCTTGATCGTCTTCTTTTGATGTCTCATAGCTGGCTTCGCCTCGTTGAATCGTTAAATCGTTGAGTCGTTAAACCGCAAATCCGACGTAACGGTGTAGCAATGTAACGAATCACGGGATCCTGCTGTCCATTCGTGCCTGCCAAGCCGTAACTATGTGAAGGCTGGTCCATTCGTGGTTTGACCGGACGCTTATCTGGCAGCGGGAGCAGAGGTCTCGGCAGCGCCATCGCCGCTTACCGGCATGTCGATCAAGCCCGGGTCGAATTTCATTCCCAGACTCAAACCAAGCTGCTGCAGTTTATCCTTGATTTCGTTTAACGATTTTTTGCCGAAATTGCGATACTTCAGCATCTCGGCCTCGGTCTTTTGGGCAAGTTGTCCCACCGTCGTGATGTTCGCATTGTTCAGGCAATTGGCCGCGCGCACACTGAGCTCGATCTCGTTCACGCTCATATTGAGCAGCTTCTTGAGCTTGATATTCTCTTCGCTTACGCCGGCGGGTGTCTGGTCGAACTCGATCACTTCCTCGTTGTAGTGCACAAATACATCGAGGTGATGTCGCAGAATCGCGGATGCCTGGAGCAAAGCGTCATCCGGCGTCAAACGTCCATCGGTCCAGATTTCGAGAATGAGCTTGTCGTAATCGGTGCGCTGGCCGACCCGGGTATTTTCAACTGCATACTTGACGCGCGTGACCGGCGAAAAGATGGAATCGATCGGGATAATACCGATCGCCTGATCAGCACGCTTGTTTTCCTCGCCGGTGGCAAAGCCGCGGCCGACGCGCACATCGAGCTCCGCATCAAATTTATGTTTCTTGTCCAGTGTGCAGATCACTTGCTTCGGGTTCAGCACTTCAAAACCTTGGATGGCCTGGATGTCGCCGGCGGTCACTTCGCCTTCTTTGTTCACGGTGAGCGAAAGTTTCTTCGGCTCGTGGTCCTGTCCATCGAGTTTGAACTTCACTTTCTTAAGGTTGAGGACGATGTCAGTGACGTCCTCGACCACGCCGGGGAGCGTGGCGAACTCGTGCTGCGCGCCTGTGATCTTTGCCGCGGTGATGGCCGCGCCTTCCAGAGAGGAAAGCAGAACGCGCCGGAGGGAGTTCCCAACGGTGTGACCGTAACCGGCCTCAAACGGCTCGGCGCTGAATTTTGCATAGGTATCAGTGGCCGTGCTCTCGTCCTTCGTGAGAGTTTTCGGCATTTCAAAACGACCGTAACGGATTGCCATATATTTCAGTTAGCGATTTAACGAGTGATTGATTTAACGATTTGCAGAAAGCAAATCACCAAATCGCTAATTCATTAAGTCGCTAAATTCCTTCTGTCGCCGGGTTCCCCCTGGCGAGTGCGGCCTCGCATCCAGCGACGGAGACCCAGGGACCAACGGCGTATTTTCAAAAACTCGCTGCGGAGTTTGGAATAAAGACCATTCTGCCCCCTTTGCAAGGGACTTTTGGCTCGCCGCTTGCAGCATGGATCATTCTCATTAACCCGCGGCTTCAGGCCGGTGTTTGTCGGTCGGCGTCAACGGAAGCCGTTTTAAACGGCTTGATTTGCATATACGCGATTCCTAAGCCGTTGAAACGGCTGGGTGGTTGAGCCACTCAGTTATCGCACCTGCCTGAAGAGCAGGTGTTGATGAGAAGTCATCCTTCCATGACTCCATCTGGTAATTCGTTGGCATTTCCCGGCATCTTTGGAAAGTGCGCGGCCAGCACTTTGCCGATTTCTTCAATCGCTTCGACCAAAGCGTGACTGAACTTCTCGTTTTGAAAATGCATCCGCATTCCATCGACCACGCGTTGCCAAAATTGCTCGCCGCACCTCTCGTGGATCGCCTTGTCACCGACGACAGCGAACTTGTGCGCGCGTGGCACCACGAAAATCAGCACCGCATTGCGCTCGCGCTTCGTGTGCATACGCAGCTGATGAAACTTTTTCTGCGCGGCGACTAGCGGGTCGGCGTTCAATTTCCCGCGCTGAATGAAAACGCGAATCTCGCCGGAAGTCTTTGCTTCGGCTTCACGAATCGCGGCTACGATTCGGTCATGCTCGACTTTGCTGAGAAATTCTCGCGTTCGCATTTCGGTTACCAGCTCGAGCCCGCGCCTCCGCCGCCAAAACTGCCGCCACCGCCGCTGAATCCACCGAAACCGCCACCGCCTCCACCGCCCGACGACCAGCCTCCTCCGCCACCCATCGGTAAAAAAACCGGACCACCGCGCCCCGATGAATAGCCGTAACCGCCGAGTCGCCGCATCAATCTCGAAATGATGATCAGCACAATGACAAAAATGAGGAAGGGCAGGAGGCCAAAAGCATTTCTGCCATGGTGTTGGTCGGCGACCGTTTTTCCCGATCCCTTATACTCGCCGCGGATTGCCTTGCAGATCAGATCGATCCCGGTAGCGAGGCCGGCCTGATAATCGCCATTCCGAAAAAGCGGCTTGATGCGGCGTTCGGTGATATCGAACGCTGTCGCGTCCGGAAGCGCGCCTTCCAAACCGTATCCAACCTGGATAAACATCTTGCGATCCTGGATGAACACGAAGAGCACGACCCCGTTGCGGCGTTCCTTCTGGCCCACGCCCCACGCCTGCGCCACGCGCTGGGTGTAGTCGGCGATATCCGAGTCGCTCTGCATCTTCGGAAAAACAGCGACCACGACTTGATCGGAGGTTTCGCGCTCGAATTGCGCGAGCTGCTCGTTGAAACGCTGGGCCGCTTCTTTTGAAACGACGCTGGCGTAATCGTTGAAATAACGGTCGGGCTTCGGCGGAATCATTTCCGCGGCTTGCGCGTTGATCGCCAGTAAGGTCGCAAGAGCGAGCGCAGTTGCCGGCAAGCGCGCTGCTTGCCCGCCCGTGTGCGGGCGCCTCGCGTGTTGTGACGCGGACAATCTTGTCTGCGTCATCGCAGGCACGATTGCCTGCGTCACCGTTTTCACGGCGCCGCCGTCGCCGCAGGCGCCGGAGCGGGCGTGCCGAAATTGAACTGCACCGGTGGCGGCTTTTCCGCGCCCGGCTGCGCAGCGAAGAAAGGCCTTGGCGCAAAACCCAGCATACCCGCCACGAAATTTGTTGGGAAACTGCGCACCGCGACATTGTAGTCTAGCACTGTCTTGTTGAAATTACCGCGTTCGACCGAGATTCGGTTTTCGGTGCCTTCCAGTTGCGCCTGTAAACTGAGAAAATTCTGGTTCGCCTTTAACTCTGGATAGCGCTCTACGACGACCAGCAGCCGTGATAGAGCATTACCCAATTCGCCTTGCGCAGCCTGGAATTTTTCAAGCTGCGCTGCGTCTGTCGGCGCTTTGTTTGGATCGATTTGCGTTTGCACACGCCCAACGCTGGCGCGCGCATTTGTCACTTCTACAAGCGTCGACTTCTCAAAATTCGCCGCGCCAGAAACTGTGTTCACCAGATTCGGAATTAAATCTGCGCGACGCTGATAGACGTTTTGCACCTGCGCCCAGCTTTGATCGACAGCTTGCTGCAAGCGGACGAGACGATTGTAGCTGCCGCCAATTGCAAGAGCAGCAGCGACGACGATGAAAAGTACGATCACCAGCACGACGCCGCAACCGAGCGCGAATTTGTTCATAAAGTCCTGAATCGTTCAGGAAATGCAGGGCCAAGTCAACTGTAGACGCGGCGCCCTCGCCGCGTTCTGTCTCTTGCGAGAGGGGCGCGACGAGGGCGTCGCGTCTACAATCGCCCAAGCACGAGCCGCAGGAAATGCGCATCCGAAAATTTTGCTTCCGATCCCTGCCGCACAATGATCGCCTTTAGCGATGGAATTACAAACAAACGCTGATAATGCGAGCCAAGTGCAACCACCATGTCGGCCGGGGCATCCTTGCAAATGGAAACGTCTGTCCATTGCGCAGCTTGCCACGGCAGATCGAGCATGCGTTCGAGGTCGTCCTCGGGCCCGCCTGGCGCCTGGTGATTTAACCAAAATGTGAGGCCGTACGATGGATTTGCCTGCGAGCCGGTAAACGCCTCGCGCAACAAATCCGCAGGAACGATTTGCCGCCCGCGATACTTGCCATTCCCGAGGAGCACCTCGCCCAGCCGCGCCCATTCTTGCGCAGTCAATTCAAACCCGGTTGCGAGCAGCGGATTGCCGCGCGCGTCTTTTTTGTAGTTGAGACGACGCTGCCCAAGCCGGTCCGACACGTGTTCTTCAAAGTACGCGATGGTACTGCGACCTCCTAGTTTCCGGCGCAGCAGCTCGGAAAAAATCTGAAGATGACTCGGGCCATAGATGAAAGACGCACCCGGTTCAGTAAGCGTCGGTAACCGAATTGCCATGGCGTTTCGGTCTTGAATCGATGCCCGCTGAAGAAACGAGGCGCCTTCAATGCCGTCGGTCTGGCTGAGCAATTGTCGAATCGTGATCCGCGATTTGCGCGGATCATTCTTCCATTCGGTGATCGTGTCCGAGACGAGATCATCGAGTCTAAATAGCCCGTCGCGCACCGCTGCCAGCGCGGCGATTCCCCAAAAACTTTTTGTGCCGCTAAAGATCGGCCATCTTCCACTCGCCGATCCGCCATTCGCATAATGCTCAAAAATCGTGCGGCCATTTTGCATCACCAGGATGGAGACTCCGCGTTTGCTCTCGGAATATTTTGCGGCACGCGCACAATCAGATGGACGGATCTCCGCAACTACTGACACCGATGTGAGAGCAAGCGCGAAGATTGGGTAGCGCATGCGTCTCGCGTGCTGGTTTCGGCGTCGCGCCGAAACGATCTTTCCTTCAAGCAACATCGTGTGAGTAGTGCGGCACGGCAGGAAAGTTCGCGATCGCGAGGACGCGCTCGCCAGCACGCCAGAGGCGCGCGCTACCCAGAATCTGTCGTCGTGGCCGGCGTTGCGGGTCGCGCGACCGGCAAATCACGTCTCCGCAGTTCTTCCACGTTTGGCAATTCGTCGAGATTGCGCAGCCCGAAGTGATCGAGGAAAAACTGCGCCGTTTCATAAAGCAGCGGCCGCCCGGGGATTTCGGCGCGTCCAGCGATCTTAACCAGGCCGCGCTCCATTAATGTTTGCAGCACGCCGTCGATGTTCACGCCGCGAACTGCTTCGACATCAGCACGCGTGATGGGCTGGCGATAGGCAATGATGGCCAGCGTTTCCAAAGCAGGCGCACTCAAACGCGCCGGCTTCAGCGCGGGGAAAAGCTGACGCACCCATTGAGCATACTTCGGATCGGTCGCGAGCTGCCAGCCCTCCGCCTTTTCGGTCAATTGAAACGCGCGCTCCTGCCCTATGTAGTCGATCTTCAATTGTTCGAGAGCCGCGGCGACTTCGGCTTCACGCACGCGCGAGAACTCGTTAGGTCCCGCGCCTGCGGGATCGCCCTCTGCGCTTTTGATTGCCGTAGCGATCTCACGGATTGAGAGTGGCTTTTGCGCACTGAATAGGAGTGCTTCGATTACGCGGGACAGAGTCATAACATAATGCGCGTCATCCTGAGCCCTTCGACAGGCTCAGGGCAGGCTCCGCTGCCCTGCAAAAACAGCCGAACCCCTGAGCGCAGCGCGCAAGCGCGAAGCCGAACGGGGAAGG
>DATEZD010000058.1:0-2826 GCA_035255865.1 Candidatus Udaeobacter sp.
GCAACCAGCGCGGAAATCGGCAGGGCGATGAAAGCGAATTCCGATTTCGTCATGCGCTAAAAATTGAATCCGACTTTCAGGCGCACGTAATATTGCTCGTGTTCGTCACCGAAAATGTAACCGTCGTGCGCGGCGAACTCCTTGTTCTCCTGGCTGAAAGCCTGGCCGATTGGCAGTTGATGAAGAAAACCGATGCTGGCCCACCAACGCTCGCCTCCGTAATGAATCGTCGGGCCGATAAAGTACGCCGAGTGCTCGTGCACGGTGGCATCGGCGAATTCATGATGGTTCCAAAATTCAAGGCCGGCTGACCAATTGCGGATGAAGCGATACGATATTCCGGTGAACCACTCGAACACACCGTCGCGTTCCCACTCGCCTTCCTCTTCCTTCTCGAATTCGAGTTCGTAATTGATGTTCAGCGCCCAAACGAGTCGGTCCTCAAGCCAGTTTTTTTGCAGAAGAATCTTCAACTCCAACTCAGTTTCCTGATGGCCGACGCTCGGCTCGAAATAAAGCGCGAGTCCGATCGGAGCTTTGTAAGGACTGAGCAGCCGATAAATCGATTCGAACGAAACTGATTCAAAATGGTAACTGTCGAAGGGGGTCGCGGGATCGTGTCCCGCGTGCACGTCCTCTCCGCCGGTTTCGTACACACCGGGCAAGCGTCTTTTTGGATGGGCCGGATTTGCAACCGGAACGTCGTCGTTAGCGTAGACGTAGTGGTGATTTAGATATACCGCGATCTGAAAATCGTCAGTTACGCCGTATTCAAACTCCTCACGAAAATCAATCACGCTATAGCTGCCGTGTTCCTTCTCCCAACGCGGCGTGATCCATTGCTCGAATTCGCCATGACCTTTTGGTGTAAGGTCAGTGGTGTAGGTCCAGGCAAAAATCGCCTCATGCGCGTTCGCATTTGAAACGCAAAACAAAAACGCGGCCAAAGCCGATAAGAATTTCATGCGGGGCCATGCATAACATGTCCGGCAAAAACCTGCTGCCGGACGGTTGCCAATTTTTGATGCCGGATTGCAGCGCAATCCAGGGCGCGTCACAGCAATATGCCGCTAACTGGATGGCTGCGCATGTTTTTCGGCGTACCTCGCGAGCACCCAGCAAAGATCGGAAAGCCGATTGAGATAACGTAAGATCTCTGGATTCAAATCTTTTTCTTCGGCGCCGAATGCGGCAATCTGACGCTCTGCACGGCGGCATATTGTACGAGCAAAGTCCAATGCCGCAGAAACCGGCGCCCCACCGGGCACGACCCAGTCTTTGGGATACAACGATTTATCTTTCTCAAGATCGAAAACGACCGAAGTGATCCGATCGACCATCTCTGTTGTAGTGAGATGAAAGCCATCTTTGGCGTAGCGTTCGTGGTCGGATGGCGCCGTAGCCAGCTCTCCCATCACGATGATCAAATCTCGTTGCGCGGCGAGGATTTGATCCGAAAGGAAATTATCGGCTGCAATGGACCGGGCGAGACCAAGCGCGGCGCTCAACTCATCAACGCATCCATACGCGTCGACACGCGGATCGGTTTTTGATAACCGCCGTCCGTACATCAGCGACGTTTCACCTTTGTCGCCAGTTTTGGTGACGATGGACACAAGGCCAAATTGTAAGGCGTTTGATTCGCTCGCGCCAGCTCGCTCACTCGTTCGGGCTTCCGTCTGTGTCGCGCGGCTCCCGCCGGCTCCATTCTGTGAAACGCCGATTCATGAACCGGCGTCTGACCCAGGCGTCCCTACAAATTACAGGGCTAACCGATCGCAGGTTGCGGTTCGGCTTCTTCCATCACTGGCGCGCCAACCGGTTCGCCTTTTTCCACCAGCTTGAGCTGGCGATGTTCCGGGAACCCGGTTCCGGCAGGAATTAAGTGACCCATGATCACGTTTTCCTTAAAGCCGCGCAGCCTGTCGATTTTGCCCAGCGTAGCCGCTTCAGTGAGCACACGTGTCGTATCCTGGAACGAAGCCGCAGAAATAAAGCTGTCGGTTTCCAACGAAGCCTTGGTGATGCCAAGCAGCACCGGAACGGCCTCCGCCGGTTTGCCGCCTTTCTCCACGACTTTCTTGTTCTCTTCCTCGAAGTCGAGTTTATCGACCTGATCGCCCCAGAGCAGCGAGGTATCGCCGGGATCGGTGATCTTCACTTTGCGCAACATTTGGCGCACGATGATCTCGATGTGCTTATCGTTGATCTCCACGCCCTGGAGCCGATAGACCTCCTGCACTTCGTTCACCAGGTGCTCCTGCAACTCCTGCGGGCCGCACACTTCCAGAATCTCATGCGGCACAATGGGGCCTTCGGTCAGTTGTTGACCCTTCTTCACGTAATCGCCTTTGAATACGATGATGTGCTTGGTGAGCGGAATGAGATGCTCCTCCTCAGCGCCGGTGTCCGAATCTTTCAGAATCAAACTCCGTTTGCCTCGTACGGTTCCCCCTAGCTCGACGATGCCGTCGATCTTGGCGATCTCAGCCGCATCTTTCGGGCGACGAGCTTCGAACAATTCCGCCACCCTCGGCAGACCACCCGTGATATCCTTTGTCTTTGCGACTTTGCGTGGCGTTTTTGCCAGCAAGGCGCCTGCCCGCACCTTCTGGCCTTCCTCGACGATGACGTGAGCGCCAGCGGGAATTGAATAGCTCGCGACCACCTCCTTCTTGTCATCTGCAATAACCACTTGCGGATGCAGGTCTTCCTTGTGCTCGATGACCATGGTGCCCATGAGGCCGGTCGCTTCATCGACTTCGCGTTTAATTGTCACTCCGGCAATCATGTCGCGGAATTCGATCTTTCCGCCTTTGTCGGTGA
>DATEZD010000059.1:0-13973 GCA_035255865.1 Candidatus Udaeobacter sp.
TTTACGCAAAGTTGTAGTTTTTTCACCAAGTTCGATCGGAACTTAGGCTTCCAGCCTGACCGGGCAGGCTGGCATCTTGCCTGCCTTCTTAAACGACCTTTTCCCGCTCTCAGTAATTCCTGATCAGGCGAGTCACTGCGATGAGCATGGACACGACCGGCCAGGCGACGAGGCCAGTGATCAGAATGAAGAACAAGAGCTCGGCGAGATGACGTCGGCTTGCTTCTGCGCCAAAGAATTCACTGCTCAATTTGTGGAAGGCGGGCGACTTTGTAACCGGCTGACCGGCGGAGGAACCCATTTGGGTTTCCGGTGTTGGACGATAGTTGTAATCCGTTAATGGCAAACTCTGGTGACCACGTCGTGCGCGGTTGTCGCGACGTGAGCCGCACTGTTTGTGATTAATTTGAAGTATTGGTTTCATAAATTTCTAAGTTGTTAAGTGTGATTGCCGAAGTCGGTTCGGGATACCGGCGGAAAAAACCCGCGCGTGGTAAGATTCGACCACTGGGGTGCCGCGAATTGCGGGCTCCAACTTGGCGAAGTCTAACGAGCCTTTATGCCGCCCGCCCGCCCCAGCGGGCAGCGCGAATCGGCGCGTTAATCAATTTCATCGGCTCTTCATTACACCCGTTTCCGTCTTTGTCCAGTGGCGGCCTATGATCTCCGCTGTAAGTCCCTATCGTCGTGGGAGAAGCGATTACGAATATTTTTCCACTTTATCATCGCTCGGACGGTTCTGAGTCAGATACGGGCCGGACAATTTGAAGGGTCATGAAGTGGGGATGCGCATTCGTCCACGCCATCGCCTCGCGCTTTGTCTCAAAGAATCGGTCGACCACGATGGCCTTGAGTTGGGTCGCAGTTCGTCCGCATAGACGAGCCGCTTTGCGACTAATGACCGCGGGTCCGGTGTCGACCGCGGTGCAAGCGCGATCAGGAAAAACAACTTTACTGCCGTACGGAATTCGCTTGGGATCGACGGCACAATGTCCGGCGCGCAGTCGTCGGCCGGTGCTTGCGTATTTAGAGCCCTCACCTGCCCAGTAACTGGTGACACGCGCCAGGATCGACTCCTCGCGCGCGAAAGCAGCCGATGCCAGCAATGAGAAAAATATGACTGTGTAAAATAGCTTCATGGTGTTTTGGGGTTGCTCCGAAGTTGTCGAGTCTTGGGCGGAGCATGTTATTCGATGCCGAAAGCCGCCGGAATGCAGCTTTTACTTCGGATTCGGAACAGCCCCGGCGCGCTAACCCTTGGGGGACGCGCGGACTTCTGACAGCCACTCGGTATGACGAGCGGGCCCTCTCTATAGACGAGTTGGGCGACTTGTCAATCGTTCATAGTTTGTCGTGGTGTGGGTGATTACGATTGTCGCTTTAGAAGCGGAATTATACATTGGCGGCTTCAGTCGCTTCAATTTGCTCCCCGCTCCCTCCGTGATTGGTGCGAAGGCGTGACAGCGCCCGGCGCGAACTGGTAGCCTACGCGGAATGGAAGCGGCCGATTGGACATCACTGAGCGACCAGGAACTTCTCGAACGCCGGATCTCAACGCTTGGTTTGCGGCTTGAGGGAACAGCGCTCGAACCGCTGATACGGCAGCTTTACGATGAGCTCTCGGCGAAAGGACTGGTTTTTCATCCGCCTTGTCACATCGGCGATGAATGGTTCGTGCCAATCGGCATTCCCGCGATCTTCGTCCCATTCTTTCTCGTGCACGACCGGCTGCGGGCGCTGGAGCGCACGATGATGCTCGAGGTGGAAGGCGAGACGCCGGAGTGGTTCATGAAGTTGATGCGACATGAAGCGGCGCACGCTTACAGCTACGCTTATCAGCTTCAGCGCAAGAAGAAATGGCAACGGTGTTTCGGACACACGTCGCGTGAGGAAACACCGGACACTTACCGGCCGCGCCCGTTCAGCCGCAGTTACGTTGTTCATCTCGAAGACTGGTACGCGCAGAGTCATCCTGACGAAGATTTCGCCGAGACGTTTGCGGTCTGGCTCACACCGGGGCTTGATTGGCGCAAAGATTATGCTGGGTGGCCGGCACTACGAAAACTGGAATATGTAGATGAGCTCATGCGCTCACTGGCAGGCAAGCCGCCGGTGCACACGCCCACGTATCGCGTCGCCGATTACGACTTTCTCAACGTCAAGCTCAAGACCTATTATGCGCGCAAACGCAAGCTCAACGAAGATACGTATCCAGATTTTTACGATGTCGATCTGCGACAGCTCTTCGCTGCGCCGGCCGGCATCAAAGCAAGCGCATATCTGCGACGGCGAAGGCGGCGATTGCTCAACGCGGTTTGCCAATGGACCAATGAAAAGAAATTTCCGGTAAACCAGCTGCTCGCGAGGCTCACCCGGCGCTGCGATGAACTTGGATTACATGTACTGAATGACGACCCGCAGCAGGATTTTCGTGTTACCGCGTTCATCACCACACTGGTGATGAATTATCTTTTCACCGGCAAATTCAAGCGCACCAAATAATCAATGTCTGTCATTCCGAGCGAAGTCGAGGAATCTCTGATCTTTATAATAGTACTTTCAGCGATGTCTCTACTTCGCTCGACATGACAAAGCACACAACCATGAAGAAGAAGCTCAAAGTTCTCGTGCTCTTTGACGGCACAAGTCCTACCAAGCTCGATCAGGACTTCACAAAGGAGCTGAAGACGAAGGACTGGAAAACGGAGGCGGACGTCATGGCCGCGCTCGGCACGCTTGGGCACAGTGCGGAGCATCTCGCCATTTACGACGATGTCGATCTGGTGAGGCAAAAATTAGAGGCGTTCGCGCCCGACGTTCTTTTCAATCTCGTCGAACAATTCAAGAACAAGCCAGGGTTCGACCAGAACATTGTTTCATTTTTCGAAATGCAGGAGTTGCCATTTACCGGCTGCGGTTCGACCGGCCTGACGCTTTGTAAACACAAGGGCATCTCAAAAAAGATTCTCCATTATCATGGCATTCACGTGCCGAATTTCCTCGTTATGCTGCGCGGCCAGCGGATTGGGCGTCCGCGGCAACTCAAGTTTCCGATCCTGGTAAAGCCGGTCAGAGAAGAAGCGTCGTACGGCATTTCGCAGGCGTCATTTGTCCAAAATGAGGAGCAATTTCGAGAACGGGTGACTTTCATTCACGAGAAATACAATAGCGACGCCATCGCCGAGGAATACATCGAAGGCCGCGAGCTTTACGCGAGCATCATGGGCAATGTGCGCCTTACCGTTTTTCCGATTCGCGAGCTGGTTTTTCGTGAAGTGCCGCCGAACGAACCGAAGATTGCCACCTACAACGCGAAGTGGGACGAAGAATATCGCAAACGCTGGGGCTTGGAGAACCAGTTCGCTGAAGATCTTGATCCGGCGCTTGTCACCAATATTCAGGAAACGTGCAAAGATATCTATCGTCTGCTGACAATCGACGGTTACGCGCGCATCGATCTGCGCCTCACGCCTGAAAACAAACTCTATTTCATCGAGGCAAACCCAAATCCGATCCTCGCAAACGACGAGGACTTCGCGCTCGCGGCGGCAAAAGCCGGCCTGACGTATCCGCAATTGATCGAGCGGATCGTCCGGCAAGGGATGAATACCGTTCGCGATTGACGGAGGCATTGAGGCGCAGTGTCCGGCGGAAAAACTGCCGCGGGCACGGTCACATTTTTCGGCTAAGCTGAGATATGAGCGTGCAAGTCTATGGATGCAATCATGTCGCCATCGAAGTGGACGACATCGACAAAGCGGTAGCGTTTTACAAGGACGTTTTCAATCTCGAACAGATGAGCGACGGTGAGGGCGATGCCTTTTTCAAATTGGGTGAACATCAGTTCCTTGCGATTTTCGAAGTGGAAAAAGCGCAACGGGCTAACATGCGGCATTTCGGGATCATGGTTCGCGATGAAACACAGCTGGAAGAGGTTCGGAAAAAACTAAAGGACAAATATAAACTGAAGCTGGAGCCGCCATTCCGCTGCGACTTTCACGATCCGTGGGGCAATCGCATCCAGGTTGTCGATCTTCATGACGAGTCGCTCGTCTGGCTTTTGCCTTATGCTGAAGTGCAGAAGGCGGGGATTACATTCGGTGCGAAATAACCAATGATTTCATTCATCATTCCCGCACATAACGAAGAATTCGAGCTGTCATCCACGCTCGCCGCGATTCGAGCCGGGACTTCTGATGCGGGACGCCCGTACGAAATCGTCGTAGTTGATGATGCATCGACGGACGCGACGCCAGAGATCGCCGCGCAGGCCGGCGCGAAAGTCGTCCCAATCAATCGACGCCAAATCGCGGCCGCTCGGAATGCAGGTGCGCGCGCCGCGCAGGGTGAGTATCTGTTCTTCGTGGACGCCGATACGCGGATCAACGGGTCGCACATTACCGAGGCGATCACCGCTCTTGAAGCGGGCTACGCGGGCGGCAGTGCACGCGTCGCAATGGATGGGTTCGTTCCGACGTGGGGACGGGTTTTGTTGCGCGGATTTTCCGGCCTTTACTTCGGTCTAAACCTTGGGGCCGGCGCATTCCTTTTCACGACACGACGCAATTTCGATGCAACTGGAGGCTTCGATGAGCAATACTTTGTCGGCGAAGAAGTTTATTTCAGCCTGGCATTGAAAAATCTTGGGCGATTCAAGGTCCTGCGTGAACCGATCGTCACGTCCGGCCGCAAATTGCGCATGTACCCAGCTAAACAATTTCTTCGCGACTTCTTCAGAGTGGTCGTCGCCGGTCCTCGCGGGGCACGCTCGCGCGCGAAACTGCGTTTGTGGTACGACGGCAAACGCGAAAAGCATGCGGCGGAAGCATGACGGATCGCGCGGGAATGCCATGATACGCGGTTGCCAAAATGGGTTCTTCGTCTAAAATAGGCCCTTCGTTATGGCAGAGAGCAGCGAAACGTTGAGTCTCAAGGAGATTCAGTTGCATGACAAAGATACCGGCAGCGCGGATGTGCAGGTCGCACTTCTTACCCGCCGGATCGAGCATTTGACTGAGCACCTTAAGACCAATCGGAAAGATCATTCTTCGCGCCGCGGCTTGCTTAAGATGGTCGCGCAACGCCGGAGTCTGCTTGATTATTTGAGCAAAACAAAAGCCGATCGTTATAAGAAACTGATCGACAAACTAAACCTGCGCAAATAACAGACTGATGATTGGTCTTGTCTCCAACCGTTTGAACTGCTCGAAGCCAGAAGTAAATTAAAAACAGACAATCAGCAGTCCAGGCTGCAGTAATCACCTTGGATTTTAGGTTTTAGTTTCGCGTCCGCCGCGGCGGACAACGGGTTTAAAACCTACAGTCAGGGTGACCAGCCTGGAACCGCACATCCAGGAAAAGTAAAATGCAACAAAAGGTCACGGCCCAAATTGGGGCTAATCAAATCTCAATTGAAACCGGCAAGATCGCCAGGCTCGCCGACGGAGCCGTCGTCGTCACGTGCGGCGACACAACGATCTTGGCCAGCGCCGTCTCGGCCACAGCAGTCAAAGAGGGTCAGGATTATTTCCCGCTCACCGTTGATTATCGCGAAAAAGCGGCAGCCGCGGGAAAATTTCCGGGCGGCTATTTCAAGCGTGAAGGCCGTCCGACGGAAAAAGAAACGCTCACTTCGCGCATGATCGATCGACCCCTGCGGCCACTCTTTCAGCAGGGATATTTTTACGACACACAGATCATCTCGATCCTGCTTAGCGCCGACGGTGAAAATGATCCCGACATTCTGGCGATGAACGGCGCATCGGCTGCGCTGTGCGTTTCGGACATTCCGTTTGCCGGCCCAATTGGCGCTGTCCGTGTCGGCCGGGTGAACGGCGATTTTGTGGCCAACCCGACACACAGCGAGCGCGCCCAAAGCGATCTCGATATTGTTTACGTCGGCACCGAAAACGATGTGATCATGATCGAAGGTTCCGCCAAGGAACTGCCGGAAACTGAGTTCATCAAAGCGCTCGAATTCGCGCACGGACATGCAGCCGAGATGATTCGCATTCAAAAAGAACTGGCCAGCATCGTGGGCAAATCTAAACGCGAGGTGGAGTTGCTCCGGGTGAACCAGGACCTACTCGATATCGCTTACCGCGTTGCGGGCGATCGAATCGAACAGGCGCTTCATACCGAAGGCAAGGTCGCGCGCGCCAAAGCGGTCGATGCGTTGCGCGAGGAAGTGAAGACGGCAATCCTGGAGAAAAATCCGGAGGCTGATCCCTTCGCGATGTCGCAGGCATTCGATTACGTTCAAAAGAAGGCGTTTCGCGTCAGCATTCTGGAAAAACAGAAACGCGTCGATGGCCGCGGCTATCAAGATCTACGGCCGATTACTTGCGAAGTGAGCGTTCTGCCGCGCGCGCATGGTTCGGCGATTTTCCAGCGCGGCGAGACGCAGGCGGTCGCGCTGGCCACACTGGCACCCATCGAAGAGGCGCAGATGATTGATGCTTACGGCGGCGGCGAACAATCGAAGCGGTTTATTCTGCATTACAACTTTCCGCCGTTCAGCGTAGGCGAAACGGGCCGGACTGGCGGACCCGGACGGCGCGAGATTGGCCACGGCGCGCTAGCGGAACGTTCGCTGGAACCGGTCGTGCCGAGTGAACAGGATTTTCGTTACGCCATACGCATCTCGAGCGAGATCATGGAATCAAACGGATCTACCTCCATGGCGAGCGTGTGTGCGGGCACGCTGGCGCTCATGGATGCCGGCGTACCGGTGAAGACGCCGGTCGCCGGAATCTCCATTGGGCTGGTGACCGAGCATGGCGATGATCAACAGATGAAACGCTACGAATTACTCACCGACATCATCGGTTCCGAAGATCATTTTGGTGACATGGATTTCAAACTTTGTGGGACAGACGCAGGGGTCACCGGTTTTCAGCTCGATCTGAAGCTCCCCGGCATTAGTCACAAAATTATGGCGGAAGCAATCGAACGCGCGAAAGAAGCGCGCACCAAGATTCTCGATATCATGCGCAGCGCGCTGGACAAGCCGCGGGCGGAGTTGTCGAAATACGCGCCTCGAATAGAGACGATTAAAATTAATCCGGAGAAGATCGGCGCGCTCATTGGCCCCGGTGGGAAGACCATCAAGGGCATTGTCGCGGAGACTGGTGCTGAGATTAATATCGAGGATGACGGCTCCGTGCACATCTACGCGACCAGCGGTGAAAGCATGGCGCGCGCGAAGGAAATCATCGCTGGCATGGCGCGCGAAATCGAGATTGGCCAGACCTACCAGGGGCGCGTCGTCTCAACGAAAGAGTTCGGCGCGTTTGTGGAAGTTTTGCCGGGCAAAGACGGCCTGGTGCACATTTCCGAGCTAGCAGATTTTCGGGTGAAGCGGACCGAAGACGTCGCCAAAGTCGGGGACATCATCTGGGTCAAGTGCATCGGGATCGACGACAAAGGCCGCGTAAAACTTTCACGCAAAGCCGCACTGAAAGAACGCGCGGAAGCTGAAACAGGCCAGCCCGCTCCGACAGAGACAGCTGCGCACTGATTGGAAGTGTAATGCTGTAGCGTCCGCTGTCCTCAGCGGACATCGCGTCGCCCCGGAACCTGCTGCGCTGAGGAAAGCGCACCCTACAGCAACAAGCAGCATAGTTGACAATGTCTGGGACGGATGGAGTTAAGAAGAGGAGAGAGAACCATGGTTACTCCCATTCGGCTTTCTTACGGTGTGCTCGCCGCCACAATTATTCTGGCGGGTCTTCTGCATCTTGGAGTGCCGCTGCTGGTCGTTTTGTTCTCCTATTTTGCATTACGGCAACTGTATTTCCTGACGAAAAGAAAGTGGCTGGCTTTGATCTTATTTGGCATCGTTGTGGCCGGGATCGGCACCGCAGCGGTGTTCTTTACTCGCGCTGCCATTCTTGCGCTGCCGGATGTGGCAGACACGTCCCTTCCCTCGGCCAGCGCCTGGGCGCAGAAGCGCCAGATCGAGCTACCTTTTAATGATTTTGAAAGTCTTAGACAGGCCGTGACCGACGCGCTTGGCCAGGAAGCGCATTACCTGCGAAACCTCGCTAATTTTGCCAAAAGCACCACGGCGATCCTGTTTTTCAGCGTAATCGGAATCATCGCGGCCGGGAGCCTCTTTTTCAAAACAGGCCTCGACCCGCACCGGGGCACTCATCGCGTGAAGAACAATCTTTACTCCATTTGCTGCGATGAAGTCTCGAGGCGATTCCGCGATTTCTACCGCAGCTTCGCCACCGTTATGGGGGCGCAGATCACGATCTCGCTGATTAACACGGTATTGACCGCGATCTTCCTTGTCGCAATGCATCTGCCGCACGCGCCGCTTCTCATTGCAGTCACGTTTCTTTGCGGCCTTGTGCCTATCGTCGGCAACCTCGTAAGCAATTCCGTCATAGTCTTCGTCGCATTGACGGTGTCGCTGAAGCTGGCGATTTTCGCGCTGCTGTTTCTGGTTCTGATCCATAAGCTGGAATATTTTCTAAACAGCAAGATCATCGGCGACCGGATACGCAATCCCATTTGGCTGACGTTGGTTGCCCTGATCATTGGCGAACGACTAATGGGTATTCCCGGTCTGATTCTGGCTCCGGTCGTATTGAATTATTTGCGCGTGGAAATGCTGACCGTGGAAGTGCTGCCGCTAGCGGCGGAAGCTCCAAGTGCCAGCGTCCAAGCTCCAAAGAAATTCGAAACCTCGAAGCTTGGAGCTTGATGGTTCACTGGATGTTGGGTGTTGGAGTTTGGACCTTTTACATCATGAAAGCCGGTTCCCCTTTTTGTCATTCCGAGCGAAATCGAGGAATCTCAGTATTTTGAAGGTTCGTTCATCTGCGAGATGAAAGCTGGTTTTCTTGAGAAACTCATCGAGCGACTCGGGCGCATCGGGCCGGAAGAAGTGCAGAATTATTTTCTGCGCCTGGCCCAGGAGAAAGGTTTCCTGGAGACTGTTTTCAATGCCATCCAGGAAGGCATCATCGTGACTGATTCCAAAGGCCGGATCACGTATCTGAACGAAGCAGCTTGCGGATTGTTTGGGCTGGAGGGAGGCGAAGTCATCGGCAAACGGCTCGACGAACGTATCCGCGGTCTCGACTGGGAATCGCTGACGAAGAGCGGCGGACCAGTCAGTCATGACATTGAAATTTTTTATCCGCAAAACCGCTTCATCAACTTTTACATCGTGCCTCTGATGATAGAGTCACGCGAGGCTGTAGCCGGAGGCGGCTTGTCCGCCGTAGCCTCGGCGGAGGCGGATGATTCCGGTCGGCCGGGGTCACCGACCCTGGCTACAGGTGCGGCAGCGGAGGTTGGCCATGTCATGATCCTGCGCGATATCACCGAGAGCAGGCGCACAGCCCAGCAAACGATTGAATCGGAACGTTTCAACGCGCTGACGTTGCTCGCGGCAGGCGTCGCACACGAAATCGGCAATCCACTCAATTCGCTGCACATCCATTTGCAATTGATGGAGCGCAGCGTGCAGAACCTCGACGACGGAGTAAAGGCGGAGCTCCAACAATCGATTGATATTGCGCGCTCAGAGGTCAAGCGGCTGGATTCGATCGTCACCCAATTCTTGCGGGCAATCCGGCCATCACGTCCGCAACTTCGTCCGGAGAACATCAACATGATCGTCGAGGAAACAGTGCGCTTTTTTACGCCTGAAATTCAGGACCGCGACATGGTTGTCGAACAAGAACTGCGCTCAGACCTACCTTTGCTTCAGCTTGATCGAGATCAGATGAAGCAGGCGTTTTACAACGTGATCAAAAACAGTCTCGAAGCCATGAAACGGCGCGGCATTTTGCGCATCCGCACCGATAGAGACGACACGCATGTTCTCATCACTTTCGTTGATACCGGGGGCGGTATGTCGGTCAGAAACTTGAGTCGCGTCTTCGAGCCTTATTTCACAACCAAGCCGTCTGGCACGGGTCTCGGACTATTGATTGTGCGCCGCATTGTGCGCGAGCACGGGGGCGAACTCTCCATCGAGAGCAGCCAGGACAAAGGCCTTACCCTTACGATCCGATTGCCATACATCGACAAGCGCATTCGGATGCTGGAAGCCGGCGAAGCCAAACCGCCGAATCAAGGAACAACGGATTCCAAGGCGTCGAGTTAAACATTGCGCTCGTCATTTCTTGATCATTTCTTTTTTTATTCCCAGTTGGGCAAAGAAGAATGTATAAATATCCGCTAACTGTTTGATGCGCTCGCTGAGGGCGGTGCCAATGCCATGGCCGGCGCTGGAGCTCGTCCGCAAAAAAATTGGTTTTCCAGATTTGTTCGCTTCAATCAGGCGCGCCGTCATTTTACGTGAGTGATACGGCGCAACCCGCCCATCGTTTGCTCCGGTCATCATCAGAATAGAAGGATATTTCGTTCCATCGGCAACGTGGTGATAAGGCGAGTAGGCGTAAAGCGCCTTGAATTGCTCAGGGTCTTTCACAGTGCCGAACTCGGTCACATTGAACGCGCCGTTTGGCGCCAACTCCACTCGCAGCATATCGTAAATGCCCACTGAGGAAACGACCGCCCGCATCAAATCGGGATGCTGCGTAATCATCGCGCCCATCAAAAGACCGCCATTGCTTCCACCCTGGATCGCCAGCTTTTCCGGGCGCGTATAATTTTCTTTGATCAGGTATTCTGCGGCAGCCGCAAAATCATCGAACACGTTTTGCTTTTTCGTGAGGTTGCCGGCCTTGTGCCAGTCTTCGCCGAACTCGCCGCCGCCACGAATATTCGCCACGACATAGACGCCGCCGCGATCGAACCAAAGCCGCCGCGTAAACTCAAAATTTGGCGACATGCTGATCCCGTAGCCGCCGTATCCGTAAAGCAGCGTGGGGTTCTGTCCGTCCCGCTTCATTCCTTTACGGAAAAGAATGTTGAGCGGAATTTTGGTTCCATCTTTTGACGTTGCGAACTCGCGCCTTACTTCGATGTCAGAAAATGAGACAGGGGACGTGCTCCGCAGCGCCGTCTTCACCGGCTCGGTTTTTTCATTCGCGCAACGGAACCACGCCGCCGGCTCGGTGTAACTTACGTCGCGGAACAGGAGGGAGCCGTCTTCGAGCGCGAGCATTTCCTGCACAGCTGAGATTTGCGGAATCGGGATGACCATTTCGTTTTTGCCATTCAGATCGAAACGCCGGATTTGAGAAGGACCGCCCAGCAGGTCGCCTGCGTAAAGCGCGTCGGTGCTCGGCACGATCTGCTCAATCACAGCTTCCCCCGGGGCAACGATCTCGTCCGCATTCTTCAATTCCGGTACCTCGAGCGGCAGGCGCAGAATTTTGCCGCGCGGCGCGTCTGCGCGTGAAAGGAGGTAGAGCGCATTATCGCGACCGAGGCGCGCGATTTTAATCTGGTCGCTGAACTGCGTGATCTGCTTCCAGGTCCCATCTGGCCCGAGCAGGTAATGCGCGAAGTCCCCGCCATCACCGTTTGCGACCGTCGCGAGAATGTATTTGCCGTCGCGCGAAGTTTGGAGCGTGAGCTCGGCGATACGCGGGAACTCTTTGCCGATTGAATAGGTGTCCTCTGAGTCGGGCGTGCCGAGTTTGTGAAAATAAATCTGCTGATAAAAATTCAGATCAGCATCGGGCCGCTCGCCTTTTCTGGGAAAGCGCGTGTAATAAACTCCGGTGCCATCGGCGTTCCATGCCGCGCTGCCTCCCGCAGTGGGATATTGAACATGTGCAATGGCGTCCGGCAGCGGTTTACCCGTCGCGGTTTCGTAAAAGTGAAGTGTCCCGTCTTCGCTGCCGCCCTTGGAAAGCGACACGGCTACACGTTTGCCGTCCAATGACGGCACAAACCAATCGATCGCAGTCTTGCCTTGGGTGTCCAGCACGTTGGGATCGAGCACGACTTTCTCGGATTTGACATCATCGGCCGACGCGAGCGTCACCAGCAACGGCTGTTGTTTTGGTGGCTGGAATTTCATCGCGAACAAAATTCCCGGCTGCGAGACGAGCGACGAATAAGTCGGCGATGTTTTCGCGTACCACTCTGTCAATTGTTTCTCAATCGCCGCTCGATCTGGCAAACTGTCGAGATATTTGCGTGTTCGTTGATTTTCCGCGTCCGACCACGCTTTCACCTGTGGGTCCTCATCATTTTCAAGCCACTGATATGGATCTTCCACCGTGACGCCGTGGTATTCCGTGGAGACGGGTTTCTTTGGAATCTCGGGCGCGCGCTCGGCCAAAGCCGGATTGCTGAGCGCAAGCGCACTGGCCGCTGCGACTAAAGACAGGAAAAGATTCGCTCTCATGAGTCTGAGAAAAGACCGCGCCGCGTCGGTACCAAGATCGATTTCGCTAACGTGTAGCTGATACCGATGATGCCGGAGCAACCATGGCATATTTTGGATCTTTGACCTGTTTGCGAATGGCCGCGAAGAGCCTGCTTATTCCCGTCAGGCTCACATGATTTGCCAGGAACGATGGAAGGAAGCCGCCGCTGTCAGTGTAAACGGAATAAGTGGCGCGAGTCTTGGTTACGCCTTCCGGCTCAAGCAGCCATTTGCCCTCGCAAACTTTTACCCGCACTACGCCTTTCGTTTCGGGCGGGCCGAGGTCGTTCGCCGGCGACCATTGACTCACAAAGACCCGGCCATCAGAGGCCGGCCAAGACCTCTTCCAGACTCGCAATGTGTAATCACGATCTGCGCAAACTTTTGGCGAGAGCCGCTGATATCCAATGATTGAATCGCCATCCCGTTTGATCAATCGGCACTCAGTCATGAAAGGCATGAACTTTGGATAATTCTGGAAGTCATCGATCACTGCACAAACGGCGTAGGTGGGCGCGTCAATCGGGCCGACAGCTTTAAACTCCTTGAGCGGCGAACCCGGACGCGCGCGGCTGTAGATCGCGAGATTGTTTTCCCGAACGGCTGCCAGTTTCCACCCCTCGTCGCTCGAGTCCACCGCAGCGAACACCGTTGGTGAACCGGCAAAAAAGATCCAAATCAGACAGCGAAGAATTCGCTGGTACACCTGGCGATGATACATGATTCCAGCCCAAGCGCCATAGATACTGGATGCCAGATCCTTGATACTGGATAAAAATCTGGGAGCTAGAATCTGGTATCCAATGTTCGGAACATAGACTTGTAGTCTGTGCGCCCAGTGGGTTTGCAACCCGATGAACAAACAGCGGATAAAATATCCGCTGGGCACACAGGCAAAATGCCTATGTTCCTATGCCGGCAGATGAACTTACAGCCAACTATCCTTGTTGTGGATGACGAAAAACACACCCGCGACGGGCTCCGCAGTTTGCTTGAGGACAATTACGATGTGTATGTCGCCGCGGACATCGCCGGAGCGATGGACGTACTCGACCGCGAGCAGATCGACGTCCTGCTTACTGACCTGCGCCTCGGCAACGAAGACGGAATGGCGTTGATCGATCGCGTTCTGAAAATGCCGCGTCCGCCGATCTGCATCATGATGACAGCCTACGGTTCTGTCGATGTGGCAGTCGAAGCAATGAAGCGCGGCGCCTACGATTTCGTCACAAAGCCGCTCAACCTCGACAAGGTCGAAATGCTGATCGCGCGCGCCGTGCAAGGCCGCAAACTCGAGCAGGAGAATCGCGCGCTGCGGGAGCAGGTCGACGAACGCTACGGCCTCGAAAACATCTGGGGCGACTCGGCAGCGTTGCACGAAGTCCTAGAGACCATAAAACAGGTGGCGCCTTCCTCGGCCAATGTGCTGATCGAAGGCGAGAGCGGCACCGGCAAAGAACTGGCTGCGCACGCCATCCATAATTTGAGCCGGCGCAACAAAGCGAAATTTGTGACAGTGCATTGCGCGGCGCTTTCGCCGCAACTTCTCGAGAGCGAGTTGTTCGGACACGAAAAAGGCGCGTTCACCGGCGCGCAGGAACGGCGCATCGGCCGATTCGAGCAGGCCAATGGCGGCACGCTTTTTCTCGATGAAGTGTCGGAGATC
>DATEZD010000060.1:0-6303 GCA_035255865.1 Candidatus Udaeobacter sp.
CACTCGCTTGGAAACAACATTGATCAAAAGTTGCTGATTCGGGATCACCTGGGCTGCTTCACTAAGAAGTTGAGTCGTCATATGGCGCAAGGAACGAACGGGGTCCCGCGACTGCGGGATTGGGAATTGAAGAATGACCGGCACGGTGCTTATAAGCACGGACGGGACAAATCGCGGGGCGAGCATGGTAAAAACGAGTGTTGATCTTCCAAGCGAAGTGTCTCCTTGTCAACGAATTTCGGCCGCAATAGCACAAATTACTTTCGAGCAAAGTGCGATCGGCGGACTCGTCAGCGACGTTTCAGTGACAAATTATTTGCGCTCCGAGCGGGATCCGATTGAGGAAGCACAGCGGGTTCCATTATGCCACGCCAGTAGCGTTGAGAATCATTTATCGGGCTGGTGGGATTTGAACCCACGGCCTCCTGGTCCCGAACCAGGCGCTCTACCAAGCTGAGCCACAGCCCGAAATCGATTGTTAACCTGACATGCCAGGCCAGCGCGTCTCTTACTTCGCGTGTTTTGTGGCAGATGGCAAGGAGTTGGATGTAGCGGTGCTTGTGTCAAGCGCCGAAATCAAATAAACAGGCGTTTGGCACAAACGCCTCTACAACCATGGCCGTCCAAAATCCTTTTCCGCCGATGCATTTCTCCGTCGCGATTGTCGGGGCACTCATCGGCGTGGTGATTTTGTTTTTCGGGCGGAAACTCTTTTGGCTATGCGTCGCCGCAGTCGGCTTCGCGGCAGGCGTAGAGATTGCGCCACACTTGGTTCATGAGCCGTCTCCTCTGTTAGCGCTAACCGTTGCGATCGTTCTTGGCTTAATTGGAACATTGCTCGCGTTGTTCCTTCAGAAAATTGCGATTGCAGTGCTCGGTTTTCTCGCGGGCGGCAAACTTGCCGGCGCGATTGCTGCGGCATTCTTGATTCATTATGGGCAGCATTCTACAATCGTTTTTCTGGTGGGCGGAATTGTGGGCGCGATCCTCCTGCTCGTTTTATTTGATTGGGCTTTGATTGTTGTTTCCTCCCTCATTGGCGCGCATTTGATTCAAAGCGCAGTTGTCCTTCCTGCAACGGGATCGACCATTGTATTTCTCGGCCTTGCGGTCGTTGGCATCATCGTTCAAGCCGCGTCATTACGAAAAGGATAACACCGAATGATATCGACTTTTTTGCTGACAAATCGCGGCCCGTTCACAACAATCGCTCCATGAATTCACCAACAACTGGATTACGCGTTGCGAGCATTATTTTCGGTATTTTTGCAATTGGCCACTTGCTGCGCCTGATCAACCATGCGCAGGTCACTGTTGGAACGCATACCATTCCAATGGGCTTAAGCTGGGTCGCGCTGATCGTTGCCGCCATTCTTTGTATTTGGTTCTGGCGACTTTCGAACCTGAGAGGGATCGCATAGTCACTCTCTGAGCCAATCCTGCGGAACATCTACAAAAGATTGATCCAGTTCTGCGACTGACGCGCAGCCGAGCAGTTTGAGAGTGCGAATAAGATCGGCGTGCAAAATCTCGATCGCGCGCGCGACACCTGCGTTGCCAGCCGCTCCCAGCCCGTAGGCGTATGCACGTCCGACCATGACCGCTCGAGCTCCCAAGCACAGAGCTTTGACAATATCGCTGCCACGGCGAATACCACCATCCAGCAGGACCTCAATGCGATCGCCTACGCTTGCCACAACTTCAGGCAAGATTTTCAGAGACGGCGCAACACGGTCGAGCTGCCGGCCACCGTGATTGGAAACGACCAACGCGCTCGCTCCCGCATCCACTGCGCGACGGGCATCCTCCCGCGTGTGGATACCTTTTATCACGATAGGCCCGTTCCATGCCGCGCGAATCCACTTGAGGTCCTCCCAAGTCACAACGGACTGTTCGAGCGCCGCAGTGACATCGCCGTACGGCATCGGCCCTTTTCCCGGAATGACGACATTCTCAAATTTCATCAATCCGCCGTCAGCGAGAAAAGCCGCCAGCCAGCGAGGTTTTGTCAGAAGTTGATTCACAAATGGCAGCATCGCTCCCAGTTTGCCGCTGAGGAGTTCTTTCGCGCCGTTGCGGACGTCACGTTCTCTCAAACCCGCCACTGGCGTATCGATGGTGACAACAAGAGCTGAATAGCCTGCCTTGCGCGCGCGTTCGACCGCTGCCAGGGCGCAGTCACGTCCTCCGACCAGATAAAGCTGATACCAGACCGGACCTCCCGATGCATTTGCAACATCCTCCAGGCGGCAACCCGAAAGTGTCGAGAGAGTGCAGATGATACCTGCTCTGCCAGCGGCGCGCGCGGCCGCTTCCTCGCCGCGCGGATACATGAGCCGGCAGCTTCCAACAGGTGCGAGAATCAGCGGCATGGGCAGAGACGTGCCAAGAACAACCGTGCGAAGATCGCAGGACGGCACTGCCACGGCACAACGCGGGCGAAGCGTCACCGCGTCAAATGCGAGAGAATTCTCGCGCAACGTCCATTCGTCCTCCGCGCCGCCGTCGATGTAATCGAACACCACGCGCGGAAGCCGGCGCTTCGCCGCGCGCCGCAAATCTTCGATGTTCAAAACGCGCGGCGCCTCAACCGATCGAGACATTCGAATCATAAAATTTCGCGCAATGCGCTGCGAGACTCTCATTAACACCGCGCTTCAGCGCGGTGCAATGGCCGGATGCAGAGAAAAACCGTTTGAACGGTTTTCATCCAAAGAAAAAGCCGTTGAAACCGCTCGCGCTCGGGTTTGCTGCTGACACCCGGTTGAAGCCGGGTGTCAATGAAATGAGCGAAGCGTCCACTCACTGTTGCGAAACCACGGAGGAATGGGCCTTAGTGGCGAAAGTGGCGGATGCCGGTGAATATCATCGCCATCTTGCGCTCGTTAGCCGTCGCGATCACTTCTTTGTCACGAATTGAGCCACCCGGCTGAATGGCACACGTTGCGCCAGCTTCAGCCGCGGCGATCAATCCATCCGGGAATGGGAAAAAAGCGTCGCTGGCGACTGCGCTGCCTTTGAGCGAAAGCCCAGCCTCGTTCGCTTTCCAAACCGCAATGCGCGACGCGTCGATGCGCGACATCTGGCCCGCGCCAATTCCAAGTGTCCGGTCGGACTTGACGTACACGATAGCGTTTGATTTCACATGTTTAACGACGCGCCAACCGAACAACATCGCGTTGAGCTCCGTTTTGGTTGGCTTCCTCTTGGTCACGACCTTCGGTTTCATCTCCCCATCGACATCTGCGTCTTGAACCAGCACACCGCCGCAGACCGAGCGCAGATCAGTCGCGGGTCGCGCGTCCTTCGCCGGAGTCAACAATCGAATCAGCCGGAGGTTTTTTTTCTTCTGCAGGATGGCGCGCGCCTCGATCTCAAAATCCGGCGCAATGATTACTTCGCTGAAAATTTCGCTGATTACTTTTGCCAGCGGCTCGTTCACTGGACGGTTGCATACGATTATTCCGCCAAAGGGCGCTTGTTTGTCGGTTGCAAATGCCTTGTTCCAAGCCTTGCGAAGATCAGCGTCGGAACCAACTCCGCATGGATTGGTATGTTTTAGGATCGCCACAGTCGGCTCTTCGAACTCAGCGATCAGATTCGTCGCTGCGCTGATGTCGAGAATGTTGTTGAAGGAAAGTTCCTTGCCGTGGAGTTTTTCGAAATATTTGTCGAAATCGCCATATAGCGAACCGGTTTGATGTGGATTTTCGCCGTAGCGCAATCGCATCGCCAGCGGAAGCGAAAGTGAAAACGACGCGTCGGTCGCCTGCTCCTTGTTCAAGAAATTTGCAATCGCTCGATCGTATTCCGCGGTCCGGTTAAAGGCTTTTATCGCAAGGCGCTCACGCAGTTTCAGCGTCGTTTCCCAGTCGTTATCGCGCATGTTTTCCAGAACCGCATCGTAATCTGCTGGATCAACAACGACCGTCACGGATTCGTAATTTTTCGCGGCACTTCGAATCATCGACGGCCCGCCGATGTCGATATTTTCAATTGCTTCCGCCAACGCTACGCCCCGCTTGGCGACGGTGGCCTCAAAAGGATAAAGGTTGACCACCACCAGATCGATCGGGTCAAAACCGCACTCACGCGCTTCGGCTTCGTGCTTCGCGTTGCCGCGCTTGTAGAGAAGACCGCCATGCACCCGAGGATGCAAAGTCTTCACACGTCCATCGAGCACTTCCGGAAATGCAGTAAAGTTCGAGATCTCCCGCACTGGAACTTTTTCCTTCCTCAACAGAACCGCCGTTCCGCCGGTGGAAATGATGTCCACGCCTTGGCGCTCGAGGGCGCGCGCAAACGCAGCCACGCCGGTTTTATCTGAGACAGAAATCAGAGCGCGAGTGATTTTCATCGCACGTTAAAGGGTTGAAGCGTTAAAGCGGCAAAGCAAAAAATCAATCAAAGCATCATTGTCATTCTGAGCGAAGCGAAGAATCTCTGCACCCAATTCCTTTTCCCGGCGCTGAAATAGCAGTCAGAGATGTTTCGCTTCGCTCAACATGACAAGCGCAGCGTTGGACGCTTCAACGCTTCAACGATTTAACGCTTCAACGATCAAGAACAACGTTCCTCGCCGCCGGATAAAGCACCGGGCAGCAGCCGATGGTTTCGCAAAATGCTTTGCTGAAATGGCTCAGGCTCGAGTATCCGACTTCTGTGGCCGCTTCAGTGACATTGTAGCGGCCGGTGCGCAAAAGTTCTGCCGCGCGTTCCATCCTCAAATTGCGCAAATATTGTGGAATAGTCAGACCGACTTCGCGCGAAAAAATCCTGCTTAGATAAAACGGACTGCAACCCACTTCCTGGCCGATCATTTCCAGAGTCGGAGGATTAGCAAGATCCCGCGCCAGCACTTGCTTGACCCGTTCCACCCGCTCGCGAGCCAGGCGTTTTTGCCGCATACAAAAAAATTCCGGGTCTTTCGGCGCGAAGAAAAAATGCGCCATGAGCTCCATTGCCTTGCTTTGGTACCAAAGAACTTGCGCTGCTTTCGCCACCGGAGGTTCCGCCAAAGTGGCTACCACACCACGTTGCTGAATCGTCATCGGCCGCGTCGGCGCAACCACTGTCTTATTTTTGTCGCCGAAAATGATCCGGCGAATCTCCGGCTCCAGATCCGATTCGTTTTGCACCAGCTGTTTCTGCAAATACTCCCTCGAAAATTCCAGCGTCACGAATTGATGATGATCGCCCGCCTGACGTGATGCGGGCAACGGTTCGTCGGCAACGGCGTAGTAGCCGGCGTTGCCCGGGAAGTAATCGCTCCGCAATCGGCGCTCCCCACCCACGGCACCGTGTCCGCTGAGATTCAAACAAAATTCCAAGCTGCGCGGGTGGAAAGTGCGTCCCCAGTTAAAGGCATGGTCGGTGCGAAAGTCGTGCCACTCGATTGCAATGCCGATTTTGTCCACATCGCCATACAATGGGCGCCACCCGTCTTTCAGTTCACGCCAGGCATGTTGTTCGGCTGCACAACCGGGATTCATTGCGCCTAAATTACGAATGATGCTGAGCGGAATGCAAGGTTGGTTTCTTCTCCTCCAGCGCGGCGCGGTCCCATTTACCGAGCTGTGAGGCGGCGTCGTAAGCGCTCTGGGCAAAATCCAGCAGGGCTTTGTCAGGCTTTTCAGCATTGCGCACCGCGTCGGAGGGCAAGATGAACTCGTGAAGCTTGGACTCATAAAAAGCCGCATCTGGCCGAACTTTCGCTTCTGAGAACCCGGGCGGTTCCGGATATGCGTACGAGTAGAAAACGGGTGTCGGCATGGCTGCGTTGCCGGGCCAAAAGCCGAGGCTGCTTACTTCCTGCGAGTAAGCCTCGCGCGTAATCGCATCCGGCAGATGAGGGATTCCTCCCGGATGCGGCGGCGCGGGTCGGCCGGAGAAACGCGTCACTGCCAGATCGAAGCTGCCCCAGAAAAAATGCACCGGACTGCACTTTCCACAAAAACGCGAGCGGAACTCTTTAAACACGCGGTCGCTTTGCACGAGAACGCGCCAGAACCGATTCGCGTAATCGCGGTCGTATGAACGGTGCTCTTCATCCTGATCAAACGGGATCGGATTCTCGATCTCGTTAGGCGTGGTGTTGATAGTCACGGGCAATTGTAATTCGTCCAACGTCGCCATGATCGCCTTGTAAAAATCTGCCACGCTCCGCGGTTTCAGTTCGATCGTTCGCGCAGCACCATCGCTTTTGAGGATGCGCAATTGGTGATCGATAAAGTCAAATCGTATCTCAAACGTAGAAGAATCGTGCGGGATCGGTGAAGTCGTCAGGCCGCGGGCAGTCACGTA
>DATEZD010000061.1:0-5406 GCA_035255865.1 Candidatus Udaeobacter sp.
GACGACCTCCAGCATGTCCGTGAGGTCTTCGACCCAAACGACTGCGAACGGTTTGCCCTCTTTTCTGGTAAACTTTTTTTCCACCTGAACAATTGCGCCGGCGATCTTGAACGGCGCTCGATCGTCGAGCTCGCCTAACGAGTTAATCGACCGATAATTCTTTGCTGCGATTACCTCTGCGTACGCGTCTAGGGGATGCCCGCTGACGTAAAAACCGAGAAGCTCTTTCTCGTATGAAAGCTTTTCATGGTCACTCCATCGGCTAGCAAGTCTCTTTCTCGACGTCGTCGGAGCAGTTGCCTCATCGAAAAGCGAAACCTGGCCAGCCAGCCGGTCCCGCTGCGCTGCAACCGATGCACTAACTGCATCGTCAATGCAGCCAAACAGTTCGGCGCGGTCTTTGCCAACAAAATCAAACGCGCCCGATTTGACGAGGCTTTCCAGCATCTTCCGATTCGCAATACGGGAGTCCAGACGGGTGCAGAAATCCTCCAGTGAAATGAATTCGCCTCGCTCTTCGCGCTCCCGAATTACAGATTCCATCGCTGTTTCGCCGACGTGCTTGATCGCGGCGAGGCCGTAGCGAATGGCTTTGTAGCCGGGATCGGCGATCCCGGCGCCGGCGACACCCGTTCGTAATCCTCGCGCTTCGACGCCGGCATCACCGATGCCGGCTACAGTTTCAGGCATGAATTTCAGACCACTCTTGTTGATGTCCGGTGGCAGAATGCAAACGCCCATTCGCTTGCATTCGCCGACAAAAACCGAAATCTTTTCCGTGTTATTGATTTCGTTGCTCAGCAAACCCGCCATGAATTCCACCGGGTAATGCGCCTTGAGATAAGCCGTTTGATAACTGATTACCCCATAGGCTGCGCTGTGGCTTTTGTTGAATCCGTAACCGGCGAATTTTTCCAGCAAATCAAAAATGGCATTGGCTTTTTTCTCGGGAATCTTGTTCGTGCGCGCGCAGCCCTCGATGAAATTTCTGCGTTCTTTCGCCATCTTTTCCTTGTCTTTCTTGCCCATGGCGCGCCGAAGAAGATCAGCCTGCGCGAGCGAGTAGCCGGCAAGTTTGCTCGCAGCAGCCATCACCTGTTCCTGATAAATCATCACGCCGTACGTGTCGGCGCAGATGTCTTCCAGCAATGGGTGCAAATATTTGATCGGCGTAATGCCCTTTTTCGCTTTCACGTATTCGGGGATCAGCTCCATCGGCCCCGGCCGGTAAAGCGCGATCAACGCGATGATGTCGTCGAGCTTTTTAACATCGAATTGCTTCGACAAACTCGTCATCCCGCCTGATTCCATCTGGAAAAGCCCGATCGTTTCGCCGCGGTTATACAGGGCGAATGCAGCGGTATCGTCGAGGGGAATATTCTTCAGCGAAAAAGTGGGCTCCCGCTTGTGAATGAGCGCGAGCGTGTCGTCGATCACGGTCAGCGTTTTCAATCCGAGGAAATCCATTTTTAGAAGGCCAAGGTCATTGAGCGGCCCCATCGCGTACTGGCTAATCACGTCGTTGCCTTTTACGTCACGACAAAGCGGGATGTACTCTGACAAGTCCCGATCCGCGATCACGACGCCCGCAGCGTGCACACCCGCATTCCGCGACAAGCCTTCGAGAACTTTCGCATAATCAAAAAGTTGGCGCGTCGCTGGCTCGGTGGCGACCGCCCGTTTCAGCTCCGGATTTTTTTCCACCGCTGAATCGAGCGTGATATTCAATTCATTGGGGATCATCTTTGCGATGCGATCCGCGTCGCGATAGCTCCACCCCATCACTCGCCCGACATCGCGCACGACGCTTTTCGCTTTGAGCTTGCCAAAGGTGATGATCTGCGCGACGCGGCGTTCGCCGTACTTTTGCCGAACATATTCGAGCACTTCGCCACGGCGCGCTTCGCAAAAATCAACGTCGATATCGGGCGGCGAAACGCGGTCCGGATTCAAAAACCGCTCGAAAATCAATCCGAATTGAAGTGGGTCGATGTCGGTAATTCCCAGAACGTAAGCGACCATCGAACCTGCAGCCGAACCGCGACCGGGGCCGACCGGAATGCTTCGCTCTTTGGCGAAATGGATGAAATCCCAAACGATGAGCAGATAACTGACGAACCCGGTTTTCTCGAGCACGCCGAGTTCGTAATCGAGCCGTTTAAGCAATTCAGTTTCGGTTGTTGCGCGCTCGCCGTAGCGTTCGCGCAGGCCCTGATAACAAAGCTCACGCAAATAACCCTCGCGCGTTTTTCCCGAGGGAACCGGATATTCGGGATATTTCGAACGCCCAAACTCGAGATCGAAATGGCAACGCTCTCCGATTTCGAGCGTGTTCGAGATCGCCTCGGGAAAATCGCGGAAGATTTCATGCATTTCCGCGGGGGTTTTGAAATACAACTCCGGCACATATCTCATCCGGTTTTCGTCCTGGACCATTTTCCCGGTTCCGATGCACAGCATCACGTCATGCGCGGCGTGATCGCTCCGGCGCAAAAAATGAACGTCGTTCGCGGCAACGAGTCCGACACCGATGTCCCGGGCAATCTTCGGCAGGACACGATTGCACAGGTGTTGCTCTTCCATGCCGTGATCGTGCATTTCCATGAAGAAATTCTCGGGGCCCAGAATGTCGCGGTATTCGGCGGCGCTCTGTGTAGCCTTCTCGAGATTATTCGCCTGAATTGCGCTATTGATTTCGCCCGCAAGACAACCGCTCAACCCAATCAGCCCTGCTGCATGCGCCGACAAAAGCTGTTTATCGATCCTGGGCGCATAATGAAATCCATCCAGGTGCGCTGCCGTAATCAACTTTACCAGGTTGCGATAGCCAGTTTCGTCCTGGGCCAGAAGCGTAAAGTGGTATGCCGCATCGCGCCGCGATCCCGGCCGGTCCTTATGCGAACCGGGGGCGATATAAGCTTCGCAACCAATGATCGGTTTTACCCCGGCGCGCTGCGCTTCCTGGTAAAATTCAATCGCGCCAAACAAATTGCCGTGATCCGTGATGGCAACGGCAGGCATCTTGTATTCCGCCACCTTTTTCATCAGCTCTTTCATCCGGATACTGCCGTCCAAAAGCGAATATTCAGTGTGCAAGTGCAGATGAACGAAAGAATCGCGCGGCATTAGTTTGCAGTATAAGCGTCAAAAACATTTGGCAAATTTGCCTACGTGTGACCTGTCATTCCGAGCGAAGTCGAGAAAATTATACCGTGCCTTCTGGAGTTTTTTTCACCTCTCCCTGCCCTTGCGAACGGAGAAGCGACTAACCCGTCGGATCATATTTCATATCCAGCTTAATGTAACTGACGATCAACGGGCACAGCCGCGTCTATCGCGAAAAAATTCGTGATTGCATTCGCATCGCGGCATTGCTATGAGAGCGCGTGCTGCGCATAGCTTTCGACCTGCCGCGCCGTAGCGTAACGAAGGCGGGTTGCAAAGTACCGCGCGATACCGAGTTTACTTCGACATGAAAAAACTGGAGGCCATCATTAAACCGTTCAAGCTGGAAGAGGTCAAAGAAGCGCTGGCCGAGCTTGGCATCGAAGGCATGACCGTTACTGAAGTCAAAGGTTTTGGCCGGCAAAAAGGGCACACAGAAATTTACCGCGGGAGCGAGTACACGGTGGATTTTTTGCCGAAAGTGAAAGTGGAAGTGGTGATGGCGGACGATATGGTGGAGAGAGCGGTAAACGTGGTGGTCGGCGCAGCCAAGACAGGCAAGATCGGGGATGGAAAAGTGTTCGTTCTCCCGGTGGAACACGCAGTACGCATCCGAACAGAAGAGATCGGCGAAAAAGCGGTGTGAATTTAATGACGAAGCTCGAATGTCGAATGACGAAACAATGACGAACTTCGAATGACGAAATCAAGCCAGGTGCTGGCATCGTCATTTAGTCATTCCTTCGGCATTCCTCATCCGGATTTCGTCATTTCCCTTTTCCATCAACTCTCAACTATCAACTAACAACACCAACTATGGCCAAAGACAAAACTCCATCCGACGTTAGCAAGATGATCAAAGACCACGAGGTCAAACTCGTGGATTTCAAGTTCACGGATCTGCCCGGCACGTGGCAGCATTTCACCACCACCCTCAGCGATTATAGCGACGACGTTTTTACGGACGGACTCGGCTTCGACGGCTCGAGCATCCGCGGTTGGAAAGTCATTAACGCCTCGGACATGCTCGTCATTCCTGATCCCGCGACGGCATGGATCGACATTTTCAATACTGAACCGACACTGAGTTTGATTTGCACGATTGTCGATCCGATTACGCGCGAACCGTACGATCGTGACCCGCGTGGTGTCGCCGAAAAAGCAGAAGCCTATTTAAAGAGCACAGGCATTGCCGATACGGCATTTTTCGGACCGGAGGCCGAGTTTTTTATCTTCGACGACGTGCGCTTCAGTTACTCGGGCAATTCGTCATTCCATCTCGTGGACAGTGTCGAAGGCCATTGGAACAGTGCCCGTGAAGAGTTTCCTAATGTCGGCTACAAAATTCGGCCGAAGGAAGGTTATTTCCCCGTTCCGCCGATGGATTCTCTACAAGATATTCGCAACGAAATGGCGCTGGAGTTGGAGAAAGCAGGCATCCCGGTCGATAAACAGCACCACGAAGTGGCCACTGCCGGCCAGGCCGAGATCGATGTTCGTTTCGCGCCGTTGAAAGTGATGAGCGACTCGATGCAGTACTACAAATACATCATTCGCAACGTCGCGAGGAGACACAACAAAACGGCCACGTTCATGCCGAAGCCACTGTTCGCCGACAACGGTTCCGGCATGCACACCCACATTTCCCTTTGGAAAGATGGGAAGCCACTGTTCGCCGGAAACGGTTATGCGGGATTGAGTGAAATGGCGCTCTTCTTTATCGGCGGGATCTTGAAACATGCGTCTGCGCTCACTTGCTTTTGCAATCCAACGACCAACAGTTTCAAGCGTCTTGTGCCGGGATTCGAGGCACCAGTGAATCTCGCTTATTCGGCGCGCAATCGTTCTGCCGCAGTTCGTATTCCCACGTATTCCGCAAGTCCCAAGGCGAAGCGGCTCGAATTCCGCACGCCTGACGCGTCGGCGAATCCTTACATCGCGTTCTCGGCCATGCTGCTCGCCGGCCTCGACGGCGTCCAAAACCGCATCGATCCCGGCGATCCGCTCGACAAAAATCTCTACGAGTTGCCACCGGAAGAACTTGCGCAGGTCGCAAGCGTCCCAGATTCACTTCGTGGCGCAATCGAAGCGCTCCAAGCGGATCATTCCTTCCTGTTGCGCGGCGACGTCTTCAACGAAGACTTCATCGCCAACTGGATCGACATGAAACAAAAAGAATACGACGCGCTCCGTTTAAGGCCGCACCCTTACGAATTCGCGATGTATTATGACGTGTAAGAA
>DATEZD010000062.1:0-14092 GCA_035255865.1 Candidatus Udaeobacter sp.
ATGCAACGCAATGAAAATCTGCGCAACTCGTTAGGCTTGAATTACAAATCAGCTCCTCTATCGGGTGAGTTACGGGCAGAGAATGCAGCGACTCTTTACCTTTCGGCGGTTGGCGCGGCGTCGGTTTCGCCGCTGCTGCCCCTATAGCCCTTTTTCAGCTCTTAACATTTTGGCCGATTTGTAATGAGCACAAGCCTATTAACACGGAACGCTTCGAGGGCACGGCAAACTTCCGTAGCAAACGCCGTAGCCTTTGCCATTCGACCGTCGTAGCGGTATCGCTCCGTAGTCAGATGCTCTATCCAGTTGAGCTACGGGCGCCCGTGAAGAGAAGCTAATTTGCGGAGGAAGAGGTAACCGTCAAACAAGGCGAAGAAAATGAAAGTAGATTACGACCGTTTTTGAATTGAGAATCGATTTGCTCACAAGAGCTATGGAGTTGATCTCGCGAACAACGCCAACCCCACAGTCGAAAACGACCCAACCGGATTTCTTCCGGGACAAGTCACCAACAGTGAGCCCACGGCTGTTCACACGAAACACTGCAACTGGAGAATAACATGAATAAGCAAGACTCTGACCGAACTCACCTCGATCACACGATCACTCGCCGAAAGTTTCTCGGCACAACCGCTGCCGGAAGCGCGGCACTGGTGACCGGAGGACTCAGCTCGCTTTTGCGACAGTCTGCTTCAGCCGCAGGCGATTTCGATTTTATTGAAGCCACGATCCCTCAGCTTCAGGCGGCCATGGCTTCTGGGCAGCTGAGCAGCAAGGATTTGGTGAAGGGTTATATCAGACGAATCGGGTCATTGAACTCGTTGCTCAATTCGGTCATCGAAACAAATCCGAACGCGGTATCCATCGCGCAACAGCTCGATAACGAACGCCGCCGTGGACACGTCCGTGGTCCACTTCACGGGATTCCCATACTCGTCAAGGACAACATCGCGACCGACGACAACATGCAAACCACCGCGGGCTCTTTTGCATTAGTGAACAGCCATGTGCCAGCCGACGCGATCATCATTCAGCAGTTGCGTGCAGCGGGCGCTGTCATTCTTGGCAAAGCGAATCTGGGCGAATGGGCGAACTTCCGAGGCAATGACAACGTCTATCCTCTCGCCGTCGGCTGGAGCGCGCGGGGCGGCGATACAAAGAACGCCTACGACCTGAGCTATACATCATGGGGATCCAGTGCTGGTTCGGGCAATGGCGCTGCTGCGAATCTGTGCGCGGCGGCTGTCGGTACTGAGACAGATGGATCAATCACGGGACCTTCTGCTGTCGAGAACATCGTCGGCTTAAAACCGACAGTCGGCCTTGTTTCGCAAGACGGCATTATTCCAATTGCCCACGAGCAAGACACCGCCGGCCCCATGGGGCGCAGCGTCACCGATGTTGCAATTCTTCTGGGAGTATTGCAGTCGCCATGGGGCGAAGTCATTGGGCACCAGTTGCCGAACGATTACACGCAATTTCTCCAACGCGGTTCGCTCGAAGGCGCACGGATCGGACGCGACGCTCGCTTTTTCGATTACAGCTATTACGGCAGCGGCATTCCGGGCGACGAACTGACAGTGGCATTTGCGGAGCACGCGCTTGACGTGATGGAAAGCCTCGGTGCGACCATTGTGGACACCGATACTGGCGATGTGTTCGCCTACACTGATGATGAGTTCCTCGCGCTTCAGTATGAATTTCGGGCGCAAATCGCCGATTACCTAGCCACGCTGACTCACACAAACATGCGAACGTTGGCGGATTTAATCGCCTTTAACAATGCACATTGTACGCAGGAGCTGGTTTATTATGGTCAGGAGATCTTCGAATCGTCCGAAGAGCACCCCGGCTACCCCAGCGATCCCGTTTACGTGGCGGCGCGAACACACGCTCGCAGTACCGCGCGCTCCGGAATCGACGATGCACTGGCCGCCCAAGATCTCGACGCCATTGTCGCGCCGCACCTGACAAACTCGACCGGGCCAGCCGTAGCGGGTTATCCAAACCTGTCGCTTCCGGTCGGGATTCGCGATAACGGAAGGCCGGCGGGAATGCTCATGTACAGCACATTCCTGCACGAGCCGCAATTGATTGGCTTCGGTTACGACCTGGAACAGGAGCTAAACGTGCGGCAGCAGCCGCAATTCCTGGGTTCGATAATTCCGATTCCGAATGCGGATCTTTGCACTGGGCGGCCTGTACAACCTCAGGTGTTGACCGGTAAAGCGGCCACGCTGCGCCGCCGGATCTTCTAATTGCGATTGGCCCTTGAGCACGCGAGCAGAATGACGATTCTGCTCGCGTGACCATCTTCCTCGGCTGCGGATTTGCGGCGAAATACCGCGAAGGCGGCGGAAATTTCTCCGTGCCACTGCAATGGATGCTCGGACTACAACGACTGAAGGTGGATGCGATCTGGCTTGAGCTGTTGCCGGCGACGGACAATGCTGTGGCCGATCAATCCAAGATCGAGAATTTCCAGAGGCAATTGCGGGTGCACGGATTGGCCGGGCGATATTGTTTGCTTTATCAAAAGCCCGCGTCCGACGTGCATGATCCAGATGGGATACGCTGCATCGGAATGTCGAAACGTGAGCTGCTCGAGCGCCTCGGTGGACCGAATGTCCTGCTTAATCTCGCGTATTCGATCCATCCGCCGCTGCTGCTGAAATTTGAGCGGCGCATTTTTTGCGATCTCGACCCAAGCGAAATCTTCTATTGGATGACAAAGATGGACATGGGGCAGTCGACCCATCACGAATTCTGGACGATCGGACTCAATGTGCATAGAGGCGATTGCCAGCTGCCGAAATCAGCTCTCGCCTGGAAAACATTTTATCCGCTCGTGGACACGAAATTGTTCCGGCCGCAACCGCGGCCGCGCGCACCGAAATTTACAACAGTCGGGCAATGGTATTGGAGCGGTGCCGTAGAGGTCGGGGGTGAATTTCCGGATTTATCAAAGAAATTTGCCTTCGAGCCTTACTTGGATCTTCCAAGCCGTGTACCGGAGGCGCAGTTCGAACTGGCGATGAACATCGCTGCGGAGGATCCGGAAAGACAACGACTGCAACGTCGCGGCTGGAAGATTGCCGATCCGCACCGGGTTGCGCGCACGCCGACCGCTTACCGCCGCTACCTGGGCAAAACGCTTGCTGAATTTACCGCCATCAAAGGCGTTGACGTAGCATGGCGCACCGGCTGGATCAGTGATCGCGCCGCGGCTTTTCTCGCATTGGGCCGGCCTGTGATTACTGAAGACAGTGGCGCCGAACGTTATCTTCCTGCAAAAAACGGATTCAGCTTTATCCGAGACGCCGATGAGGCGGAAGCCGCTGTCAAAAGAGTCTTGCGAGATTGGCCGCGGCTATCCAAGCAAGCGCGCCATTGCGCGGTGGAAGTTTTCGATTCAGTCAAAAACCTCAGGAAGATTCTGTCGTCCTGAGCGAAGCGTAGCGGAGCCGAAGGATTCCGTGGAATTAGCCGTGGGTTTACTGTGAGATCCCTCGACTGCGCTCGAGATGACACCCACTCGATTTGGCATTGCAAAACGATTTTCGGGTGTTACTCGTTGTGCCGTTATGGCGGACTTGATCAAAACTGCTGATCTGAAAGATCGCATGAAAAAGATCCCGGAATGGGAGCTGGAGAAAAAACACGTCGAGCGCACTTTTGAGTTTGATGATTTTGCCGATGCGATTGATTTCGTAAATGCCGTGGCGGAAGTGGCCGAGGAAGAAGAACACCATCCCGACATTGACATTCGTTACAACAAAGTGCGGTTGGTTCTCTCAACGCATAGCAAAGGCGGGCTGACCGAGCTTGATTTTGGTTTGGCCGAGCGAATCGATACGCTGGCGGAATAGCCGATGGGAAATCCCAAATCCCAACATCCAATCTCCTGTCACCCGATTGTCATCCTGAGCGGAGCGAAGGATCTCAGATCATTTTTCTAGCTTGCCAAGTTTATAATCAGAGATGTTTCGCTTCGCTCAACATGACATCGCGGAAGTGGCCGCGTAGTGTTGGCGCTTGAAAATTCTCTGGGATTTGGGGATTGGAACCTGGAGCTTCTGCCTATGGCAGTCGTCCTTCGTCAGCATCGATAAATTGGAAGGATGTCTGGATGTCCGATCTATCAGACATTCCTGCCTCCGCTTTGCGGCGTTCCACCATCTCGGAGATTTCGTCGTTCCAGCCGCGCTTGCGCATGAATTCGTTCCAAACGTAAACGTCGCTTTCAGACGGTTTGCGCCCAACGCTGAAGCACCACTGCAAAATCTCCTCATCGGTGCCGCCTTTTTTCACGCGCTCGACTAATTGATCGTAATTCACTCGCAGAAACTTTACGCATTTCTCGTCGAAGCCCTTTCCCAGGTTGGCGTGATAGTCGGAAGATAATTCGCCTTTGGCATGCACTCGGATTTTGTCGAGCATCCGGCCGAAATAAAAAAGGCCGCCGACTTTTTCGGAAGGACTGCGAAGAGGAAATGTGGCCATGGAGGAAACTTGAGCCTTCTCCCGCATGGTTCAAGCCGACGGAAACAATCCCTCACCTCCCGCCTACGCTGTGCTACGGCGCGGCAGGCAATCCTCTCCCTTTGCGGAAGGGCACGTCTTTAGCGCCAAAGGCGCTGTGCAACCTTGAGCCTGGGGCATCGCCCTAGGAATTCGTGTTGCGGAGGGGCGAGCGCTGAAAGCGCCACTCAACGCGCTGATGAATCGCGCCTTCAGCGCTCATTCGCTATGCGGCCTGAATCCCCTGGGGCGTTGCCCCAGGCTGTTATGAGTCGGCGCTTTCAGCGCTAATACATCGAAAGGGAGAGTCGAACTCCCCATGTTGTGAACTGATCCGCATGCCAGCAGAGCATTCGCCTCTCGCCGTTGCGGGGAGAAAATGAGCTCAAGGGCAACTGCTTTTTAGCTTAGCCAAATTGGGATTCAGTGCATAATTGCCTGCGATGGACCGGATCGTTGGAATTGAGACCGAATACGGCTGTCTTCTGAGCGAAGAAGAACCGCACGGCAATTCGGAGTTGTGGCCGGCGAAGGTTAAAAATTATCTTTTCCGAAAGGCAGACGCTGGAACAATCGATTTGCATTACCGGGACTACGAGGAACCGCCCGGAAACGGAGGATTTCTCCTCAACGGTGGGCGTCTCTATCTGGACATGGGACACATCGAGTACGCGTCGCCGGAGTGTTTGCATCTGCACGATCTTGTGACCTACGAGTTAGCCGGGGACGACTTGCTGCAATCTTCACTCGTTGCGCTTGGCGCTGAGGGTCGCGTCTCGTTCATCAAAAACAACGTGGATCATCATACCGGGGCGACGTTCGGCTGCCACGAGAATTATCTGATGAAACGGGAGGCGCAGTTCACGCCCCCGATCCTGGGAACGCTGCTGACGTTTTTAGCGACGCGCCAGATCTTCACCGGGTCGGGGCGTGTCGGTCAGTCGAATCCGCTCGCGTTCGATTTCGAGCCGCCGCGACCGGAAGCCCAAGTCAGTTTTCAACTCAGTCAGCGCGCCGATCACATCGTGAACGACATTTATCAATGGGTGCAATTCAATCGCGCCATCATCAACGCGCGCGACGAGCCGCTGGCTGATTACCGAAAATATCGCCGGCTGCACTTGCTCATTGGCGATTCGAACATGAGCCCCTATGCCAATGCCCTGAAAATCGGGACGACTGCCTGCGTTCTGTCATTGCTGGAAGAGGGCCGTTTGCCGCGAAATCTTGTCCTGGCCGACGCAGTACAGAGCACGCGGGATATTTCTCGTGATCCCACTCAAATGTGGATTGTTCAGCTCGAGAACGGCAAAACCATCGGCGCGCAGGACGTGCAGTGGGAATTTCATCACCTGGCGCAGAAGCATCTGCACAATAGTAGCGCGGAAACCAACTGGTTACTGGAAAACTGGGGATTCGTTCTTGAAGCAATCCCGCACAATCACCACGCGCTCATTGGCGGGGTTGATTGGATTACGAAGAAATGGTTACTGGAAGCGTTTGTCGAAGCCGAAGGAGTAAGCTGGGACGATCCATGGCTGCAAAGCATCGATCTTGAATATCACAACATCGATCCACGGCGCGGCTTGTTCTTTGGCGTTACGCCTGGAAAACGGATTGCGGAGTGGAACAACAGCGTGCGCCGTCCCAGCGCGACGCACGTCCCTCCCGCTAATACGCGCGCATCAGGTCGCGCGCGGGCAGTTGCTTTTTTCCAGTCCCGTGCCTGCGGGATCCCGTATGTGATCAACTGGGATTCGATCGCCTGCGACAGTCGCGATTTTCTGGTCATGGGGAATCCATTCGAGACCTACAACGACGAAGTCGAACGTTTCCTGTCAAAGCCGCGCACGGCAAATGCGGCTGTTGATGACGCTGATCGTTAAGAGATCCAGCTGGGAGCCGCCGATCGCGGTGAGATCACTGCAACCTTTGCAGCGAAGAGATGCCGTAGTTTTCTTGAAGGGCCGGCGCTTCGGCGGTCACCTGCGAGGCGTCGAGCTCGATTTGTTTCGGATCTTCTTCGGTTTCAATTTTGATGAAACCGTTGATGGGTTGTTTTGCCGCTTCGGCCAGATCGTCTAAGGATTTAATTTCTTTGCCGTTCACCTTGGTCACCGTCAGATACGCAAGCTCATCGTAGCCGATGGTGCTGTTGGCAGGGAGCACCTGGCTGAGAATCACGACGCGCCGATTCCTCTGCGGGAAAAGCTCGGATTGGAAATGGTCCATGTAAACCAAACGCTGTGGAGCTTCTCGTTGCCAGTTCGGTCCCCATTCCTTGAGATATTGCCGGGATAGTTCCTGAAAAATCAGACCGCCGAGAACATAGTAGCGCGGCGGCTGGTCGAGATAATATGGAGGGCTCACGTAATCCTTCGCGTCGCGATGTTCGAGAGTCACATTTACCTGCATCGGCTTTCCGTCGCGCTGAATATGGAATGGGATGACATCACCGGCGTAAGCGTGCGCTGTCAGCAAGTTTGTGAATTCGATCTTGCCGTAAAGCGAATCCACATAGTTTCCATTCTGATCGATTTCATTGTTCCCAATCCTAGTCACGGTGTCGCCGACCTGGAGTCCGGCTTTCATTGCCGGCGTGCCTGGTTCCACATTTGTAACGTAAACGCCGCCGCCTTTGCCCTTTTCATTGGCGAATTCACGCAACTGCGGATCGCGCATCGGAAAAAATGAGAATCCAGCAGAAGGGAAGCCACGATAGTTCTGGCTTTCGGCCTCCTTCAAAAAATGCGTGATGACCGGCCCCGGGATGGCGTCCAGCAGTTGCGAGCGCGAATCGTAACGCAGGAGAAGTCCAGCGAGCTTGTTGTTCTTGACCAGAGGAACCGTGTAACTGTTCTCCCGATACTGCATCGGAATGCTGATGCGGTACGTGAGGAATTGCCCAACGTCGATCGGGTACGGCGTCATTTGCACTGTTGTCACCAGGCCTTCTGTCGCGAGCAAAGCGCCGGTCGGTTCCAATTGCCACGCGGCGAGGCGGTCGCCGACCACCGTGTCAGGCGCGATTTCGAGCGGCTTGATTCCGTCGAGGAATGTTTTCTCCGCCGGTTCAAGGAGCGCAAGGTTCGCTTCGTAATCAATCACCTGCACATTTGCTGCCGTCTTTTCGCCCGACTCGGCGCGCTCGAGTTCAACGTAATTTTGATTTGTAACGAGATCAGCGGTGACAAGGACACGGCCCTTGGACAGAACCGCTCCGAGCGCTCGCTTTGAAAACGGCGCTTTCTTTTGCCAGGGCCGAAAATAATCGTACGCCTGCCCGGTCACATTTACGCGGACTAGCGCCAGCTGTTTTTGCTTACCTGCCGAGGACGGGATGGCAGGTTCCTTTTTCGCCAGCGTCCCACTAGCTGCGACAAGAACGATGGCAAGAGTAATAAACGAGCGTCTTAACATTTTAGAGTCCTTGATTTCTGAAATTCGTTGGTTCGTTTGTCATCGCTCATGAGTACGCACTACGGTCGTAGAGCGGAGGAAGGCGGCGTGAAGCCGCCGCACTCCAAAGGTCGCCGCGGCGACCGAAAGCATTGGTGTCCATTCGTGTCCATTCGTGGTTAAATCCGCTAGGTTTTGTTCGCCTGCTTCGCTGCGCCTGGCTCCGGTCGTTCCTGGAGGTTTTGCTCTTTCACTACGTTGTAGCGCGCCTTGATTCGTTCGCGCGCAGCTTCCACCTTGTCGCGATCAAGCACCAGCGGAGGACCGTCACCAATCATGCGAATCACCAAGCGCTCCGGGGCTTGTGCAAAAGCGTTCGCCAATTCGTCGAGAGTCCGAATTTTCTTGCCGTTTACCTCGTCCACAATCCCGCCGCGGTAGGGGGCCAGATAGGTGTTGATCGGGTCCGGCAAAATGTTGCTCAGCACAATGACATCGGGATGCTGCAAATAAATTTGCTCCAGAATAAAATATTCGAAGAAATGTCGTAGGCGCAGATCCGTTGAGCGATAGGCTTCCAGCATGTCCAGATTTAACGGTTGAAAAAGCAAGCCGCCGTAAAGGAGGTAACGCGGTCGCACGTCGTAGCTATGGCCTTGAACCGAATACGGCCAGGGCTTGTATAAATTGATTGTCACCGTCATCGGTTGCTTGTCCCGCAAAATGTCGAACTTGACAGAATCGCCCTTGAACTTCCGCTCGACGACTTCCTCGAACTGCGCGCGCTCGCCTTCCAGTTCGACATTCGCGTCGCTTGCGATGGGATGCCCGTCGATGTCCAAAAGGACGTCACCCTGGCGCAGAATGCCATCCGATGGCCCGGCCGCGACGACAGAGCTCACGAGCACGCCGCGATCGTCATCCTTAAGTCCGAGAAACCGTCTTTGGGCCGGATTTTGTAATTTCGCATAGGTGATCGCGAGATCGGGATATTCGTCATAGTGCCCGTTGCTGATGTCTTTCAAAAACCGAGTGATCACCGGCGTTGGGATCATGTAGGCCACACCTTGCGCGACGTCGCCGCTGTAACCCTGGAACGCGACCCCGACCACTTTGCCATCCTGCATCACCGGGCCGCCGCTGTTGCCCGGGTTGATCTGCGCGCTGATCTGGATCGCTAGATGCTGATCAATCGAGGAATGCGTATAGAGCTGAAAATCAATTCGCGAAACGATCCCTGTCGTGACCGACATCCGTTCACCGCCAATTGGATAACCATAGGCCGAGACGGTGGATTCCAGCGCGGGAATGCCGCCAAATTTCAGCGGGATCATGTTTTTGAAAAAATCCGGAGCCGACACCGTGATAAGCGCGAGGTCGCAATCATTCGCCACGAATTGCACCGTGGCCGGATATTTGTTGGGGTCGCCGTCGCGCTCCACGGTGAGATACCGGCTGTTGGCGACGACATGCGCGTTTGTCAGAATGCGATTGCCACTTATCACAAACCCGGCGCCGACGCCGCGCTGAAGCCCTCCCGCATTCCACGGCGCCCTGTAATCAGGTTCCACTGCCGTGGCTGTGACTCGCACAAGACTTTTCTGGACCGGCCCGTTTGGTTTTGGCGGCGCAATCGGAACGGGGACCGGAACGACCGCCTGTCCAGGCGGACTCGATCTTGACGCCCCGGGTTGCTGCCCTGGAACCTGCGGTTCCACAGCAGGCTGCTCCGGCGTGCTTTCCTGCGCGCGTAAAAACGGCGCAAGCAAAAGGCCAAAGTAAATAATAACAACAAGACGCTTCATGGGCGCAAAGGCTGGAAACTTAAACAGCGTAATCGAAAATCAAGATTGGGATTTGAATTTGCAAATGGCTTTGTCGCACACACTGACACGCTGCACACTTCGCACGTTCAAATCTGGCAAAGGCCAACATGGCTGCGATTTCGCCTCACTGCAAAGGAATCGCGAGATCGAAAATTTGCTCTGAAGCCGCGACTGCTGAGACGAACGGCGCGTGGCTCAGGCGACCTGATCGAGAACAGTTTGCAGCTCGTGAAGGTCGACCGGTTTAACGAGGTGAGAATCGAATCCCGCTTCTTTCGAGCGGCGGAAGTCCTCTTCCGTGCCGAAGCCGGTGATCGCGATGGCCTTGAGCGGCTGTTTTCGCTTGGCTTGCGAGACCACCTCATAACCGTTTCCATCCGGGAGGCCGATGTCGCACAAGAGCACATCGATGTTTCCCGAGGCCAGCAGTTTCAGCGCACCGTGTTTGCTATTCGCGGTAAGAACTTCATGTCCGAAATGTGTGAGCAGGCGCGAAAATGTGCGTTGCGTGTCCCGGTGGTCTTCTACGAGCAAGATGCGCAAACCCTTTTGCGCACGCCGGGGAGCCCTGGATTCCAGCTCCGTTCGTCTAACTCCTTCTGGCAGTGTCTCAAGAGTCACCTTAAACGTGGCACCGAAACTCCGGCCACGGCTCTCCGCCTCGATTTTGCCATGATGAAGATCAACCAGATGCTTTGAAATCGCGAGGCCCAGGCCAAGCCCGCCAAACTGCCGGGTCACAGAAGCATCCGCCTGCTCAAACGGCACGAACAGCGAAGCCAGCCGCTTCAGTTCAATTCCAATGCCGTTGTCTGTAATGTCAAAATGGAATCGACCACCCTGATCGTTGTAGGTGCCGATGGCGATCTGTCCACCGGGTGACGTGAACTTCACCGCGTTGTTGATCAAATTCCAAAAGACTTGCTGAAGCCGGATGCAATCAGCCAGAATGTAGTGTTCTTTCGCGTGCAATTTGGTCGAGAGTTTCAATTTCTTCGCCGCGATAGCGGAACTTGCGGTTTCAATTGCGTTGCGAATAACCAAGTGCGCGTCGCAACTTTCCAAATCGAGGTGAAGCTTGCCGCGGGCGACGCGGGTGAGATCGAGAAGATCGTCAATCAACCGTGCCTGCAATTGCACGTTGCGTTTTATTATTTGTACGTCTTGTGCGAACTCCGGCGGAAGTTTTGCCGCGTTGTCTTCCAGATAGGTGGCTGCTGCCAGGGCAGGTGTCAGCGGCGTGCGCAGCTCGTGGCTGAGCGCTGCGAGAAAGTCATCCTTAGCCTTGCTTGCTTTTTGGGCCGCAATTTTTTCCGCTTCAAATTCCCGGCTGCGAATCTGATCGGTGATGTCGCGCGTGACTTTGGAATATCCGCGAACGTTGCCGTTGGCGTCCCGCAGCGCCGTTAACACCACTTCGGCTTCAAAAGTGGATCCATCCTTGCGGATCCGCAGCCCCTGATCACGAATGTGTCCGCGACGCGCCGCTTCGCGCAAATTGTGCTGGGGCTTGTCCGCAGCGACGTCCTCTGCCGTATAAAAGCAGGCAAAGTTCTTGCCGATGATTTCGTCCGCCGTGTACCCCTTGATTTTCTGTGCGCCTCTATTCCACGTCACCACGTTGCCGCTCGGATCGAGCACGTAGATCGCGTATTCTTCGACGCTATCCACAAGGATCTGGAATTGTTCGGCAGTGTCGCGCAATGCAGACTCAGTGGATTGACCGTCAGCCATCGGGAAAAAAAGCGGTTTTGCATGGGATTCGGAGGAGCGCTGTCCTTTGGTTCCTCGGAAACCCCAATTTAAAGAAAAAAACAACAATCGGCCTTGAAGCGCTCTTCAAGCTCTGGAGAGCTATGGGCTGCATCTCGCAACCGCCCGAAACTCCACAGGTCAAATGTTCGCGCGATCAAGAATGGATTTAAGCACTTTTTTTGCTTCGAAGATTTCGCGGGCAAGATCGTAAGCAGCCCGGGAATGTTTCGAGTAATCGGCGTTGATTCTTTTCACAGCTTCAGCAATTTCCCCCAAGGATCGAAAGGATAAGAGACCTGCTTTCCCGCCATAATTTTTGGTGAAGCCCGTTTCCTGAGTGATGACCGGGCAACCTGCTGCGAGATAACACGCGCTCCGGTCGCTGAACCAGCCGGAGTTGAGCCGAACGTATTGGTCCTTGGCCACGGTGAACTCGCCTTTGGAGCGTTGGATGTAATCGCGGTAAAGCCAGTGATCGACGCTCATTTGCAGGGGGCAGCACAGGCGCCAGCCGTTGCGCTCAAGTTTTCTGCGGGTCGCGGTGTGCTCGATGTTCGTCGCCAGTTCGAATGTTTCACCAGCTTTTTTCGGCGCAGCCATGAACCGAAGAAATTCGCGCGACTTGCTCCAAAGGTATTTCTGTCCGCGCCACGAAATATCTTTCAACCCGCTCGTGGACCAATTTGCCACTGACGTAAAAACGGCAGCACCCGAAGCAGGTCGCTTTGTTTTCCACAAATCGGTCACCACCGGTTGGCGTGTGGGGAGCCATTTGAATCCGTGCGTCGGAACCGGGAAACTTTTTGTCCCAACGTTTTCGCCGAATGTGAAAAGCGCGCGATGTCGTCGCAGATATTCGATTGTCGATTTCACGCCCTTGTCGATCTTGATTTGCTCAACGCCAGGGTCGCTCTCGACGTAAAGGATACGATCGGAAACAAGTAAATCGTCGTTAAATTCCTGTGTGCCGCAAACGTTCAGGATCGCATCGGCCTCGCGATAGAGTTGCCGGATCTTTTTCAATGGCAGACCGGCAGTTGGATTGCCCGGCAAATAGCGCGCGCAAAATGCCCAGCGATTTTTGAAATCAAACTCGTCTGCTAAACGGCCAAGAACTTTCGCCGCGTAATCGAACTCATCGGTTACTTCGAAAGTTTCCGGATTGTACGGAAGTCGCGCCGAGTCTTCGATGTAGTAAACGTCGTGACGCAGGTGCTGCAGCCCGACGATGTAATGAATGTGCTGCCAGATCACACCCGCGATGGGCATCGAGCCCATGAAACCCATCACGACAATGCGCTTCGATTTCATCGAAGCAGAAACATCCAACGCTCAACATCCAACATCCAACGTCCAACGGTCCGAATTGAGCGTTGAGCGTTGAGCGTTGAGCGTTGAGCGTTGATCCCGTTCATTGTTGAAACTGCTTTACCACTACCGCCGGATTTCCAGCGACGACGGTATTTGGTTCAACGCTTTTAGTGACCACGGCGCCTGCGGCGACAACCGAATTTTCGCCGATGGTGACGCCTTTCAAAATCACCGCATTCATGCCAATCCAGACGTTGTCCGCGATTTTCACTGGAGCGGTTTTTAGTTTGGGGCGCGCGGGACGATCTTTGAAATAAGGCGCGAGTGCTTGCGCATCGATCAGGCGCTGCGCGGGCTCGAGCGGATGAAAATCGGAGTCGGCGATACCGACGTTCCATGAAACGAGACAATGCGATCCGATCTCGATCTTTTCCTCCGCCATGATCAGCGCGCCATTGAGCAGCGTGAAATCGCCGATCGTGCAATGGCCATTCTCGCCGATCGCAAATGAACAGCCCGCGTAACATGAAACGTGCTTGCCGATAATTACTGCGTGCGGCTTCTTGCTTCGAAGCTTGCGGAAGATTTGCGCGGTCTCGCAATAAAATCCGTCGCCAAACTCGACATTTGCCGGGATCGGCTCCGGCCACCAGTCGCCTTCGATGTGTCGATCTTTTCTAACGTTGCTCACGAAGGAAAATGTCCCGAGCTGTAGAGTTTCGCGTAAACACCGCCGCGCGCGATCAGTTCCGGACCGCGGCCTTGTTCTATAATCCGTCCGTGATCGAGTACGATGATTTGATCCAGGTTGTGAATCGTTGCCAGGCGATGTGTGGCAATCAAAGTTGTCCGGCCGCGCATCAATTCCTTGATCGTTTCCATAATCGCAGACTCGGTAGCCGGATCGAGTGCGGAAGTTGGTTCATCAAGCAGGAGGATGGGCGCATTTTTCAGAAATGCTCGCGCGATTCCAATGCGCTGCCGTTGACCAACGCTCAGATGTCCGCCCCTTTCACCGACGAGACTGCCGTACCCCTGAGGCATCTCCCGAATAAACTCATCGGCCTGCGCCCGACGCGCTGCTTCAATAATTTCTTCTTCGGTCGCATCCGGCCGGCCATAGGCAATATTTTCGCGAGCCGTGGTCGAGAACAGCAACGTGTCCTGCAGCACGATCGCGATCTGTGCCCGCAAACTTTTCTTTGTGATCTGGCGAATATCGCGGCAATCAACTGTGATCGAGCCCGTTGTAGGATCGTAAAAACGCGGGACGAGACTGA